>JBAWCO010000518.1:0-7856 GCA_049590315.1 Occallatibacter sp. | reverse complement strand
GGTTCAGACAGGATTGTCTGCGAGGAACCCGTTAATCCTGGCGTATTCGTCGTCGCTCAATCTGAATTCGAGAGCTGGCGCCAAATCTTCGACTTGTTTTCCGCTGCGCCCGCCTACGATTGCAGCTGTGATCGCAGAATGATGCAGCGTCCACGCAACGGCCACCACCCCGGGAGTTACGCCGTGGCTGCTGCCGATTCCCCGCAGCAACTCCACAAGGCGTAAATTGCGACTTAGGCGCGGTTCGTTGAATTCGACCGCGCGCCGGCGCCAGTCATCCGTCGGGAAAGCAGCAACGCGCTCAGCCGTCATTGCGCCTGTGAGCAGACCCGAGACCATAGGGGAATAATTGATGACGCCAATGTTGTTGGACTGCGCAAAAGGAAGAACCTCTTCTTCAATAGCCCGACGCAGCATGGAGTACGGTGGCTGCAGGCTGGTAATCGGCGCAATCTTCTGGGCGCGCTTCATCTGCTCCACAGAGAAATTCGAGACACCTATCCAGCGGATTTTGCCTTGCTCTTTGAATTTCGTCAGCGCCTCCCAACCTTCTTCAATCTCTTCGTCCGGATTGGGCCAGTGAATCTGATAGAGATCGATGGTCTCGACACCAAGACGCTTTAGCGATGCCTCAAGTTCCTCGGCCAATGAACGAGCCTTGAGTGAGCGATAGATGGAACGATCTTCGTGCCAACGCATGGAACACTTGGTAAAAACCAGCGGCTTCGGGCCAGAGTGGCTCTTGATTGCGCGCGCAACCACTTCTTCTGAGTGGCCAAGACCATAGATGGCTGCGGTGTCGATCCAGTTGATGCCGAGATCAAGCGCGCGCTGGATTGCTGCGATGGACTCCTGATCGTCCTGGGGCCCCCAGGCAAACTCCCAATTGCCCCCGCCGATAGCCCAGGCTCCGAAGCCGATGGGCGTGAGGTGAAGGTCGGAGTTGCCAAGTCTACGAAGAGAGATCGAAGTAGATGTATTCATCACAGTGTCTTAGATGCGCTCCTTTACGCGAGGCTTCAGGAACCCGCGAGCATGCTATTCGACCGTCACCGTCTCATTCGCAAGATTCCATCCGCGAATGCTAATGGCGGGCTTGCCCTGCCCGGCCGGGAAGTCCACGGAGATGGTGCGTTCTTCGCCTGGAAGGAGCGAGACGTAGTTTTCGCTATAGTAGGCGGGCAGGATGCGCGCGCTGGTGGCCGCATCTTTGAGAGTGAGCTTGATCATCACGGCTGGCGTTGCGCCCGAGTTCGCGATCTTCACCGTCACTTTGCGTTCATTGTCGGCACCAGCAGCTACCGAGGCAGAAGCGCTCACAATAGCATTCGGCATTCCGTTTAATTCGCGCAGGCTGGCTTCGTCTCTGGCCCACCAGTAAAGGTTGTTGCTCACTCGTGAACCCGACACATCAGTGACTTTCAACGCAACCAGAACCGTGTGACCATCGGCCAGTTTGTCCAGATCTAGCTTGCCCACGGAAGTACGATCATTAGCTGCGGCCTGGATCTGATTGGTCTGATCGCTGATGGTCTTGCCATCGAGCCCGACAACGCGGACCTGAACCTTATAGGAGCGGGCATCGCCGAGGTTGATCAGGTCCACCGAATTATCGATGAGATTGAGCTGCGCATGAACCGGCTCGCATGCCTTCTGTGTTCCGTAGAAGCTGGATTGCGTGTCATAGTCCGAACTGAGAAAATTCCACTCCATGCTGGGCCACGCGGGCTGCGTCATCCAAATCATGCGTCCCGAGTTGGGCTGCCACAAATGTGCTGCGAAGCCCTCGAAGATGGCGCGATGCGCTGCGTAGTCGATCATCTGAGCCTTGCGCTCGAAGTCTTCAAGGCTGGTGGCCGCGCCGAATTCCGTCTCCATGTGCGCGAGGAAAGGCGCGACATCGCCGTTTCCGCTCTGGTGCCAGTCGTGGTAAGCCCACGTGTCGCTGATGGGCCAGCGATCGGGCTCGGGAATGAATGACTCGATGCTTTCCAGCGTGGGCACGCTGGGGATTCCCAGCTCCACGCTGAAGCCGCGGTTGATTCGATAGTAAGTTTCCAGTGTTTGCAACTGATAAGGGCCGGAGTTGCGCAGGTTCACCTGGTTTGAGCTGCCGGTGTAATAGCGGGTGTGGTCGAGCGTTCGCACAAGGTTGGCCAGGCCTTCATTGATGATGGGCTGAGGAACGCCCTCATTGCGTCCACACCAGACGACGATGGACGGGTGATGGCGGTAGTGCAGAATGCTGTCGCGCGCGTTCTTGAGGAACAGTGCCGGATCTTCTGCTTCGATGTTGTAATTCTGCGTAGACTCCCAGAAATCGTTCCAGACCATGAGTCCATACTTGTCGGCGAGGGCGTAGAAGTTCTCCTCGGTATCCTGGCCCATCCAGTCGCGGATGATGTTGACGTGGGCATCGCGATGCAAGCGGAAGTAGGGCTCAAGGTGCTCGATGCTGACGCGCTTGCGGCTGTCATCCATGCCCCAGTTGCCGCCACGTGCGGCGATGCGCACACCGTTTACTTTGATGACCAGGTCAGTGCCGGGCCATCCAGTTTCTATGGGGTGAATCGACGGCGAGGCCTCGGCACCGGTTGCGAGCGAATGCACCCAGGCATGGCGCATGTACTCCGGCAAAGTTTGGCCGGCGGGCAACTGGTTGGGAGTCTGGTCGTCAATCTGGCGAATGCCATCATGCGTTTCGTTGATGAGCGGCAGCGCTTCATCGTGCGTGCGGCTGGGAAGGACCTCCACGCGGCGAAGGTGGCCGGTCTGATCGAAGAGCGAGGTTTCAAAACTCAGTTCGCGCATGCCGAAGTTGATCTGCTGTTGTGAGCTGATTTTGCCGTCGACGGTGAAGCTGACTTTAAGCGTGTGCAGAGTGGGATCGCCGTAGCCGTTGGGCCACCAGAGCTTGGGATGTTGCACCTTTAGCTGCGCGAAGTCCTCTGGCCTGAGCCGTTGAACGGAGTCACCCGGCTCAAGGCGCAGGTGCTTCGTCACCTTCACATCGTCAAAGCTTGCGGTCAGCTCGCCTTCAACGACTGCGTCGGACGCGTTGGTGAGTGGGGCTTCGATCTCGATGTCTGCTTCACTGCGATCGGACTTAGGCAGCGTCGTGATGACATTCAGGTCGCCGACTTCTACGGCGCCCGTGACAGTAAGCGTCACGTCTTGCCAGATGCCGGTGTTTCGATCGCGAATGCCGGGAATCCAATCCCATCCTTCAGTGGCAGCAAACGTGGGCCCATCCAGAACCTGGATGCCACCGTTCTCGCCTGGGCCGGCCTTAATGGATTGCTCGTGCGCAATGCCCGGATGCGGCGGAGGACTCACACGAACAGCCAAGACGTTTTCAGTCTCAAGTTTAGACGTCACGTCGAAGTTGCCGCGCAGAAATGCGCCTGTGAATCCACCGAGCTTGTTGCCGTTCAGCCATACTTCAGCCGCATAGTTTACGCCTTCAAAGGTGAGCGTGAGACGCTGTCCGCGAGATTGCGCGGGCGCGGTGAATGCTACGCGATACCAATAATCCTGGTGGGCCAGGCTCTCTGGAATCGCCAGGTTGTTGAGCCCATAATCTGGATCGGGATAAACGCCGCGATCGATCATAGTGGTGAGCACGGTGCCGGGGACAGTGGCTGCCAGCCAGCCGGCAGTTGCGACGCCGGGCCGGGAAAGATCTTCGCCGTTGGCCTTACCGACGCGAGCTTTGATGTCGGGTTCCGCGGCGAGTTTCCATCCTCCGCGAATTCGCCAGCTATTGCCCCCGATTGGCTCGAGGTGCGCGGTTGAGGGCGGCAGCGGTTTCGCTGTCGGTTTCTGGATGGCGCCTTTACCGCGCGGCAGCGTTGAAGGATCTTGCGGTGCGGTTTGACCGACCATGCCAAAGGTCTGCACACCCCAGCGACGCGAGGCCTCTTCATAGGCAGGCAGCGAGAAGTCCGGCGGTGTGGTTGCAGTAGTTCTTGCCTGGGCTGCAGAGAGCGCAATACGATAAATTCTGAGGCCTGCAATCTGCCCGCCGAAGTGACTGCTCTTGAGGGAAGCGACGGTCGGCGGCGCCATTTCAAGTCGAGCGGCAACCGCGCCCTGCGCCAGCGTGCTCGACGCCACTTCATTTCCATCGGCATAGAGCATGACCTTTTGCCCGTCGCTCACGGCCACAGCAAGCTGCCAGCGTGTCGTGTCCAATGTACCCTGAGCCGCGATGAGATGAGTGGTTCCCTGCCCTCGGCCCAGCCACAAGCCGAGGTGGCCATCCTCGATTCCGACGAAACGTGCATCTTCGGCGGCTGGGTCGCCAATGCCTGCCAGAAGGACGGTGCCGGTGAGAGGTTCCGAGGGCTTGAACCAGAAGGCCAATGTCCATTCTGCATGGCCTGCCAACAACACATCGCGCGAATCCGGCTGTTTGTTCAACCCCAATCGGTCAAGCAGAGCGGCAGTCCGGCTATCAAGTGGAGACGGCGCTGCCAGCGATTTGCTGAGTCCGGGTCCATCGATTAGAAACGTCGCATTGAAGGGACCGTAGTCCTCGGCCGGAACCGACTGCGCATTCGCGCACACTGGCAACATCATCGCCAAACAAACAACGGCCGCCTTGTGTGACATCAGGCGTCGAAAGGCACACTGGAGCGAAAGGTCAAATGAGGCTTTTTCTTTAATTCTCATTGCGGAGAACATCCTAATGGAGTCGAATTGGAGTCGGCGTTTCGAGCAGTCTTTCTTGATCGGCAGCATTGCTCTCTACACCGCTCAAGCAGTAGCATTGCCTGCCGCGGCCTGCGCAAGCAAGCCATTTGCGCCCTGATCGAAGATCTCGAACCATCGCACCCCAGCGCCGACCAAAGCAGCGTGATCGAACAGCTCCGAGAGCCGCAGTTCGACGTCGAGACCCTGTAGCTGAGCCTGAGTGGTGGAAAGGAAGAGCGGCGCGGAGTGCGAAATACCTCCGCCGAGCACAACGGCATTGGGAGCGAAGGGATAGAGGGTACTTCGCATCGCGAGGCCAAGATGGCGCCCGAACTCGATGAAGGCATCAGAAGCTGCCGAGTCTCTGCTTGCGGACGCGGCAATCTCGGCCACTTCCCGAGTTACGCCTGTGCGCTTCCGGTAGTAGGCCTGAATTGCGCGTGTTGAGACGGAGTCTTCGACAATTCCACCTTCATAGGGAAGGTTCCAAATTTCGCCGTCGAGCGGAACGCCTGGGCCCTCGGTGACGACGTGACCATCCACGGCAAAGGCTGAACCGATACCGGTTCCGAGCGTGAGCCCGACCGCGCGCACAACGCCACGCGCAGCACCCGCACCAATTTCGCCGAGCAGGAATGCATCCGCATCGTTGAGGGAGCAGACCTGGCTGGCCTGCCAACCGAAACGCGCGGCCAACGCCTCATGCACGTTTACCCCGAAGAGGTAAGGCAGCTTGTGACGCATGTGGCTTACGCCGGTTTTGTAGTCGAATGGCCCAGGGATGGCAATCGAGGCGCCCGAGACGCGATCGCTGCCAGCGCCAGCCTGAGTTCCAAGAAAGTGAAGGAGACTAATGAAGGTTTGACTGGTCTCTTCTGGAGGGTGCGCAGCGGTGATAACGGAACCAAGCCGGAAATCGCCAGCACGGCAGACCGCGGCTGATATGTGGCTACCTCCAACGTCAAAAACGAGAACAGATTTTCCAGAACCGGCGTTCACACGAACCTCGCTTGCGATAACGTTATCACCTGTCGGTCAAATACACCACGAGCAGGAATAGATGGAACTACATTGTGCATACGAGTGGCCGAGTCAGAGAGTTCCACGGTCAAGCAAAAGAAGCCGGGAAGGTTCAAGTTGTATGTGCCAGGGTTGCGGCTGCGCACCGAGTTTCCGCCAGGCTTCTTTAGTGATGTCGGCCTGCAGATGGAACGGATCGCCGGGTTGGGGCGCGGTGTGCAGGCGCAGATAGAGAGTCATTTCATGCGGAGCCTCGCTGGTGCTGACAAGCCAGCAGGGAAAGGTGTTTGGTGCATCCGACACGGGCTGGAAGGCGATCTGATGCGAGCGAAAGCCGAGGTACGTTAGAGTGTTCGGCACTGGCAACGCCGTTTGCAGTTCACAATTCCATGCGTCGACGGCGATACGATTCTCCGAGACGCGGCGCGCCGGAACTATGTTCTTGCAGCCGGTGAGTCGAGCCGCGACCACCGACTCCGGGCGCTCGAAGAGTTTGTGCTTGGGTCCGCTGGCGATAACTCGTCCACCGTCCAGAACCAGTAACTCGCTGCAAAACCGGAAAGCTTCTTCCATGTCGTGAGTTACAAAGATCACTGCACCGTCGTAGTCGGACAACGCCTCCCGAAGCTGCTCCTCCGTCTGGCGACGCAGGTGCGGATCGAGAGCAGCAAACGGTTCGTCGAGGAGCAATGCGTGGGGCTCGATGGCCATGCAGCGTGCGATGGCTACGCGCTGCCGTTGCCCACCCGAGATCTCGGTGGGGTAACTCTGAGCTAACTCGGCAATGTGCATCTGTGCAAGCTGCTTCTGGACTCGCACATGACGCTCGGCACGCGACATCCGACTCAGGCCGAAGCCCACGTTCTCTGCTACCGTCATATGCGGGAATAGAGCGTAGTCCTGAAAGACGACGCCGATTTTGCGCTGGGCTGCGGGCGTGTTTCGGCCGGTGGCGCGATCAAAGAGCACGCGGCCATTGAGGACTATGCGTCCACGGTCCGGCGCGACGATACCGGCAATCATGCGAAGCGTCATGGTCTTTCCCGCACCCGAGGCTCCGAGCAGGCCAACCGCGCCCTTGCTTGCATGTAACTCTACATTCAAGGTGAAACGATCCAGCGCCTTTTCGACATTCATTTCGAGCGTGGCCGCAGACGTGGATTTGTCCGTTTTTTGCGACAGTGGGATCACAGTGGAAGAAATAGGAACCAGGGAAGGAGCTATTTGCTTTCGCGCGAGCCGCCGCGCCCTGCTCTCACGATTGAGCAGGCGAATAATGGCCAACGATAGCAAGACGATAAGGCCGACCCAGAGCAGCGCTATGCGCATGTCGCCGTCTTCCACGGCAGAAAAGATGGCCATCGGCATCGTCTGGGTGCGGCCCGGAATGTTGCCGGCGAGCATGAGCGTCGCACCAAATTCCCCCAGCGCACGCGCAAAGGCAAGCACCGTACCCGCCAGAACACCGGGGCCGGCCAGCGGCAAAAGCACTCTGCGAAACACGGTTCGCTCGGAGGCGCCCAGGGTGCGTGCTGCATCCAGCAGCGTCGGATTCACCTGCTCAAACGCGCCTAGAGTGGTGCGGTACATTAGGGGGAATGCAACTACTGTAGCGGCAATTACGGTGGCGGGCCATGAAAATACGATGGTCACGCCGATCATCTGCAGCGCATGGCCGATGAAACTGCGGCGTCCGAGAAGGACGAGAAGAAAGAAGCCGACAACGGTGGGCGGCAGAACGAGAGGGAGCGTGAGTATACCGTCAATCCAGGCGCGCAAGCTGCCGCGCATGCCGTACATCAGCCGCGCCGCGAACAATCCTAGAAAGAAGGTTGCCACCGTGGCGGCGCAGGTTGTGGCCAGAGAGATATAGAGAGGGGATAGGTCGATTGGCAGCGTCACGGTGCCGCTATTGTAAACCCATGCTTGACAAAGATCGCGGAGGCGGCAGGGCTGCCAAGATACTCGATAAACTTGAGCGAAGCCGCCTGATTGTGACTCCCCTTCACGACTGCGGCGGGATAGACGATTGCGTCGTGCGACGATTCCGGAGCTGTGGCCACGACACGCACCTGGCTTGAAGATTTTGCGTCGCTCAAATACACCAGGCCCGCATCGGCATTGCCGGTTTCGACGTAGGT
>JBAWCO010000517.1:0-6186 GCA_049590315.1 Occallatibacter sp. | reverse complement strand
CCAGGGTCGCCACCTTGATGCTCATAATGGCGGGTGAAGGAGTAGCGCAATTGCAACACCGTGGTGGGGTTGATTGTAAGGTCGTCCCCAATAATGAAGTTGCGCCCGTTGGTAATGTTCTGGGCATAATTCAGGTCCCACGGGTTGTTGAAGGCGTTCACACCCGAGGTAAAGAGGCGGTCGAATGAGAAACGGCCGAAGATGCGTTGACGCTCGCTCTGATAATAGTCAATGCGAACATCGAACTTCTGCTGCGTTGTTGGATCCAGACCTGGAACATACAGGTTGGGCGAAACATCCGTTGTGGCGGAGTCGCAGGTGGATGGGCTTGGGTAGTTACACTTGGGAAATTCCGAAAGGAACTTTAACGCGATGGGATTGGGTTTGGCAATCTTATTGCCGGCTACCGGCTGACGCGTTCCATCCGCGTTATCCGGCAGAGTCGGATCGTAGATCGTAAATCCCATATTTGAAAAATCGCCCGTCCGCTCGGCGGAAGTGGGGACAGCAAATGTATTCGACCCGTCAAACATCTGCTGCTGCGTGGCTTCATAGTCGCCAAAGAAGAAGAGCTTCTTGTGCAGGATAGGGCCACTGATCGCCGCGCCTTCCTGGTAACGGTGAAAGCTGGGAGACTGATTCGGCGTACCGTTTGCCAACTGGCTCTGCTTGTTGAAGTAGTCGTTGGCGGCAAGAACATCTGGGCGAAAGACTCCGAAGACGTCGCCATGGAACTGGTCCCCACCGGATTTGCTGACGAGACTGATGACTCCAGCCCCTCCGCTCTGATAAGAGGCCGGCGTGTTTTGAGTCTCGACGCGGAACTCTTCCACACCATCCTCGGGAATCTGCATGGCCGGGATGATGGCGGCTGCATTGTTTTCGGCAACCCCCAGCGGGCTGCCGTCGAGCATGTAGTAAATTGAGCCGACAATGGCGCCGTTAATGGTGTACGACGAGACGTCGACTCCCGGCCGTCCGGTAGCGATGTTGATGATCGCCTCCGAACTGGACGAATTGGGCGATCCGTTGGCCGGGGTCACGCCTGCACTCAGTTGCACCAACTCGTATACATTGCGAGTGAGCAAGGGGACGCGATCAATGGTTGCCGAATCGATCAGCTGACCTACGGTGGAATTCTCCGTATCTGCAAGGGCAGAAGATCCGGTGACTCTCACTACTTCTGTCACGCTCCCCACCGGCAGGGCAAGATTCACAGTAGAGGTCTGATCCACCGTCACGGTTATGTTGTCCTGGGTGACGGTCTCAAAGCCCTTGAGACTTACGGAGACTTCATAGTTTCCGGGATTGAGGGATACAAAGGAATACAGGCCAGCAGCGGTGGAAACGGTTGAGGTAGAGATTCCTGTGGCGTGATCTTTCGTAGTGACCTTGGCTCCGGGGATAATTGCTCCGGAAGGATCAGTTATCAATCCGCTGATGCTTCCTCGTCCCCCCTGGGAGAATGCGACGGTTCCGGCGCAGAGAATAAGAATCCAAACGAAGACAGCTTTTTGTACGGAGGGTGCGCCCGCATTCCGGTTTCTCATGGATGGCCTCTCGATCAAATCCTTATATTGAAACGCTTGAATACTTGGAAAACTACTGTAAGGAACAGTTTTCTGCATGTCAAGGGATTATTTCTCCATCCCGCACCTCTCTTTGGGCACCCTCAGCAGCTTCGCAAATGCGAAGGTGAGACCGAGCACTCATAAGGATCGCTCTTGACAAGCCCCTGGAGCTCAGTAGATATTCCCTATATTCAAGCGATTGAATAAAGGGATGTTTTTCTTTCCTCTTCGTCGATCGATTTGCTCTGAGGACACACCTCCATGGCTCCTTTCCGAAGCGCGACGCCTGGATTTCCGCTCCACTCCCGCTTGTCGTTGTCATCCTTTCAATGCGAGATTCGTTCCACTCTCGCTTCGCGCAGTTCTTTCCTCACGAGCGGGATCGCACCCGCCGGGTTGCTCCAAACAAGATTGCTGCGCGGATATAAGCGGCAATTCCTGCTTAAGATGGTCGAGAAAATGTTCTTAAAGTTTAGAAGCATCCTGCCCCTCTTGTGTGCAGCGCTGGCGATTCCCGCAGCAATGAAAGCTGGCACAACGACGCCGCTTCGAGAAGGGTGGCTGTTGCAATCTGCATGCAAAGTTCCGGCCGCCGGAGACGCTATCGCGGCAAGTGGGTTTTCCGTGGACGGATGGGTGAAGACATCCGTGCCCAATACCGTGCTGGCTGCGCAGACGTCTGCTGGAGTGATCCCCGATCCTTACTTCGGAACCAACCTGCGCCAGATCCCCGGTTCGGAATATCCGATCGGCCACAATTTTTCCAATCTCCCCATGCCCGATGGAAGCCCTTATCGTTGCGGATGGTGGTATCGCAAAGAGTTTGTAGCTGCGACAACATCCGCAAAGGAAGAGCGATTCTGGTTGCACTTCGGCGGCATCAACTACCGAGGCAATATCTGGCTCAACGGTCACAGAATCGCGGATACAACTGCGGTTGCCGGAGCCTATCGCACATACGACTTCGATGTGACGGAGTTTTTGAAACCAGGAAAAGCGAATGTGCTTGCGGTGGAAACTTTTGCGCCTACGGAGAAGGATTTGGGCATCAATTGGGTTGATTGGAATCCATGCCCGCCGGATAAGGATATGGGACTTTGGGGCGCGGTCGATCTGATCGCAACCGGCGCAGTCACAGTGCGTTCGCCGCTCGCAGTCACTCACTTTCACGACAACACGCTCAGCACGGCGGACCTGACTGTGTATGCCGAACTGCACAATGCGGCCGATCATGCGGTGAAGGGTTTGGCTTCTGGTTCGGCGGCCGGCATACACGTTGAACAGCACGTTGAGTTGGCGGCACATGAGGATCGTACGGTTGTCTTTGCGCCGGATCAGTTTCCCGCGCTGCGCATTCGCAATCCGCAGCTTTGGTGGCCGTTTCAGATGGGCCAGCCGCACTTGGAACGCCTAACGGTAAGCTTTACCGCGGACAGCGAAGTCACGGACGAGCAAAGCGTGGACTTCGGCATTCGCGAGATCACTTCGGAGCTAACCTCTTCAGGGGCACGTCTCTTCCGCGTAAATGGCAAACCAATTTTGATTCGCGGCGCGGGATGGTCACAGGATATGCTGCTTCGCTCCGATGACAATCGATTGCGCGACCAGTTCCGTTTGGTGCGCGATATGAACCTCAACACCATACGCCTTGAAGGCAAGCTCGAGACAGACGAGTTTTTCCACCTGGCCGACCAGCAGGGAATTCTGGTGATGCTCGGATGGTGCTGCTGCGATCACTGGGAGCATTGGAAGGATTGGACTCCCGAGGACCTGACCATCGCAACGGCCTCGTTGCGTGCGCAGATGTTGCGCCTGCGGCACCACGCCAGCTTGCTGGTCTGGCTTAACGGCAGCGACAATCCTCCGCCAGCCGACGTGGAGCGCGCCTATCTCAACGTCGAATCGGAAACCCATTGGCCGAATCCCGTATTGTCATCCGCCTCCGCCACACCTACAGGCGTTTCAGGCGAGAGCGGCGTGAAAATGACAGGCCCTTACGATTATGTGGCGCCCAGCTATTGGTACGTGGATCAGCACAATGGTGGCGCGTATGGCTTCAACACAGAAACCAGCCCTGGGCCGGCAATTCCGTCACTTGCCAGCCGGGAGAGGTTTCTGCCAGACGCGCAGGCCTGGCCACCATCCTCCACATGGAGTTTTCACAACGGTGGTGGGGAGTTCGTCAACCTCAAAGTCTTTGACCATGCGATGGAATCGGTCTACGCTAAACCGCAGTCTGCCGCCGATTATGAACGCATGGCGCAAACCATGGAGTATGACTCCGAGCGCGCCATGTTTGAGGCCTACAGTAAGAACAAGTACGTGTCGACAGGAGTTATTCAGTGGATGCTCAACAACGCGTGGCCGTCGACGATCTGGCACCTCTACGATTACTATCTCGACGCCGGGGCCGGATACTTCGCGGCCAAGAAGGCTTGTGAACCACTGCACATTCAATACTCCTACGACGATCGCTCCATCGTTGTCGTGAACAGCACATACGAGCAAGCATCAGGACTCCATGCCAAAGTTCAAGTCCACAACCTGGCATGGAAGGAGCTATTTAGTTCGGAGACGACAATCGATGCTGGTATAGATAGCGCGCAGCGCGTTCTCTCTGTGCCTGAGGGTCTCTTCGAGGGCGCCGATAGGATCTTCTTCATTGACTTGACGTTGTCGGATGCATCCGGCCGCGTCCTGAGCCGCAACTTCTATTGGGTGCCAGGCACGCTCACTAACTTCGATTGGACAAAAACGGACTACACGCATACTCCTGCTGCTCGCCATGAGGATCTTACCGCGCTCGCGAGCCTGCCGCCGGCCAGGTTACAAGTCCGCGCGGATATTGCAAACACGCCGAGAGGCCGCGAGATTCTTGTCCATATCGACAACCCGTCTAACATGCTAGCCTTTCAGATTCATACCGCCGTCCGCACCGAGTCCGGGGGGCTAATTGCACCCGTATTCTGGAACGACAATTGGATTGAACTGAGTCCCGGAGAATCACGTATGCTTACCGCGCTGCTTTCGGAAAATGCTGTGGTTGCGCCCATCGTGCAAGTGGAAGGATGGAACGTGGCCCCGCAGAGAATCACTCCGACAGCAAGCGTCCCCGCACGGTAAGGGCAACCACAATCAGGTAGGACATTTCGAATCTGGGAATAAGCGCTTGATTTGATGTGGTAGTGCCATAAATGCGCACAGGCGTGTTTCATAGATAGCGGTTGTGTTTGTGCTACCGTCTCTCAGGGGTTAAAACCCTTGTCATTCTGATACATTTCGGCACGACTGAAGTCGTGCCCTGATACAAAGCGGGTTTTTGAACACGCTCTAGTCACCAGATGTGCACAGCCATGATCGAAGGCGCCCCCGTCTTTCCGTCGATGACGCTTACCTTTAATACGGCTTCGACGTTTTTGTCGGAGAAGCCACTTCCCAACTGGTCGCGAAGCAGTTGCATGTAGTGAGGGCTGGTCGCGAATTCAGCTGCGGCTTCGGTGCCGTTGCGCCCCACTCCAGCGAGGACGACAACCCAACTGTCGGTAGTCGTGTCCCGATATCGCGCCAGCAAGGCATAATCGCCCGCGCTGGAATAAGGGAGCGAAGGGTCACGCGTCCAGCGAACCTGAGGGTGCAACTGATCGACGATCGTTTCGGCAGGATCGGCCGCAAAATGAAATCGCAGGGGCTCGGTCAAACGCAGCGTCCATTGGTTATTGAAACCACCGAGCAAAATGGACGAGTGTTCGCGGAGCTCTGTTAGTGGCGTAGACCCTGCGGACTTGAGTTGCGTGGGTGCGCCGGAGCTCTGCAGCAGGCCACTGACCAGCGAAATTGCCGATGCTCCCTCCATTGAAACAAATGGATATTCGATATCCTTGCCGGCCGTGAGGGTCCCTGAGAACCTATCTGGCGCAAAGACCACGCTTCCCGTGCAGATCAACACCATGCGCTGCTCGCGCAGTACCGGCCCCCAAAACTCATCGACGGCCGTCTGCGGGAGAGTGGAGTGATACTTCCACCTCAATCCTTCAATTGCGGCGATCACAAGCATTGCAGCGAATGTCAGCCAAAGAAGGCGGAAGGCAATTGGTTTGATTTTTCCAGAAGCTGCGCTGGGGCTAACTGCAACCGCCGTCGCTGGACGGGGGGAGGGGACCGGCACAGCTAATAGTGAATTCGGGTGAGGTCTCCGTATCTCCGTCGCCGGCTCCGCAGCGAGGTGAGCATCGGCGATCGGTGTTCCTGAAGGGTCGGAGCTGTTGTCCGTCTCGCTCGATTCCTCCTGACCTTGCAAGAACTCCGGAATATAGGAACCCGGCGGTAAGGAGATTCGGATGCTGGAGCTTCCGCCCCGTTCGAGATAGTAGAGCGAGAGACGCTTACGGACTTCTCCGGCGGTGTAGCGCACAACTGTATCCGTATTGGTGTCGTAAGTCGGAGGCCTGTCGAAGACCTCAACACCGAGGGTCCGTTCTTTCAGGAGATCCGATTTGCCAGCCAGTGTGTTCTCAACGATGTATTGCAGCAGCGCAGGATAGCGCTTGCTATTGCTGAAATGCGGGCTAGCCAACACCTCCTGCAATTCTCTCAAAATTGCTTCACGGTCCTCCCT
>JBAWCO010000516.1:0-5800 GCA_049590315.1 Occallatibacter sp. | reverse complement strand
GGTTATTTGACGGAAAATTGCCAATCCTTTCCTGGCCCGCATTTCTGCTTGGGAGACGATTGGCTTTAATTTCTGTGAGACGTTGAAGCTATGCCGGATTTGAATACGCAACATGGCCTTCGCTAATGGTCCAGCGGACCTTGCCTTGCATCGTCCAGCCATCGAACGGCGTATTGCGGGATTTCGATTTGGTGTCCCGGGCATTGAAAACCCATTCCGCCTTGGGATCGAAGACAACAACATCGGCAAAACTTCCAACGGCCAGCGTACCGCGCCCTTTCAGGTTCAGCAGCGCTGCCGGCTGTGCGCTCAGCAGGCTCAATACGCGCCCGATGGGCATCTTCCATTCCTTATGCAGCCAGCGCAGAGAGAGTCCCAGCGCCGTTTCCAGCCCGGTGATGCCGTTAGGCGCGTTCTCGAACTCTACTTCCTTCTCGTGCAGGGCATGCGGCGCGTGGTCAGTGGCAATAGCGTCCACCACGCCGTCGAGGATCGCCTCGATCATGGCATTTCGGTCAGTGGCCGAACGCAGCGGCGGGTTCATCTTGGCATTGGTGCTGTAGCAACCCACGTGCTCCTCGGTGAGAAGGAAATGATGAGGCGCTACCTCGCACGTCACGCGCAGTCCGCTACGGCGCGCCTGACGGACTGCGGCCAGCGCGGCAGACGTGGAAGTGTGGGCCACATGCAGATGGACTCGTGCATCGCGCAACTCCGTGACTAGGCGAATGTCCCGCTCCACCAGGCCGGACTCTGCCTCTGTCGGCATGCCTCGCAGCCCAAGTTTGAAAGCCACGGGGCCGGCATTCATGCTGGCGCCTTGGGTGAGCCGCGTGTCTTCAGCATGCTGGATAACCGTCAGCCCCACACGCGCCGCGGCAGCCAGGGTTTCGCGCATGACGCCATCCTTGAGAATCGGATGGCCATCGTCCGTCACGGCTACTGCACCGGCCGACTTCAGGGCCGCATAGTCATTTAGCGCTTCGCCCTTTGACCCGCGCGTAGCTGCCCCGATGGGAAAGACACGGATGGATGCGCCACGCTCCGGTGCCTGCATCCACCGAGTGATCTCCGCCGAATCGTTCACGGGTATGGTGTTGGGCATGGCCGCAACTGAGGTAAATCCGCCCGCTGCTGCGGCCGCTGTCCCGGTAGCGATGGTCTCCTTGTAGCCCTGGCCCGGCTCGCGCAGATGAACGTGGATGTCGACCAGCCCCGGCGCGACGATGAGTCCCGTAGCGTCCAGCACCTCGGCGCCATTGGCCTGCTTTAGCTTGCCAGGGCTGGCGATCTCGGCCACCCGGCCATCCTTGAGCAGAATGTCCTTAAGGCCGTCCACGCCGGCTGCCGGATCGATCAGGTGGCCGTTGCGAATTACCAGTGCCGTCATGCGCGGCCTCCTTGTTCAGCTCGCGGGTCCGATGGGAGCGCTCTCGTTACCACTTTTCTTCTTTTCGCCAAGAGCCCGATAAATGAGCTTGCCCGCATACCAGAGCGGAAGAATCAACCAAACAGATGCGGACGGAGCAACGGAAAACCCGTTGTGCGCCCAAAAAAATGCTCCGAGCGCCATGGCGGACAGAAGGCTTAATGCGTCTCTTGTAACTGGATCAAGACTGTTTGCCTCGGCCCGGTAAGCACTGAGATTTGCTTCTTGTTGATCTTGGTTTAGAGGTCGAAGCAGTCTTCGAAGCAATACCATAGAAAAGAATATGCCAGCAGCCGCAATACCAACGCTCAGGATACGATTTCCCTTGTGCCAATAGGTCAGTGCCCCTGCGCCCGCACCAATCACCATGCAAACATGAAAGTTATTCACACGACGCCGTACCAACCATTCGATCCGATAAAAAGTGGCAAAAAGAAGAACTATTGCAAAGGAAGCAAATAGGAACAACTCGAAGTCGCGCTGTTGAAAGAAACGATAGATGAAATAGAATTCACTCGCCGCAAGTCCTGCGAGAATCGCAATGCGGCTACCGTCTTTGCCCGACAGCTTCATTTGTCTCATGTCCACGATACCGATTTAGCAGTCGCCGTCAGCGCCCGCTCCACCACCGCCATGCGGATGGCGACGCCATTCGTCACCTGCTCCAGAATCACGGACTGCGGCCCGTCGGCCACGCCTGCGGTAATCTCAAGCCCGCGAATGATCGGGCCGGGATGCATGACAATTGCGGTGGGTGCGTGCGCGGCCAGCCGCTGCCCGGTGAGCTGGTAGTTCGCCTTGTACTGCTCCAGATCCAGTTGTAATCCGGCCAGCCGCTCGGCCTGAATTCGCAGCATCATCACGGCCTGAGACTGCTGAATCGCGGCGTTGAAGTCTCTCTCAATCGCGACGCCGGGGCCTGCTTGACCCGCAGTGTCGGGCAACAGCTCCTTCGGTCCGCAAAGCAAGACACGCGCTCCCAGCCTTGGTAATAGAAACATGTTCGATCGGGCTACCCGGCTATGCAGAATGTCGCCCACGATGGTAACCGTCACGCCGGAGAGTGTCTCTATAGCCACACTCTCAACGCCCGGTCGCAGATGTGTCAGGATGGTGCGCAGGTCGAGCAACGCCTGTGTGGGGTGCTCATGCATGCCGTCGCCTGCATTCAGCACCGGCAGGCGGGTAGCCTCTTCCAGCAGCCACGGCGCCCCAGAGGAGTTGTGGCGCAAAATGATCGCCTCCGCTCCCAGCGCCCGCAGTGTCAGTCCGGTGTCTTTGAGGGTTTCGCCCTTCTCAATGCTGGAAGAAAGGCTGGATACCAGCGTGGTATCGACGCCCAGTCCCTTGGCGGCGAGTTCAAAGCTGGTGCGGGTGCGTGTGGAGGACTCGTAAAACAGCAACGCCACACGGCGTTTGGCCAGAATGCGATCCCGGACCAGCGGGTCCTGATTTTCAAGTGTTGTCGCACGGGAAAGGATGTGGCTGATTCCCTCAAGGCTCAGGTCCCCGGCCGAAAGCAACGATCCAGGGTTGTATGGGAACGGCGATGCAGGCGTTGGCGGCGGGTGAATCTGGCGGCGAACAGGTGTTGCTGTGAGGCTCATGGTCTTTCTGCTTCTGGTCCCCGGCCAAAGCCGGAAGCTACGATTCTCAACTAATCCATCCGCTCGACCAGCAGAACCTGCTCGTCGTTGTCGACCTCGCGAAACTTGACTTCAATGATCTCGCGACTGCTCGTCGGGACATGTTTGCCGATGTAGGTTGCTTCGATGGGCAGTTCACGATGGCCGCGGTCGATGAGCACGGCTAGTTGCACCCGTCGCGGACGGCCGTGGTCAAAGAGCGCGTCAAGCGCGGCCCGGATGGTGCGACCGGTGTAAAGCACGTCATCGCAAAGCACCACGTCGCGGCCTTCGACGTCGAAGCCGATTGCTCCCTGCGTGACGACGGGACGCACATCCGCCGTAGAAAGATCGTCGCGGTAGAACTGGATGTCGAGCACACCCGTATCGATGGGTCGCTTCTCAATACCAGCGATCAGCTTGCCCAGTCGCTCAGCTAGCGGAACGCCGCGGCGCTTGATTCCCACCAGCGCCAATTGCTCGCTGCCGTTGCTCTTCTCCACAATCTCGTGAGCCAGGCGCACCAGGGTGCGCTCAATCTCCGACGCAGACATCAGCCTGCCCTTCACGCGCAGGTTAGGTTTGTCTTGCTTTTCGCTCATAGTTGCTCTCTCGCCGCTTACTTTATGAAGGCTTGTCTCTCGACGGATGATACGAGGGGTTGCCGCTTGGGGGCAAGTTGTGGACAAGTGGAACTGAATCCAGGATGCGCGGAGGGTTGCGTTGCGTTGCAGTTGAGTACAGCTATTCCACCGGAAACGAAGAGTGAACGCTAAACCTCTGGTCGCCGGGTTCGAGCAAGCACCCGCGCACCCAAGGCGCCGCCCGCGACGGCAAAGAAAAGGAGCAGAAGAGAATTGCTAAGGTAGCTGAAGGCCTCAAGCCCTGCGTGACCCTCTGGCGACATCATGAAAGCCTGGATCTGATTTCGGCCAGATTCCATTTGAGCAGCATCAGCTTGTCCCATCCCGGACGACCACTGCTGGCTCATCTGCTGGCTCAAGTCAACGCGAGATTTCCATTCAGAGTCAATCTGGCTCGACTGATGGAGCATGTATCGCTGCACAAGAAGTGCACCGCCGCTGGCACTGAACGCCAGCCATCCCCCTAGCAACCCCGTCACAAGTCCAATGCGGGCTCCGGCACCAGCGGTGATCCACGCCGCTTGCTGGCCGCGCACGTAAAGCACCACGGCCCACACCGCCGCCGATGCCATCCAAAACAGGCCGAGAAACGACATGGGTGACGCGGCGCACGAGAGCAGTCCAGCCGGAATCGCGAGCATCAGAGCCGCGCGAATAGCCGGCTTCCAATCTATGCTGCCTGCATCGCGCACAGCCTCATTCCAACGTTCCGGCGTAGGCTGCCCTGGAATCGCCTCCGCCGCGTAGACCAATTGCGGCAAGCCACAGGTTGGGCAGTAGCTTTTGTCGGCCTCGACGGCCTGGTGGCAGCGCGTGCAGGTAATTTCCATACATCTACGAGCCTATAGCATTTTGATTGCTCGGACAGAGCAGAATTCGAAGCCGATCACAGATCCTCGCCGAACGTCAACTTGCCCCCTTACTTGCCCTGGCCCCGTCTGGGGCGCTGCGTCGACCTTTCCTGGCGGAGTTCAAGCTGAACAAATGAAATAAGAAAACATGATCCCGTTCCAAGCACTCTCGGCATCGAACCGGATATTGCAGAATCAATACGCGAACCAAATCCGACCTACGTAAATGGCTGATGCGAAAATTTCGCGTTCCGCAATGGCGACAAATCAGAGACATGGAAAACTCCAAATATCAAGGAATTAAGGAGATAACGGGATGTCAGAAGCCGTAGTCTCTTTACGGCAGGACAACTCTAAGCATTCAGATGCAAAAAATGGTTGCGAGATAGACAAATTCCCTGCCTGATCCTCTGCAAGGAATCGGCGCACGAAATCGCAAAAGGGAGAGAAATCTGGAAGATGGGGGATTCGAATCGCCAGGAAGTCCGAGGGACTTGCTCAGCTTGAAGAACTTAACCGCTCCAGCTTCGCAGCTACGATCGATTCTGCAGCCTGAACAGCCTCATCCAGCGACATGGCTGTCGAATCCAACAGAACGGCGTCGGAAGCTGGCCTGAGCGGCGAATCAGCGCGGTTCCGGTCACGCTCGTCGCGGGCATGCAGATCGCGAATTACCTCTTCCGGCTGAACCGCGGGCGCAGGTCCTAGCTGGTCGAATCGACGCATGCCGCGCACTTCCGGCGCAGCATCCAGGAAGATTTTGACCTCGGCGTCGGGGAAGACCACAGTGCCGATGTCACGGCCCTCCATCACCACTCCGCCTGCGGCACCCACCTGCTGCTGCAAACGAACCATCCAGGCGCGAATCGCGGGAAAGACGCTCACCCTTGAAGCGGCGTCGGTGACGGTCTGGTTGCGTATCAGGCCGGTCACATCCTCGCCGTCAAGCAGAACGCGGTTCTCCAGCTCATCCGGTTCGAGACTGATGGTGGTCTCAGCGGCCAGATCTTCCAGGCCTTTGTTCTCGTCTAAGGCCAGCCCCAACCGTAAAGCCTTCAGAGCGAAGGCTCTGTACATGGCGCCCGTTTCAAGGTTCAGCAGACCAAAATGACGGGCCAGATGGCGGGCGATAGTACTCTTGCCCGCTCCTGCTGGTCCGTCTATGGCGATGATGATTTTCTTAGCTGCGTCCGATGAGCGCAACGGGCTATCTTCCAGGCTCATCCGCGCTTCTTTGTCTCCTGCTTGGGC
>JBAWCO010000515.1:0-21021 GCA_049590315.1 Occallatibacter sp. | reverse complement strand
AACGTACTACCCAACAAACTGCATCGCCAGAATAACCGAAGCGGGGGTATCCATTTTATAACACAGTAGTAGTAATGACCTGTTAACTTATATTGCTTCATCCAACTCCCTTAAAAGCCAGAGCATTTAACTCGCTCCTGACGGTCAGGAACGGTATCTGTCTGGCCGCTCGTCTTCGGCCCCCTCTACAAGGTCATTCGATCTGGGAAGACTGGCCGTGCGCGTCGCAGCCACCGGCATCGATCCGGCACATTCCCTTAAACGGCGCAATCGCTTTGCAGCGCGAGCGCTCTATCGGTTTCAGCTTGTTCAAAGGAGGGGTCCCAATGAAGAATCTTTATCGATCAGTATTGGCAACGGCCATGATGGGCGCAGCCGGCATCGTGGGCAGTCTCCCCATGTCGGCGCAAGCCACCCTGAACGCGGTGTTCACTCCAACTCCCATTGTGGTGGATGGCGTCGCGGAAGCTGCCTGGCGAAACGCGCCCGCGCAGCACATCGGTATTTGCATGAATCCGGCATTAACCGCACAACTGACGAACTGCGCTGTTTCCGGCACGGTTCAAGCAATGTGGAACGGGCCGCTGCTTTACCTGCTATTCACCGTTGCCGACCCGGACATTACTACCGTATCGTCGACAGATACGAACCGGAGCAGTGTTCAAGTCTATTTCGACCAATACAACGACAAATTCCCGAAGTTCGAGGAGGATGACGGGGACATTGTTGTCAGCGCCGCGGGACAACAAACGGGCAACCTGACAAATGCAGGGCTGAAATACTACCCGACGGTTTGGCAGACCCATCTGCAGTCGTATGCCTCCAGCTACCTATATAACTCAAGCAATGCCAAGATCGGTTACGCGGTTGAAATCGGCTGGTACATCGGCGACCGCCCGCTGGAGAACGGTACGCCGCTCGGCATGGAGTTCGTGATCAATGCGGCTTCGAGCGCAACGAATACGAATCAATACCATCTTTATTGGAGCAGCGGGAACAACCAGGGACTGAATAGCAACACGATGTGGGGGACGGTATATCTGTCAGGACATGACGGGCATGTACCGATGCAGCTCAACAAGTTCATGCTGGAAACTAACATCCGCAAGGCGACCCCGGCGTCGAATTCTTACTCAGGGCTGGTGCAGGGGATCTGGGTGAACGAGAGGCAGGTCAGCGAAGCGCTGGAGTTAGCCAATAATGCCGATAAATACGCGACAAACCAATGGGAGATCGATGCGGCCGATCTTGAACTGGATGAAGCGCTGCGCGACCTGAGAAGAAGCGGCAAATTCCCGGACCCCTACGAACTGCCTTTTGTGAATAACCTGCCGAATCCATTTAAGTTCTTTAACGGCCGGCCGGTGCGGTCGCTTGCAGACTGGAACAAGCGCCGCGACGAGATCAAGGATCTGATGCAGTACTACGAGTTCGGTTATATGCCGGCTGCGCCACAATCTCTGACAGCGGTGTCGACCACGGGAAGCACCGGGACGGTGAATTTCCGGTCAATCACGGTAAATGTTCAGGACAACGGAGCAACTGCGAATTTCAAGCCCGTTCTGTATCTCCCGGCGGCAGGGACGCCTCCGTATCCGGTCATCGTGGAAGAAGATATATTTGCCAACGCATTTTTTGCTCCGCCGAATCCAGCATTTATCAACGGAGGATATGCGGTGCTGAGCATACCGACATCGGATTTCCCTCAGTTTGGATTACCGGGTATCGCCAGCGACGATGGAAACCATACCGGCACGTTCTTCAACCTTTATCCGTATGTGCTCGACACCAAGGGTGGCGATCATGGCGTGTTGCTGGCATGGGCATGGGGCGCCACCCGCGGCGTGGACGCACTCCAGTATCTGACGGCCAACGATCCAACTTATCAGGGCCTTCTGAACCTCAACAAGCTGGTGGTTACGGGCTACTCTTGTTACGGCAAGGCGGCCCTGCTGGCAGGCGCCATGGACTCGCGGTTCCTGCTGACGGCACCCGGCGGTTCCGGAAGTGGCGGGGCAGCTCCATACCGCTACGACTCATTCGGAAATGTGCCATTCCGCCATGCTCCGTTCGGCAACGTGTATCCGTGGGGACAGTCGCCCGGAGCCGAGGTGTTAGGCGATCATGTCCGCCACCAGACGCATAACTCGAACGAGATGATCCGCCGGTTCCTCAACGACATTGTTCCCCGGCCCGTAGAACCCCGGATGTATCTGGAATACAGTTGGGGCTACGGTGAGCGGCTTCCCTACGATCATCATGAAGAAATCTCGCTAATTGCGCCGCGTGCTGTCCTGATTGATGCAACCAACAACGACTATGCCGACAACGCCGAGGGCGACGCGATCGGGTTCGAAGGAGCGAAGGCTGTTTACGAGTTCCTGGGAGCTCCGCAGAACCGCGCGCTGGACCTGGATATGGGCAACACGGGACATGGACTGACACCGGCGCAGGCGCAGCATATTGTGGACTACGCAGATTTCATCCTCAATGGCACGCCGCTGAGTGCGGATGTCGAAATGCAGCTCACGACAGACCCTTACTTGAATGCGGGAACCTACGACACCTACTACGGCGGACTATCGACCATCATGCCATGGGCAGACGAAGCGCCGCATGCGAATCTGCTGACCGGCCTTTCAGTGAGTGCGGGGAGATTGGAACCGGCCTTCAATTCGTTCAACACATCCTATGAAGTGACCGTCGCTTCCTCCGTCACGGGAATCCAGGTAACCGCGACAGCAGAGGATCTGAGGGCGTCGATCACCATCGGGGGCCAAACCGTTTCCAGCGGAGGCACCTCGCCGGTGATCAGCCTGAAGAATGGCGTCAACAGAATCGAAGTTGTGGTGACCTCGGTGGACGGAGTGGCGAAAATGTACACGGTTGTGGTGGTGCGGGAAGGTCGTCACTGAGAGAACCGCTTATTGCCTCGGGCACGGTGCTGTTATTCTCACGGCGGTGCGAGCGAGGGACGAATCATTTCGTTCCTCGCTCTCGCAGCCCTCAGATGTGGAACGTCCGGCTTGTAACGCTCCAATAACGCCGAATTAACGGGCTCTGCGTCCCTCGGCGTCTGCCGACGTTCCAGCTCTTCTAAATAGATGAAAATGCGCAGGATTCTGACGCTCCTGACGGTCAGGGACGGTATCTGTCTATCCGATCGTCCAACTGCTTCTCTACAAACCTTATCGATTCGCAACTGCTCGATCTGCCGTCCCGGAGACGCGCAACCCCCATCGAGTTGACTCAGGCTGAACGGCAAGGAATCTTTGTTAGGAGGCTGGCATGAGAGGGTTTCTCAAGTTGAACAGAATTCTGATGGTCGCTTGCGCGGCATTGATCTGCTTTCCCAGTGCCATGTTTGGTCAGGGATATGGAAATATCACGGGGACAGTCACCGACCCGACCGGAGCAGTGGTTCCAGGCGCGGCCGTAATAGCAACGCAAGCGGGCACGGGCCTGGAGCTCAGGACGACATCGACCGCGGCAGGAGTTTACGCGTTTTCTTCTCTTGCGCCATCGGTCTATAACATCTCGGCGACGCATGCGGGCTTCGAGGCTTATACAGAAAAGGGCCTGCAGGTTCGAGCAGACGCTTCCCTGACCATCAACCTCACGCTCAAACCGGGCAGCACCAGCGAAACGGTTACCGTCAATGCGGAGACCGCCCAGGTCGACACCACTACCGGAACGCTCTCCCAGGTGATCGGCACGTCACAGGTGAACGAGTTGCCCCTGGAAGGCCGCAACGCAGCCGCCCTGACAGCAGAGATTGCGGGCATAACGATAGCGCCCACTGCCCAGGCCGACCAGGGAAACACCAAGACATTTCCTGCGGCCTATACCATTTCGGCCAACGGTACCTTTGTCGGGCAGACGAACTACATGCTCGATGGCGGCAACAACGTGGACGAGTACACCAACGTCAACATGCCCTTCCCCATGCCCGATGCGCTGCAGGAGTTCAGCGTTGAGACCAACAATTACAACGCACAGTACGGCCAGAACGCCGGCGGTGTAGTCAACATCATCACCAGGAGCGGAACCTCCAAGTACCACGGAGACTTGTTCGAGTTTGTCCGCAACGGCGACCTGGATGCCGCACCCTGGTATAGCTACAACGCCAAGACCACCGCCAAGACCGTCAACCCGCTCAAGAGGAATCAGTTTGGCGGCACGGTGGGCGGCCCGCTCAGCATTCCGCACCTCTACAAGACAGATAAGTCATTCTTCTTTTTCGGGTACCAAAGGTCCATTATTCATGCGGCCTCTGCAACTGCGTCGGACATTCTGCCCACCATTGCCCAGGCAGGGGCAAGCTCGTCGGGCACAGGGCCAGGCACAAACAACCTGCTGTTCACCGATTGCGTCAAGGATCCGCTGATGCCATCGGCGATTCTTGCTCCAACCATAACCTGTCCGGCTGGCTCTTCAAACACATGGGGCGCGACCGCCCTCAGCCCCGTGACGGTCAACCTCCTGAAGGCCGTTCAACCGTTGACCTCGGGCGGAGCTGTTCTCTTCCAGCAGCCAAACAACTACGTCGAGGCGGAGATCACTGCCAGAGGCGACCAGGAGTTGACGCCGAAAGACAAACTGACGGAGAGGTATTTCTCCGACGCATATACGCTGCAGGGCGTGTTGAACCCCTCGAATCTGCTCACGTACCAGGACTACGCGCAGAACAACTACTACAATTCGCTGATCGCTGAAACGCACACCTTCAACGGCCACATCGTCAACAACTTCATCATTAGCTACCAGTTGGATCGCGACTCGCGCGGACCGATTTCAAACAGCGTTGACGTGGCCGACCTGGGTGTTAAAATCTCGCAGCCTGGGTTCAAACAGATCAATCAAATTCTGGTGAGTGGCTTCTTCACCATCGGAGGCAACCCGCAGGCGTTCTTTGACCGCGCCAACTACACCCTTACCGACGATATGCACTGGCTGCTGGGCCGGCACAACATCGACTTTGGTTATCACGGTGAGCTATCGAAGGTCGACGTGAACAACCTCTTCGAGCAGCCAGGCCAGTTCACCTTCAATGGCAACAACACCGGCGGCGACGCCATCGCCAACTTCCTGTTTGGGTATCTCAATACATTTACCCAGGCTTCGGGCCAGTTCTTCAATGCCCGCGGCAAGTTTCAGGGCGCATACGTTCAGGACAGTTGGAAGATGACTCGCAATCTGACGCTGGACTACGGCGTCCGTTACGAGCCATTTATTCCCTGGCATGAGATGCAAGGACGCATGGGAAGCTTCTTCCCCAAGCTCTGGGCGGCCGGAACTCATTCCACCAAATATCCGAATGCCCCCGCCGGAATGCAGTTTGCGGGTGATCCGGGCTTCAATTCAAACGGCGTCGCCTCGGCCTACGATCACTTCATGCCCAGACTGGGCTTCGCTTGGGACGTCTTCGGCGATGGCAAGACGAGCGTTCGCGGAGGCGGCGGCATGTTCTACGACAGCCGCATCAACAGTACCTTGTTCAATATCTATTCGAACCTGGCGCCCTTCATCACCAGCGTGAGTTTCAACAATAATGCGGCCGGAACAAATATCAACTTCGCCGATCCGTACGGTAGTTTCGGAATTCCCAATCCCTTCCCGTATCCGACATTCCCAGCGGCGACAACACCTCCTGGCCCAACTGCTCCCATTTCCAACTCGCAAGCCTGGCTCACCTACGACCCAACTCACGGCTTCAAGGATCCAATCACCTACGATTGGAACCTTGCAGTGGAACAGCGGCTGTCCAGCAGCCTTTCGACGCGTATTGCTTATGTGGCCGAGCACAGCAGCCACGAGTGGACTGATCTCGAACTCAATCCCATCGTCAACGGAACGCGCGTCTACAATCAGCCAGGGTGCGCGGCAGCCGGCAGTTGCTACCCAAATACGATCACCGCGGCAAACACAGGCGGCAACACCAACTACAACTCGCTGCAGGTTTCCGCCGAGCAACGCGTGCGCTACGGCCTGACTTTGCTCTTCAACTACACCTGGTCGAAGGCGCTCAACAACCTGCCGTGGAATCAGGCGGCGACATCGATTGGCGCCGGCAACGCCTTCGTTTACCCCATCACCATTCCGAACTTCAAAAGCCTGGACTACGGACCAGCTGATTTCGACCACAGAAATGTGAGCGCTCTCTCGTACGTGTACACAGTTCCGAAATTCTTGAATGATGCTCCGGCCGTGTTGCGCTACGTTGTGAACGATTGGGCAACCAGCGGTCTGTTCCAATATCGCAGCGGCGATCCGCTGACCGTCATGGCGAGCAACAACAACATTGATGGCTCGGGCGAGTCTCGCGATCGCGCCGTGCGGACGGGAACTGCACACGGCGGTTCGGCTTGTGCCTCCCCAGTCAATTGCAAGTCGTTTCTCAACCCTGCAAGCTTTGCGAACCCTCCCGCCAACGCCGGCATTGCCTCATTCGGAAGTGTCAAAAAAGGGTCCTTCGTCGGTCCGGGCTTTGCCGAGTGGGACGCAAGCCTGGCGCGAAGGTTCCCCATCAAAGAGGAGACTTACCTGCAGTTCCGTGCCGAGTACTTCAACTTGCTGAATCACGCCAACCTTGGCGATCCAGGCACCACTCTGGGCGGTTCGTTTGGCAGAGTCACAGGTTCGTCCCCGCAGAACACGGCTGCGCCCGCAAATCTGGAACGCATCGCGCAGCTTTCGCTGAAACTCATCTTCTGAAGTTGAGAAGAGGAAACGGAAGCGATAGGCAAAAATCAACGTCAGGCATGAGTCCATTTGCCGGATGGACGCATGCCTGACCATGCGGACCTGCGGAATCCATGGCCTCCTTGTTCAGAAGGCGGAGAAGAACATTGGAAAGGGTGGCAGGACATCTCGAAGTATCGCTTACCGATGACGCCCGGACCATCGTGATCAGGCAGCTTGACCTGAAGCAAGGTAGCGAACATCAAGCCCGGATCGCCTTATCGCCAAGGCACGCGCGTCATCTCGCCAGCTTGCTGATCATGAACGCGGAAGCCGCTGAGGACGCCGATGATTGCGAAAATAGCGCAACGACAAGCCGGGGATTCAATTGAGAACGTCTGACATGCGCCCCACGCTTGCGGGCTTACGCGACAAGGACTCAACAAGGTGATATTCGACATGGCGATGCGAACATTGCACAGTAAAAAGAAATCCATGCCTGGTCGCTCTTGGCGCGTGACAGGAGCAGCGCTTTCCGCTCTTATTCTGTTGCTGGCTGTCAGGCCATCGCTGTCACAGAGTTCCGAACCGCGGAATCGTTATCTCAATCCAACGCTTCCGCTGGAACAGAGAGTGGACGATCTTGTAAGCCGCATGACGCTGGCTGAAAAAGTATCGCAGATGCAGAACGACGCTCCCCCCATACCCCGTCTTCAGATCCCGGGATATAACTGGTGGAACGAAGGCCTGCATGGCGTGGCGCGCTCAGGCTATGCCACCGTGTTTCCGCAGGCCATTGGATTGGCTGCCACCTGGGATACGGCGCTGATCGGTCGTGTTGGTGACACCATCTCCACGGAGGCCAGGGCCAAATACAACCAGGCACAGCGAGAGGGCAATCGTTCGATTTTCTACGGGCTGACTCTGTGGTCGCCCAATATCAACATCGTGCGCGATCCACGATGGGGCCGCGGGCAGGAGACATACGGGGAAGACCCCTTTCTAACCGGAAGCATTGGGGAAGCCTTCGTCCGTGGTCTGCAGGGTTCAGATCCCAGATACCTCAAGGTCGTTGCTACCGCCAAGCACTTTGCCGTCCACAGCGGGCCGGAGTCCGAGCGCCATAACTTCAATGTGAGGGTCTCTCCGCACGATCTTGAGGACACTTATCTGCCCGCGTTTCGAAAACTGATCGTCGACGCGCATGCAGATAGCGTGATGTGCGCCTATAACTCCGTCGACGGATCACCGGCTTGCGCAAATGAGACGCTTCTACAGCAGACATTGAAAACGCACTGGGGTTTCAGCGGCTTCATCGTCTCCGATTGCGGTGCCATTACCGACATCTTCGCAGGCCACCACTTTGCAGCGGACATGCAGCACGCCGCTGCTCTCTCGGTAAAGGCCGGAACGGACCTGAGTTGCGGCAAGGAGTTCGCCGCGCTCACCGATGCGGTGCATGAGGGCTTGATCGACGAATCCGAGATTGATACCTCGGTGAGGCGTCTATTTGCCGCACGCTTTCGCCTGGGCATGTTCGATCCCCCGGCCATGGTCCCGTATAACCGCATTTCCTTTTCAGAGAACGACTCAGCCAAGCACGGCACTCTTGCGCTGGAAGCGGCGCGCGCGTCGATCATCCTGCTCAAGAATGAACGGGGTGCATTGCCGCTGAGAGATACACATCAAACGGTTGCGGTTGTTGGTCCCAATGCCGCGTCCTTACCCGCGCTCGAAGGAAACTACAACGCCATCGCATCGCATCCGGTAACGCCATTGGACGCGCTGGAACACCGCATGCATCGAAATATTTTGTATGCTCAGGGATCCCCTTACGTGGAAGGAATTCCTGTGGTCGTCCCTCCCACGGTCTTTTCATCGAATGCAAATGGCGTAACTACGCCCGGATTGAAGGCCGAATACTTCTCGGGAAAGGCCTTCACCGGTAGCCCAGCGATTGAACGCATAGACCGCGCAATCGACTTCGACTGGAATGCCGCCGCACCTGCGCCGGGAGTCTCGGGTGAAAGCTTCTCCGTGCGCTGGACGGGCTCGATTACGGCTCCGGCGCCGGGCACTATTCGTTTCGGGTTTTCGATGGCGCACTGCAGCACATGCGAGGACGAAGAAACGGTCCGCGTCTGGCTCGACGGAAAGCCGGTCTATGAATTCATTCACGCTCCGACGCACGGCCGGCGCGCCCCAACGACTCAGTTCAAAATGACGTTCAACGACACGCTGCCTCACCCGATTCGCATTGAATACGGTCATGACTCCCCGCGCTTCGGAGCAGGCCTGACCTTCAACTGGGAGCCGCCGCTGGATGTGCTGCGCGATCAGGCAGTGGCGGCGGCCAGACAGTCGGATGTCGTGGTTGCCTTTCTGGGATTAAGTCCGGAAATTGAAGGCGAAGAGATGCCCGTGCATGTAAGCGGCTTCGACGGCGGCGATCGAAGTGCCATCGAATTGCCCGCGGCCCAAACGCAGCTGATGGACGCCCTCGCAGCTACGGGCAAGCCAATCATCCTTGTGCTCATGAATGGCAGTGCGCTTGCGCTGGCAGACGCCGGGCAGAAAGCATCGGCCATCCTGGAGGCGTGGTACCCCGGCGAGTCCGGCGGCACTGCCATTGCGGAAACGCTTTTCGGGGAAAACAATCCATCCGGCCGCCTGCCTCTAACCTTCTACGCCGGAACTAACCAGCTTCCGCCATTCGACGACTACTCCATGAAGGCACGCACGTACCGATACTTCACCGGCACGCCCCTTTATCCCTTTGGCTTCGGCTTGAGTTACACGCGATTTCGATATAGCAACGGGGACCTCGCTTCCGCTGAGCTGCACGCGGGAGCACCGCTGGCAGCAAGCGTCGAAGTTGAGAATGCTGGCGATCGGGATGGTGATGAGACGGTTGAGGCCTACCTGATGCCGAAGGGCAAGCCCGGAGCGGCTCGATGGTGGCTGGCCGGATTTGAAAAGGTCCATCTGTCGCGAGGACAGACAAAGACGATTCACATCTCGATTGACCCGAGGCAGCTAAGCCTGGTGGACGCGGATGGCAGTCGCAGCATTCAGCCCGGCGATTACGAACTCTATCTCGGTGGAGGCCAGCCAAAGGCCGACTCCGGCGTGTCTCTGCCGTTCAGAATGCGCGGGCTCAAAATGCTGGAGCCATGATCCGAGAGTCCTTCGAGACGCGAATCACATCGCAAAAAAGATCGCCCCATCTTCTAAAGTAATTTCGATGCTGGCGGTTTTAACGGCTTCCTGCAGAGCCGCCGCGAGCATGACAACGGGATCGGGACTTACATCAAGGCGACGCATCAGGCCTTCTCCCTTTTTAGCGCCCGCAGAGAGGACGATTTTCAATCCGCGTCGTTTGCACTTCACCGGTGTGCCGTCTTCGAGCTTCACATTCATCGGCTTGATGAAGGCATCCACGTAGTGAACGCCGATGCCGGACTTATCGCCAGTGTGCTCCGGGAGCTTGTCCGCGGCAGCCGGGTTCACATCACAGATTTTGACTTTCACGTAGCCCTCCGTTCACTGCGAGCCCTTCCGGCTCCAGGAACTCGTCCATTACTTTTCTAAACGCGCGAATGTGCTCTGGCGTGCTGCCGCAGCAGGAGCCGACGATGTTTGCGCCCGCCCTCAGAAGCGGCACCAGCCCTTTCACCATTTGTTCGGGCGTTTCGTCGTATACGACCTTCATGTTGATGAGTTGAGGCTTGCCCGCATTCGGCTGCACCATCACCGGCAGGCTCGTTACGCTCTTGTAACGCTCCACTGCATCTCTCGCCCGTTCCATTTCCATACCAGTGCCGCAGTTCAGCGCGACAACATGCGCGCCGTGCTCTTCCATGAATTCCGCAGCGCGTTCGGGTTCAATGCCCATCATGGTGCGAAAAGTGGAACCGTCGAGAGTAACGTCGTAAGCCATGGACCCAACGATGCACTTCGAGCCCGCAGCCTGGGCCGCTTCAATGCCGATCAAAAGTTCTTCAAGCGATGTCTGTGTCTCGATAATAATCGCGTCGGCGCCGGCATCGACCAGAGCCCCGGCCTGTTCCTCGAAGGCACTGCGAACCTGGGTCTCAGTAAATTCCCCGAAAGGCTGCAACAATCCGCCGAAGGGGCCGATGTCCCCAAGCACGTAACCGTCTTTGCCGCCGAAAGCCTGACGCGCGATCTCCACGCCAGCCTTGTTCACTTCAACAACGTGGCCCGCTTCAGAATGGCGAGTGAGCATGATACGCGATCCGCCAAATGTGTTGGTGATCAGGCAATCAGAGCCAGCTTCAACGTAACGGCGTTGAATCGCGAGCACCCTCTCAGGATGAGTGAGATTCCACGCCTCACCGCAATTTCCCTGTTCCAATCCGGCGATCATCAGTTGCGTTCCCATGGCTCCGTCTCCAAGCAAGGGCCGTTGTCGGATTGCGTCCTGCAAAAGTATCTTCATGAAAACTCCGTATCTTACGTCAATTCCTTTTGTACAAGTGCGTAGTGAATGGTTTCCAGAACCAGGCCCCACTTGTGGTCACGGCTGGACGGTTCACAATAGCAACCCGCGGCACTGGGCTTGCGCTGCCACGACAAGACAGCATTCAATCTTTCTCTGCCAAGAGGTTTCTCGCGGTCAATGGCAGCCATCAGTTGCGAAGGATTCTCGAGATACTGACACATGAGCGAGTGGCCTTCATCGCTCGGAGCCGGAGCGCAGCGCTGCTCAAGGATTGGATATCCTTCAACGCGCGAGCCCAGCTTCACGTTGTAATGAAACGTCAGCTGCCGACCCATGTTGGTGCAAGTGGTTCCGTCATAGCGGAACAGCGCGTCGAGCGATCCATCCTGGTTCATGTGCAGCGAAAGACGCTCCTCTGCCCATCGCTTCAGAGCTCTCCTGTTTACCGTGTATTCGGCATCCAGATCCAGAACCGAAACGCGAACGGGGATTTGCTCGTCCCAGGATCGCGGAGCCCGCCGATACGGCGCGCGCCTGTATTGACATGGGCTGAAGGAACAGTTCTCGCAGGGAACAAGATCGGTAAGCCTGCGCAATCGTTCGGTGTGATGCGTCAATCCAAAGACGGCGAGCAGAGTTTTCTTGGGCCGCAACATGCCCGTGTCAAACACTTCAACCGACGAAGGAAACAGCTCCCTTCGCGTCCGCTTCATCAGCTCAAGCAGGCGCGGCTGCTCCGAGACATCCCATTCCGGATACCCAGGGCTGTAATGCGGCAACACAGCCATCTCGTGCTGTTCTGCCCAATCGCATAGGAGAGCGCCGGTCGCCGTGGCCAGATGCTCGACGACCGCGGAGGCAAATACTTCGAGGAAGAAATACTCGTCCGGTTTCTCTTCCTTCCAGCGCCGATGCGATTCCTCTTCGGCTTCAGGACCCGCACCTACCGCAACCAGAATCACACTGTGGGCTTCTGCCTGCTGGAGTGTGGACTGCATCCGCTTGCTGGTGAACTCGATTCCATCAATATGAATGGAGTCGCCTTTGATTTCGAAGCTCTCTGCTTGCCGCGCATAGATCCACGGCTTGCCATTCCTTGTGTACCAGTCCCGCGCCCACTCTGCCAACTCCAGAGCGCGGCCTTCGAGTACCCGACCGCGTGGATAGCCGAGCAGACGCACATACTCCTCAGGCAACACACGTAGCTCTGGATGCGTGTCTGCCAGCTCGATGGCTTCAGCTATGTCGCGCATGGAATTGGCTCCACTGGCTTGAATTGGCAGCCTTCCACGAAGAAATTGAAAAAGCTCGGGTGAGTTTCAAGGCGGCAGTGCTGCACCCTCTTCACCAATTCTTCCAATTCCTGACGCTTCAACTTCGACAGCAAAGCAATGGTCGCGCCTTCAATCGCGGTATTCCCGGCCTGGATGATTTTGGATGACGCGAGACTGGGCACAAGACCGATGCGTTTCGAAGCTTCGATGTTCAGGTGGCGCCCGAAACCTCCAGCCAGATAGAAGACTTCGATGTCGTCGAAGTCGATGCCATAAGTGGAGAAGACGGCGTGTAAACCGGCGACGTTTGCTCCCTTGGCCTGGGCCAGCTCATTAACATCGCTCTCCAGCAGGAAGATATCTTTGTCGGGCGTTTCACCTTGGTAAAGCGTGATGCGGTGCGTCTCATCCTCAAAGCGGCCCATATCATTCATGCGGCCGGTGCGGAGCAATTCGCTGAGTGCATCAATAAGACCAGAACCGCAGATGCCCTGGGGTAGCACGTCGCCAATAACGCCAAGCCGGAAAGCTCCATCGTCGTCAATTGCTACTGTTTCGATTGCTCCGTCCAACGCAGGCATGCCGCAAGCGATGGCCCCTCCCTCAAAGGCTGGTCCCGCCGGACAAGATGCTGCGAGAATGCGATGCTTGTTGCCGACGATCAACTCGGTATTCGTCCCGATATCCATAATCGCAACAAGGCGCTCTTCATGCGCGATGTCGACAGCCAGCATGCATGCAGCGGCGTCAGCGCCCACGTGGCCGCTGATGATGGGAGCACCGTAGATACGAGCCCTGGGATGAATAGGCAGCAGGCTGCGTAGGCCGGTCTCGACAAGACTGGTGGTCGTGCGCTTGCCTTCGGCCATTTCGATTTCCGTGATGGACTGGTAGGGATTCTGGCCTATCGAGTAGACACTCTGCCGGAAGAAAAGATCGCGCATGGTCGAATTGCCGACCACGACCATTTCATAGATCGTTTTCGGGTTGACAGGAAACTTTTCGATAGCGTGGGTCAGGTATCCGGCCAAAGTCCGCATCAATAATCTGCCGGAATGCTCGGTGTCGTATGCAATGCGCGACATGACTTCAGAGCCGCCGAATCGCTGCGGATTCTCAAACGATGTGTCCGCGATCAATTCGCCGCTTTCGAGATCGACAAGGCGCAGGACAACCGTCGTAGTCCCAAGGTCCATAGCGATTCCGAGTATAGGACCGGTAGAACGCTCTACTTCAACTCCGTCGATCAGGATCCGATCTCCATCGCGAGTCACAGCGGCATCAAGAGCGAATTCACGATTGCTGACCGGCAGCCCAAATGAGTACCGCTCGATCCGCATGTGTCCGCGACGCATAGTATGGCAGCGAACATGCCCCTCCGCGGCGGAGACGGAAGTTTGGCACGACAAGCGGAAGTTTCCCCTCAAATGGCGCTCGGGCTCAGCAGGTGCTGAGAGGACGCTCATGCCTTCAACCACTTCGACCATGCACTCTTTGCACTTGCCTTGTTTGCGGCAGGAGGTGGGCACGTCGATGCCCAGGGCTTCGGCATAGTCGAACAGCGATCGCCCGTCGATCGCCTCGATTGACTGCCCGTTGATGGTGAGGGTAACGGCCATCTGCAGGAAATTCCTACCAGCCCTTCGCTTCGAGTTCGGCTTTGACTGCCTCGGCCACTTCACGCGCGGAGCCCTCGCGCTCTTCTTCCTCGCTCCACTTCCACTGGGCCAGGTAGTCGTCGGCAGATTGCAGTCCCCTTTTAGCGGCAAGAATATCGACCTGTGCCATGAATTTTCCATCCAGCATCACAGTAACGTCTTCGACCTCATCCTCGGCCTTGATTTGAGTAGGGATTTCCTGCCAATACAGAATCTTGTAAGTGGTCACTCCCGATTACTCCTGTGCCGCGAGCCGTAAGAACAAATCCACCGCCGCGGAGGCATTGGCGCCGTATCCGTCTGCGCCTATTTCGTCGGCAAACATCTGGCTGATGGGGGCTCCGCCGATCGCAATTTTGATGTGAGACATGCCAGCCGCATCAAAGCCGTCGATCACGGTTTTCATATACATCATGGTCGTGGTTAACAGTGCGCTCATTCCAATAATAGTCGGTTTGCATCTCTCGGCCGCGGCCATGAATTTGTCCAGACTCTGATCCACGCCGATATCGTGCAACTCAAACCCGGCGCCCTCGGCCATCATGCCCACAAGGTTCTTGCCGATATCGTGCAAGTCGCCGCGCACGGTCCCCATGAGCAAAACGCCTTTGGGCTTCGTCCCGTTGTCCTTCGAAGTCAACAGCGGCTTCAGCACTCCCATGCCGGCCTTCATCGCACGTGCCGCAATCAGCACTTCAGGAACGTACAAGACGTTATGCTTGAAATCTTCCCCGACCACACTCATGCCTGCAATCAATCCCTCATTCAGGATCTCCTGCGCAGTCCGCCCCTCGGCCAGTGCTTCTTTTGTGAGCCGCTCCACCTGGTCGGCGTTCCCTTCGTACAGGAACTGATTCATCAACGCATAATCAGGCATCCACTCTCCCCTTAACGAGCACTCGCAACTACGCTGCCAGCGCGCTTTTCATTGAATTCTTCCAGCGCCTCAAGCATGGCCAGAATATTCTCGCGCGGCATTCCGGGACTGGTGCCGCCGCCCACCGAGAGAATGATTCCCTCGCCACCCGATCCCTCCAGCACCTCTAGAGTTTCGTCCCTCACTTCTTCCGGCGTTCCGCGCACTCCAATCTCCAGCGGATTGACATTCCCCATCAGGCACATGCGGTCGCCCACGCGCCGTTTCACTTCGGTGATGTGTTTTTGCTTGCCCCAGTTGAGCACATTGAATCCGGCATCCGGCAGGTGGTCAAGACAGGCGTCCACTTCCGCGTCGTTGTGGTACAGCTTCACCCAATCCTTCGGGAAGGCATCGCAAATGCGTTTGAGGTAAGGATGCGCAAATTCGAGGTAATGCTCCTCATTGATGAACCCTACAATATCATCGAGGATGAAAATGCTCTCGACGCCGTCACCCATCACCTTCTGCTGCGCTTTGAGCCAGTCGATGATAACGCGAGTGCACAGGTCGATCAGCTTATGCGCGCCTTTGGGATCTTCCACCAGGTCGATCATGAATTCGGTGGTACCGCGAACAAATCCAGCAGTGCAAAGCGGCCCGCGCGATGTAACCATGGGCAGAACATAGCCGGCATCCAGAATGCGTTGTCGGGCCATGCCGATGCGGTGAAGGGTCAGGCCGGCAAAACCGTCCGCCTCCACTTCGTAGTCGGGGAAGCTGTCGATATCCTCCAACCTGCGCAGGGTCTGGTATTCGCTGGGTGTATTGTCCTGCCAGAATTTGATCTTGGCGCCCAGCACTGAGGGCTCGGCCGCCATCCCGTACTCCATCCACCAGGACGGGATGAAGATTATGTCAGGAAATTCGCGCATGATCTTCAAGTTGGATTGAAACCAAAGCTCCGTATCCAGAAAGTAGTCCAAGTGCTTGATTCCCAGGTAACCGGGAATCCAAGGGCTATCGATGATCAGCGCCATCGGAATCTTGTCCATCTTCTCGCGCCGCGCGGCTCGCTTGAAGATTTCCCATTGTTCTGGCAGCATGCATTACCTCCAGGTCGCATCGCAGAAGCGCACAACCGTCCAAGTTTAGAACTGGCTGGCGAAGAAAACCATTCGCTTCTTCGACTTGGTAGCCATTCTAGATCAGCCCAGCATTGTCGGTCCCCGATATTGTTGCGGTACCAAAATAAATTCTGCCGAGTCAGAGGGCCGGGCTTTGATCATCCATCATAGTAGAAGAGCAACCAGACGCACAAAGAGAATCGGCCTTGCCGTCAGCCGAATGCTGCCCCCGCCCGGCACCCCTCGCGCTTCCAGACCATTCCGACCGCCGCCCGTCGCCATGGCCAGCCGAAGCAAATGGGCTCAGTGATGCGGGAATTGCGACCATAGCAAATTAAAAGGCAGATCGGAACGATTTCTTGACAGTCGCGCGTGGGGAAGAATAAATTCGCGACGAAGAGTAATGAAGTACGAAGATCGAATTAAGGCTGAATTAAGGCTAACCTGGCGGGATTGCCCGGAGAGTTCAGCCAGAATCGAGAGTTCTTGCAACACTTCGCAGTTTCCCCATGGTCCAAGAGCTGTTGGCAGCGCGGAGGAGAGATGATCAGGAAATCTACTGGCCGGCGCGACTTTCTGAAGCAAACCGGATTGATGAGCACGGTCGCGATGATGGCCGGTTTGCCACAGGGCGCAATTGCTTTGGGGAGCGAACGCGGGAACACAATTCAAGATGCTATATTGCCGCAGCAACCCGAAGAGACACCGAAATACCACATAAAGTTTGCTGTGTGTGGCATGAGCCATGACCACATCTATGGCATGATCGGCGCCGTCCAGCGGGGTGGCGGCGAGATGGTGGCGGCATGGGGCGGCGAAGCTGACAAGATTGCGAACTTCACCAAGCGATTTCCCGACGTGAAAATTGCGAAGTCGCAAGACGAGATTCTGAGCGATCCGTCGATACAGCTGGTTTTGAGTTCGCAGATAGCCAATGAGCGCGCGCCGCTTGGGGTTCGTGCCATGAAGCACGGCAAGGACTTTCTCTCGGACAAGCCGGGGATCACGACCCTTGAACAACTGGCAGAAGTACGTAAGACGATTGCCGAGACCAAGCGGATCTACGGAATCATGTACAGCGAACGCCTGGAGGTGAAAGCGGCGGTATATGCCGGCGTGCTGATCCAGCAAGGTGCAATCGGCAAGGTGATTCAGACAATTAACATTGCGCCCCATCAAATCGTTCAAGGCCACGGCGACGCTGGCGGAGGGACGGGCCGCCCCGAGTGGTTCTGGAATCCCGAGCAATACGGGGGAATTCTCTGCGACATCGGTTCGCACCAGGTAGACCAGTTTCTTTTCTATACTGGATCGAAACAGGCCGAAGTTGCCGAGTCGCAGATTGCAAATGTGCGCCATCCGAATCGTCCGCAGTTCCAGGACTTTGGTGACATGGTTCTGCGCGGCGATCGCGGCCTTGGTTATGTGCGGTTGGATTGGTTTACTCCTGATGGATTGGGCACGTGGGGTGATGGGCGTCTCTTCATTCTGGGCACCGATGGGTACATAGAGATTCGCAAATACACAGACGTGGCCGTGAAACGCCAGGGGAACAACTTGTTCCTCGTGGACAACAAGCAGGCGCGGTATATCGATTGCAACAATATGCCGTTGCCGTTTGGTCCGCAGTTTGTGGCGGACATTGTGAATCGCACGCATGTTGCGCAAGACCAGGATCAATGTCTGTTGGCTGCGGAACTGGTAATCAAGGCACAGAAAAACGCGAAGGTCGTAACCCTGAAGGAGTAGACGCGGAGGGATTTATGAAGCAGACGAACAATCGTAAAGTTTCGCGGCGCGGTTTTTTGAAAACGGGACTCAGTGCAGCGGCAGTGGCAGGATTCCCGACGATTCTGCCTTCCGGGGTAATGGGCCAATTCGCACCCAGCAAGCGAATCAACATCGGCGCAATCGGCGTGGGACGCATCTCGCGCGGGCACGATATGCCATTGATCCTTCAATACGACCGTGCAAGGATCATAGCTGTCTGCGATCTGGATGCGCATCGCGTTGAGGATGGAAAGAAGTTTATCAACGACCATTACGCCGCCAAAATCGGCAAGCCCTACGACGGCGTGACTGGATATGCAAGTTATCACGACCTGCTGGCCAACAAGGATATTGATGCGGTGGTGGTGAGTACGCCGGATCACTGGCATGCACTCATCGGTGTGGATGCAGTGCGCGCGGGCAAGGATGTGTACTTGCAGAAACCGGCATCGTTGACGATTGCAGAGGGACGAGCGCTGAGTGATGCGGTTCAATCGTCAGGGCGGATCCTCCAAATCGGTAGCCAGCAGCGTTCTACAGTGCAGTTTCGCTACGCCGCGGAACTGGTGCGCAACGGCCGAATCGGTGATATTCAGCGGGTCGAGGTGGGTCTGCCCGGCGATCCCGCGGGCGGCGATAAAACGCCCACTCCCGCGCCTGACTGGTTCAACTATTCGATGTGGCTGGGCGAGACGCCCTATGTGTATTACACCGAGGACCGTGCGCATCCGCAAAAGGGCTACGGCCGGCCGGGTTGGTTACGCTGTAGGCAATTTGGCGCAGGCATGATCACCGGATGGGGAGCGCACCACATCGACAGCGCGCATTGGGGCATGAATACTGAGTACACCGGCCCCATCGAGGTTTGGGGACAAGCGGAGTTTCCGGATCATGGTTTGTGGGATGTTCACGGACCATTCAAGACTGAAGCGTTGTATGCCAACGGAATTCGAATGAGTGTGAGCGGTGACTATCCGAATGGCATCAAATTCTACGGAACCAAGGGCTGGATCTTCGTTTCGCGCGGCAACGAGCAGGTTACAAAAAGCGACCCGGTGGCGAAGCTCAATGATGCAACAGCACTCGCGTCCAGCGATCCGGCGATCATCAAGTCGGTGATCGGTCCTGACGAAATTCACCTTTACGAAAGCAAGGAGCAGCACGGCAACTGGCTGGATTGCATCGTTAGCAGGCAAACTCCAATCTCTCCTGTAGAACTAGGGCATCGCGCGTGTTCGACCTGCTTGATTCACGATATGGCGATGGTGCTGAAGCGAAAACTCTATTGGGATCCGGTGATGGAGCGCTTCAGGAATGATGATGAAGCGAACAGCATGTTATCGCGCCCGCAACGCGCACCGTACATTTTGGCTTAGAGGCGGTTAGTGACAAAAAGAGAGGGAATCATGATTACCAGGCGCGATACTCTTGCCGGACTGCTCGCCTTGCCGAGCGCTCTGACTTCTGTTGCAACAGCGGCGGGCGAACAGCCCATCCTTGGGCCCACAGTTTTCAACTGGAACGATATGAAACCGGTGAAAACTGCGACAGGCGAAGTACGTTCACTTTGCAAGAGCCCGACTGCAACTGTCGACCAGTTGGAGATGCATGTCACCACCCTGAACTCAGGCCAGACCTCGCATCCTCCACACCGGCACGTGAATGAAGAGTTGATTATCATTCGCGAGGGTGACTGCGAGACTCTCTCGAACGGCAACTGGGTCAAGGTAGGGCCGGGTTCGGTCGTCTTCAACGCGTCGAATAGCCTACATGGGTTTCGTAACATCGGGACGACACCGGCGACTTATCACGTGATTAACTGGAGTCCCAATAGAGACATAGCGGCGAAGACGCAATCCTAGTTGAAAAAGGCATGCGCCATACCATAAGTGCGGGGAGTTATGGATACCAGAGATCTTCGTCGCGAGTTCTATAGGCACCCACAATGCTATTGCTGCCCCGGAGTCGATGCTTCTGTGGCTTATCTACTATGCATGCCATGCGTCGCTGGATTCTGATGGCGCGCTGCTCACCCCAGAGCTCGCCATGGCGGCTTCGCCTTCTGGTGCCTGAATATCCGCAAAGCGGTATCCAACGTAGAAATCGGTCAGCAGATAAACCGGGGTGGCGGGATCGTCTTCAATCTTTTTGCGCAACTGATTTACATATACGCGCAAATACTGAATCTCCTCGCGGCAGCTAGCTCCCCAGACCGCTGTGAGCAGTTTGGCGTTGGTAACCACACGGCCGGCGCGGCTCATCAGGCAGTGCAATATGTCGAACTCCTTACGGGTCAGGTGTAGCGGCTCGCCGCGTTTGGTTACCGCACGCTTCACTGGATCAAGACAGATCTCGCCGATTTCGATGGGAGCATTCTCCACTCGCACAGGCGCCTGGTTGCGGCGAACCGCGGTACGGATGCGTGCAATCAGTTCGCGAGTGCTGAATGGCTTGGTGATGTAATCGTCCGCTCCCAGTTCAAGCGCTTCCACTTTTTGATGCTCGGCGTCGAGAACAGTGAGCATCAGAACAGGCAGCTTGGGTGAAAGCGCTCGGATTCGGCGCAATGTCTCAATGCCACCGAAGCCCGGCATATTCACATCGAGCAGGACTACATCGAAGCTGGCTGTGCGCAGCAATTGCAGCGCTTCTTCTCCGCGCGAAACCTCGGCCAGTTCGAAGCCGAGTTCAACGAGCGGCGCCCGCAGTGCCCTGCGGATTGCCGGCTCGTCGTCGACAACAAGAACGCGAATTGGTCGCTGGCTCATCGGGAATACCTCCTCTGTTTCGTGATTGGATGACAGCGGGAACGTGGTGCCTTCGTCGCTGCTGGTCACCCAGACTTCTCCACTGTGAGGCGTGGCTCCGGGCCTTCTTGCCGCGGATCTTCAGGCGTGTTGGACATGCGAAGCCAAGGCCTTCTGACACTCAGCCACCAACCTTCTTAATTGCGGCGGAATCAAAAACTTCGAGAGCTGCAGATACTGCGTCGCGCGTCACGAATCTGTAGGTGTCCGCTGACGGAATTTTCAGGAACTGACGCAGGGTTGAGGCCGGTTTCTAGTCGATATCTCGGATTGTATATGAATAAAATGACAATTTCTTTTGTTATTTTTGATGGGTTCTTTATGGAATCTTTGTGTAACTAGACATAACCCGAAACGACCTGACGGGCTCCAGTGCCCGGGAA
>JBAWCO010000514.1:0-7322 GCA_049590315.1 Occallatibacter sp. | reverse complement strand
AACAGGCTCCGGTGTTACACCACGGCGATATGTGATGGGCGGGCGCTAAACACGAGACGAGAGTGAGGATACTTATGAGTAGACATGAGACTTGGCTGGCTGACTCAGCGTGCGAAAGCGATTACATCCCCCGCGACACAGTCCGCAATTTGTCGGCCGTATCGAGTGGCTTGTTGAACCGTGACGGGAGCGGACTTCGGATCGAACCGGAGCATTCGGAGTTTACTCGGATCATAGGTTCCAGCCCGGGACTCACTGAGGCACTCTCTCTGGTTCGGACGGTTGCACCCACGGGATCTACCGTGCTGATTGAAGGTGAGACAGGAACCGGAAAGGAGCTGATCGCGCGGGCTATTCACGATCAAAGCCGCAGACGGGGTCAGCCATTCGTGAAACTCAACTGCGCAGCCATTCCCCTCGGCTTGTTGGAGAGCGAGCTGTTCGGTCATGAGCGGGGAGCATTCACTGGCGCCGTTGCAAGAAGGATAGGGCGCTTCGAGGCGGCACACGGAGGAACTCTCTTTCTTGATGAAATTGGTGATATACCCCGGGAATTGCAAGCAAAGCTCCTGCGCGTCCTTCAGGAAGGCGAGTTTGAGCGGCTGGGGAGCGGTCAAACGATACGCGTGAATGTGCGTCTGGTGACAGCGACCAATTGTGACCTCAGTCAAATGGTGCAGGATCAGCAATTCAGAAGCGACCTCTTCTATCGACTTCACGTATTCCCCATCATCCTGCCGCCCTTGCGGAATCGCCGCGAAGACATCCCTATTCTCGTGCGTCACTTTGTCGACATGTTTGCTGCACGAATGCATAAACGACTAGACGAGATTCCGGATCGTGTCATGGCTGCCCTGATGCAGCACTCCTGGCCCGGAAACATTCGTGAACTGGAAAACTTCATCGAGCGAAGCGTCATCTTGTCCGACGGGAACTCGCTCCGGGCGCCCATCGAGAAATTGAGAGCAACCGCTGAATCCTCTATCTCGGAACCCATCACTCTCGACGATGCTGAGCGCGCCCATATCCGCAAAGCGCTGGCCCGGACCCACGGAATCTTGTCTGGTCCAAAAGGTGCGGCTGCTTGTCTAGGCGTCAAGCGTTCCACTCTCTATTCCCGCATGGAGAGGTTGGGAATCTCGCGCTAGCACCTGCGCCTGCGGACAAAAAAGGTCAACATCGCGATAGAATGTGGCGAACGAGGTGAAAACATGCCGAATTATCACAAGGACCCGGATGCGATCGCTCGACTCACCCCGGAGCAGTTTCAGGTTACCCAGCATGCCGCGACCGAACGCCCTTTTGCAAATGCATTTTGGAATAACGATGAGCCTGGACTCTATGTCGACATAGTCTCGGGGGAGCCGCTCTTCACGTCCCTCGACAAATTTGACAGCGGTTGTGGCTGGCCCAGCTTCACCAAACCCGTCAATGCTGAGTCTGTAGAAGAGCGCCCCGACGGCACCCACGGGATGGAAAGAACCGAAGTCCGATCGACCCAGGGCGATAGCCATCTGGGGCATCTATTCGACGATGGCCCTCGTGACGCAGGCGGGCTCCGATATTGCATCAACTCCGCATCCTTGCGCTTTATCCCGCTAGACGAGCTGGAGAGTGAAGGTTACGGCGAATTCTTAAGACTATTTGAGTCTCAACAGGGAGCGTAACAGTATGGAAGCTTCAAACGAAAAAGCCATTCTCGCTGGCGGCTGTTTTTGGGGTGTGCAGGATTTGTTCCGTCGCTTTGCGGGCGTCGTTTCCACGCGCGTCGGATATACAGGTGGCAGTGTGGCGAACGCTACGTACCGTAACCACGCGGGCCATGCCGAAGCCATCGAGATTATTTTTGATCCGCGGAAATTGAGTTATCGAAAGCTCCTGAAGTACTTCTTTCAAATCCACGATCCAACTACGCTAAACCGGCAGGGCAACGACGTCGGAACCAGCTATCGTTCCGCCATCTTCTATACGACGGATGAGCAAAAGCGAATCGCTGAGGAGACGATCGCCGATGTCAACGCTTCTGGTCTATGGCCCGGCAAAGTTACCACCGAAGTGAAGCCCGCTGACGCCTTTTGGAATGCCGAGCCCGAGCATCAGGACTATTTGGAGCGCTTTCCAAATGGTTACACCTGCCATTTTGTCAGGTCCAACTGGGTTCTGCCGGATCGTGCCTCCGCCGAAACTCCCACATCGGACGCAGCTTCAGAGCAAGAGTCCGGCGTCCGTTAGCGACCGAATGGCCCATCATGAAGTCCCGCTACGAACTCGCATGCGATACCGGATACATTGCTGCAGTGATGTTGTCGCTGATGCTCTGCCGCGCTCTTTCAGCCCAGAAAAGCGGACCGCAAATTCGAGTCCCACTGCCCGAACCTCCGCAGGTCCGGTCTCCGTTTTCTCTGCTTGCCGTAACTGACCCCAAAACCGGAAAGAGTGCGTTTTCATTTGATGGCCGCGAGATTCCTCCGGTCATCAGGGTCTCGCCGGGCCAACAGATCAAATTGGAGTTCCTCAATCAGATGTCCTCCGATTCGCTGGAGACCTGCGTAGACGGTAAGTGTCAGAACATGACGAATCTTCATTTTCATGGCCTCCATGTCTCTCCAAACGCTCCTCAGGATGACGTAATTTCCATGATGGCCATGCCCGGCGAGTCGCTGAAATATACAGTCGATATACCCAGCAACCAGCCGCCGGGCCTCTACTGGTATCACACCCACCCACATGGCGAGAGTTATCAGCAATCCCTCGACGGCATGTCGGGAGCTATCGTGATCGACGGTATCGATCGTTATCTCCCCGCATTGCGTTCTATGAAGGAGGAGATCCTGATTCTCAGGGACGTTGAACTTCAGCAAGACGACGCTCAGTCGGAATCTCTGAAGAATTCAGTTCAGCTGTCTGCCTCAAAATGCGGCGCGGCAGTTGGCGACCCATCCCGAATCTTTACGGTGAACGGCGTCATCAGGCCACGAATCACGATCGACCCGGGCGAAAAGCAATTCTGGCGAATCGTGAATGCCTCTCCCGATCTTTACGCGGATCTCACGGTCGACAATGAGACGCTGACGGTCGTCGCGATCGATGGTATGCCGCTTGCCTATCATGACCCACACCGCAAGACCGAACAGTTTACACATTTTCTGTTGGCTCCTGCCGGCCGCCTCGAAGCGATTGTCACCGGTCCCGCACCCGGAACCTCCGCTTCGCTACGAAGCCTCTGCGTCGATACCGGCAAGGATGGAGACCCCAATCCGGCAATGGTCTTAGCTGATTTGGATTCGGAAAACAGGACCGATCTCAACCCGACACCCTGGACCGCTCGCTTGGTTCCCTCCGTAGGAAAGCCCGTCTATCAACCGCTGACACATGACACTCTCAAGAATGTGGAGGCGGGTATACCGCAGTTTGTTGTGAAGTTCACCGAAGATAAACAAGGCTTCTACATTAACGATAAGAAGTACGGCCCTTCAGATCCCCCGATGACCAAAGTAAAGATAGGCAGCTATGTGCATTGGCGTGTCGAAAACAAGACCGACGAGATACATCCGTTTCACATCCATCAAGTCCACTTCCTCGTATTTCAACAGAACGGCAAACCGGAGGGCCGGCCTGTTTGGATGGACACTGTGAATGTGGAGCCGGAAAGTTCCGTCGATCTCGTAATGGACTTTACAGATCCAATCATCCGCGGCATGTCGCTATTCCATTGTCACTTATTGAAACACGAAGATAAAGGAATGATGGCCAAGATCGAGTTTCAATAATCCAATCAAACAATATCTGACCGCACCTACGCCGCTCAAGCCCTCGTGTCGAGCGGCTTCTCACAAGCATTGATTACGGTAAGCGAACCGGCTGCAATCGCAATATGAATTCCATTCGTTTCGTCGCATCCGCCGCTGCCATGGCGGTCTCAGTGAGTCCTTCGCCGGCGAAACGCCGATAGCGGCCGGCTCCATCCGCATCTGCAACCTCAATGAACTCCACGGAAAGCGGCGCATCCGGAATCCGTCCCCCAAACCAATGCGGATCGTCGCGCTGTGCCCAGGTGACGAGCGCCAACACGGCGCCGCGCGAATACTTTGGACCGAAGCCGTCCATAATGCCGGCCTCCCGGAAATGAACCGCGGTCATCGCCGCATCGTTCCCATACAGCGTCGAAGTAATCCGCCTCTGCTGATCGACAAACATGGTGATTGCACTCCAACCGAGCGGTTGGTTCGGAAGTCCAGCCGGAAGCGCGGCTGCTCTGGCGTTGACGATCTCTGTGCCTTTTGTGTTGGCTGTCGTCATCGGCAGCGTGTACACATAGTCGTCGCCGGCTACGGGTAAATGGCATCCTGTGCATTCCACCGTAAACTTCGCAGAATTGCCGTATGGTTTCAGGTCCAGCCCGCGCCAACGCCCCCAACCCCATCCATCCGTCGACTTGTAACGGCTTGCGTCCTTCACCATCAGCTCCACCTGGATGAACTTGCCCGGCATCACCAGGCCATCCCCGCCGAGTTCCTGCTGCCAGGCAATTTTGGCCAGACGCGATCCATCGGGCCACGGAGACATAGTTCCCTCTCGCACTGCCCGCACTGCAACGTCATTTCCAAGAATGAAGCGAAACGTGTTGTTGTCCCCGCGATCTGTTGTGCTGAGCAATTTCCATCCTTCAAAGAGAGGTTCGAACGCCACCCCATTCCACTCTGGTTGCACCGCTTCGAGAGACACCACAGGCACAACACTCGACTTCGCTCCATCGTTTGGCCCCGCATGTCTGCCATCTGCAGAGTCACCCGCAGGCGGGGCAACACTCCATGGAGCCAGATATGTCTTCAGTGTTTGTAGCTCTGCATCCGTTACTTTCGCTTCAGGATGCAGTTGGACGAACTGCGGCAAGGGCATAGCGCCGAGCTGAATCATATTCGCCGCTTCAAACAGTGCACCCTTCTGCGCGGCCACCGGTTTGGATCCGAGTGTAGAGAAGTTCAGGTGCTCGCGTGCAGTCAGCACGTCGTGCCTCACCAACCAGTACGCAGGCACAATCTCGTCGAACCAGGAAAGCCTTCGCTCATCCGAGTGGCAGCTATAACAATCCTTCTCCAGTATCCGTTTAACTTCAGGGGGAGCCTGTACCTCAGCGGCCAATGGCTTTGCCGGTATCTTAGGACGGACGACCTGGATGGCACACAATGCAACAGTCGCCGCAACAACGCCTTTCGACCACAACTTCATCAAACCCCTCCACACCGGCGTCGCCAATAACCGCCCCTGACTCAATTCAAATCCGCATCCCACCATCCGTGCAACTGAATAAAGGAATTGTCGCGCTACAGCGGATCGTCCGGCATCTCCCGTTCATCGAGTAGGATGACCGGTCGTACCACGTGCAAAGGACGCATTCGCCGTCGTCTTCGGACGCCTCCTTCAAAGCACGCGAGTTGCCAACGCTAATCCCCTGAAAACAAGTGCCTGAAATCTCAGCCATTGTCGCCATTTCGACAATGGGCGACGAACTACGGACAGTCGCAGGGTTTCCTCCCTCCTGATCGTGGATGAGACAAGAAAGAATCGCAGGCTGCAGGCCACCCGTGACGGCTCAGTTTTTATATGGCGGAATCGTAGGTTAATAATTAATAGGCGTCTGCTACGAGCTTTATTAAATGGTGGACGCGGTAGGAATCGAACCTACAACCTGTCGGTTAAGAGCCGAATGCTCTGCCAGTTGAGCTACGCGTCCAAACAATCTGGATTCGCCGTGCGGCGGGAGTTTTGCACACAATATGGGCAGGCGAAACATCTTCACTGCCCTTGAAGAATATAGCACAAAGAGCAGTGGATTCCCAAGGCGCGCAAAGCCTCTGCGGCCCGTCCGTTGGAGCCTCTTCAAATCGAAAGCCTGAAGGAGAGAGACTACCGCAGAAAGTTCAGAACGTGAAAGCGAGTCCACCCTGCACACCGCGCTGTTCCTGTGCAAAAACCACGACCGAACCATCGCCCAGCAGATACGGCCTGTAACCCTGCGCCAGCAAATTGCGCAAATCCAGCAACGCTTCAAACCCGTTGGCTCCATCGTGCCGCATGTGAATCGGCTGACGAATATGCAGGTTCAGATAGGGCTGAATTGCGTTTGCCGAGTACGGTGCAATGCTGGTAACTGTGTCTTCGGGCTGCCATCGATAGCTCGCCCGCCAGTGCGTCCCTGTCCCTTCAAGCGTACCGGAAAGCGACAGCGCATACGCCTGAGCGCGCCGCGGACGAGCTGTGGCAACCGCCTGATCCAGCGAACCCGATCCTGTCGAACCAGCTCCAGGGGTAGAAGTCATGGCCAGTGCATCGCCGTTCGCATAGCTCAGACGGATCAGGTTGCCACCGGACAGTTGGCGCACAAACGTTGCTGTCACTCCCGCGCTGGAAAAACCTGGTCCCGCCGTGCGTAACATCCCGCTTGCCGAGTCCAACACCGCGGAACCAAGGCCCGCCGCTATACCGTCGTTGCCTGCAAAGTGGCCCATCGCATCCATCGTCGGGTTGTCCACCTTGTCGGAATACACCATCACCGCTAGTCCGCTGCGGTCCGTCTGCCGCTCCCATCCAATCTCCTGATGGAATCCATGCTCCATCACCAGTTCGCCATTGCGGACCGAAACCTTCGGCAGCCACGTCTGAGCCTGCGTTTCATCCGCATTCTCACCGCCCGGCACCATGGTGGACATCCTATAATGGATCGTCGAGTTGCCTTTGCGCCACCCAACCATTGCAAACGGAAGCGCGGCGGTCACGGTGTTGGGGGAGTGATCCGCGAAGCGCGCCATTACTTGCGTCGATCCCACCTCAGCTTCCATCGCGTCGCCCAGGTTCAGGTTCTCCCAGCTGCGAATCGCTGCCTCGTCCAATCCCTCAGACCCGCTCGTCCCTTCGTTCTCTGGACCGTCAATTTCCGGATGGATGGCGACGGCGGCCACGGATTGAACTGAACCGGCAATTCCCAGGTCCTGACGGAATCCCAGCATCGATTCCATCCCAGCATTGCTATCGGGCGCAAAGTCAACCCGGGCCAGCAGCTCGCGGCTGTCCGACGGCGTGTCTTCCACCGTCGCCGCAAAGCGCTCGCCGCTCTCGCCAAATGTTCCCTCTTGCCCGGTTGCCATCAGGCGGGCTTTCAACTTGGGTGCTGCCCCAGAGCCGTCTGAAACCACCACCAGCGGTCCATCCTCCAGCCACCGCAGCAGTGGCCGGTTCGCCGCCGACCGCAGCGTCCATTTCCAATCGTCTTGCTGGGTGCTCACGGCGCGCGGCTCTGAAGGTAGCCACTGCATCACTTCATA
>JBAWCO010000513.1:0-10783 GCA_049590315.1 Occallatibacter sp. | reverse complement strand
GTGGCGAAGATCGAAAGTCTGAAACGCCAGAATATCGAAGCAACAGGCAAGCTGGGCTTTTCTGTCGTCGGATCGGGCACTTTCGACGACCCGCATCTCGAAGCGCACGCCACGCTCAACCCCCTCACACTGAATGGAGAACCGCTCGGCACACTTTTGTTCACAGCCCACACCGCCAACCATGCCGTCATCTACGACGCGTCCACTCGCCTCGAAGGTGCGGAACTCAACCTGGACGGTCAGACCGCTCTCAATGGCGACTATTTCACCCAAACCAAAATCGAGTTCTCGAAGTTCGACATCGGCGCTCTACTGAAAATGGCCCACTTTGAGAGCCTTCGCGGCCAGTCCGCACTTGCCGGTACGGTCACTGTTGAAGGTCCCCTTGCGAAACCAGAACAACTGCACGGCGAAGCCCGCCTGCAGCAACTGGCGATGACAATCGACGGTGTCCATCTGCAAAGCCAGGGCGGTCTGCACGCCACAATGGCGAATGGGCGTGTCACGCTTGATCCCCTGCATGTCACCGGCGAGGACACCGACATGCATGTGCAGGGCAGCCTGTCGCTAATGGACAAGCAGCAATTGGATCTTGCCGCAAGCGGCTCCATCAACCTGAAGCTAGCCGAGACAGTCGATCCCGATTTGACCGCCAGCGGAACCACCACATTCCAAGTGGAAGCGCACGGCCCGTTGAAGAACCCCGGCATGCGCGGCCGCATCGACATTCAGAACGGCTCGCTCTCGTGGGAGGACATTCCCAACGGCCTAAGCCAACTGCACGGCACCCTCGAATTCAACCAGAACCGGCTTGAGGTCAAATCGCTCACCGCCATGAGCGGAGGCGGCCCATTGAGCGTCACCGGCTCCCTGGCCTACCAGCAAGGTATTTACGCCGACCTCTCCGTTACCGGCAAGGGCATTCGCATTCGCTATCCCGAAGGAGTCAGTTCCCAGGCCGATGCAACCTTGCACCTGCAGGGCTCGCAGAACAGCCTGCTGCTCAGCGGGAACGTCCTCATCACCCGGTTTGCGTTAAGTCCCGACCTCGACATAGCATCCCTGGCTTCACAGACCCATTCGGTGCAAAGCATCGCGCCTCCCAACGCCCCGTCGAATCACATTCGCCTTGACCTCCACATTATTTCTTCGCCGCAGTTGAACTTCCAGAACGCCTACGCCAAGCTGGCGGGTGACGTGGAACTGCGCGTTCGCGGCACCGTAGCCTCACCTTCGGTGCTGGGCCGCGTCTCTGTCACTGAAGGCAGCGCGGTCATCGCTGGAACCCGCTACGATCTTCAGCACGGAGACATCTACTTCACCAACCCGGTTCGCATTGAACCCACCATCGATCTCACCGCAACCGCACGCGTGGAGGATTACGATATCACCCTCGGCATCAACGGAATTCCAGGTGGAAAGATGTCTGTCACTCCCCGCAGCGATCCTCCGCTTCCAGAGTCCGATATTGCGGCATTGCTGGCTCTTGGCCGCACAGGCAGTCAACAGCGCCTTTACATGCAGCAGCAGGAGGCAACCGCCGCCAATCCCACCACGGACGCATTTCTCGGCGGCGCTCTTAATGCAACTGTCAGCAGCCGCGTACAGAAACTCTTCGGGGCCGGTTCAGTCAAGGTCGACCCCAACTACATCGGCGCCCTGGGCAACTCCACGTCTCGCATTATTGTGGAGGAACAAGTCGGCCGGAACCTCACGCTCACCTACGCCACGGACGTCGATACCACCGGCCAGCAGTTGCTCCAGGCCGAGGTGGCCATCAACCGCCATGTTTCCCTTCTCATCGCCCGTGACGAGTCAGGCGTATTCTCGATGGTGATCAAAGCGACTCGCCGCTACCGTTAGCATTTTGCTTTCTCATTTGATCAATTCCTCGCGTGCCGGGTCTGCCGCCCAAGTTCATCCCTCGCATGCAACCTCTTAGTGATACAACGATGACAGTTCGATGACACATCGAACTATTGAGTCCCCGACAATATGGGGATAAGCGAGGGCAACTTGCTACGACAGGGGACGGAATGACGATAGCGCACATCAATCGAATCGCAACAGCAGTTCCCCCGCACGATGTGCATCGGGCCTTCATCGATTTCGCGACCGGCATGATTACCGAAGGAACCATGCGCAACCTCTTCAAACGTATGGCTCGTTTGTCGGCCATTGAACACCGCTATTCCTTCGTGCAGCCCGTAGCAACCGAAGATGGAGTGTGGAAGGATGTTGAAGAGGTCTACGTGCCCGGAGATTTCCCGGCAACGGCACGCCGCATGAAATTCTTTGAGCGCTTCGCCCCGCTTCTCGCGCAATCCGCTCTCGATAAGCTCGCACTGACTGGCGAAGAACGCCGCAGTGTGACCCACGTGATCGTCACCTCGTGCACCGGCCTTTACGCGCCGGGCCTGGACTTTGAAGTGGTGCGCCATCTCGGTCTCGACCCGTCGGTGGAACGCACCATGATCGGCTTCATGGGCTGTTATGCCGCAATCAACGCGCTCAAGGCCGCCCATCACATTGTTCGCTCCGAGCCGGATGCCCGGGTCCTCATGATGAACCTTGAGCTCTGCTCCCTGCACTTTCAGGAAACCGACCAACTGGAGCAGGTGCTCTCATTCCTCGTCTTCGCCGATGGTTGCGCCGCCTCTCTCATCAGCGCGGAAGATCATGGTTTGGCCATTGATAGCTTTCTTGCTGTCAACATCCCCCAGACAAGTGAATTGATCACATGGCGTATCGGCGAACTTGGTTTCGACATGCACCTCTCGGGTCAGGTCCCCGGTGAAATCGGTCGCGCACTCAAGGAGATGGGCAGCCAGGTCACACGTGGCAAAGATCTGTCCTCCGTCGACCTTTGGGCAGTCCACCCCGGCGGCAAATCCATTCTCGATTCGGTAGAAAAAGGACTCGAACTGCCCGCCGATGCGCTCTCTCATTCACGCAGCGTTCTTGCGAACTTCGGCAATATGTCTTCGGCAACTGTCATGTTCGTCTTGCAACAGATCATGCAAGCCGCCGAGAGTGGCCAACAGGGCTGCGCCATGTCGTTCGGGCCGGGCCTCACCGCTGAGACCATGCTCTTTCATGCAATCTAGGCCGATAGATTTTCGTTATCGCGCGCAGCTCACTGAGCTGATGGATGAGCCATGCAGTCGCGATGAATTGCGCGCCTGCCTTCGTGACATCGCCAAGACTAATCGATGGACGCTTGGCTATCGGCCGGTCTTGCATTGGCTGAATGCGTTCGTCACCTCGCAGCCCCTGAGACCAGAACCAATACGCATCCTCGATGTAGGCTGCGGCTACGGAGACACACTGCGAAAAATTGAACAATGGGCGATGCGGCGCGGCATCGCGGTGGAGTTGATTGGACTGGATTTGAATCCGGACGCAAAGGCAATCGCCGCGGAGGCCAGCCCCGCTTCGACCCGCATTCGATGGATGTGCGCGGACATCTTCGCATACTCGCCTTCGAAACCGCCGCACCTCGTGATCAGTTCCCTGTTCACGCATCATCTTGATGATGCCGATGTGATTCGATTTCTCCAGTGGATGGAAGAGCACGCAATATTGGGATGGTTCATCAACGATCTTTCGCGCGCTCCCATTCCCTACCATTTCTTCCGCGTCGCCTCACAACTGGCCGGGCTCCATCACTTTGTGCAGTATGATGGTCCCGTCTCCATCGCACGCTCGTTCGTAACGGAAGAGTGGCGCTCGATGTGCGCGGCTGCCGGTCTTCACGCATCTGCCATCGAGATCCAGAACTACAAGCCTGCAAGGCTCTGCGTAAGCCGGAGGAAAGCGCAATGACCTCATCCTCACGGGCAACTGGCCATTTGGTCATCGGAGGCGGTCTTGCCGGCTCCATGGTTGGCATGCGTCTTGCCGCCGCTGGGCGCGAAGTGACCGTGCTTGAACGCGAGCGCGCCGCCCATCACAAGGTCTGCGGCGAGTTTCTCAGTCACGAAGCCGTCGAGTATCTGCACCAGCTCGGCATCGATCCGCTCGCCCTCGGCGCTGCTCCCATTCGATACACGCGCCTCTCGGTAAAACGCAGGGTGGTCGAAGCCGCTCTGCCCTTCACAGCCCTGTCCCTCTCGCGCCACATTCTGGATGAAGCCATCCTCGCGCGCGCCGCGCAGAGCGGCTGCCATGTGCAACGCGGCGCTTTCGTTGAGAGCCTGACCTCCCGCGACAACATGTGGCACGCGGAACTCCGCGAAGGAAATTCGTGGAGCGCTCCCACCGTATTTCTCGCCAACGGAAAACACGACCTGCGCGGATTGAATCGAGAGCCATGCGCGCAAGCCGACCTGGTCGGTTTCAAAATGCACATGCGCCTGTCGCCATCCCAGACCAACGCGCTGCGCGAGTTCATGGAACTCTTTCTCTTTCCCGGCGGCTACGGCGGTCTCTCACTCGTCGAAGAAGATACGGCCAATTTTTGCCTGGTGGTGCGTCGCTCCGCGTTGCGCAAAATTGGCGGATGGACTGAATTGCTGACGAGCCTCCAGGATGAAAACCCGCATCTCGCTCAGCGCCTTAGTGGCTCAACAGCTCTGTGGGATCGCCCTCTCGCCGTGTCTTCCATTCCATACGGCTATCTTGCAAGCCGCCCCAACGGCCTCTGGTGCGTCGGCGATCAGGCAGCCGTAATTCCCTCGTTCACCGGCGATGGCATGTCCATCGCATTGCATAGCGCAGCACTCGCCGCACGGATGTACCTGGCTCACGAAAGCGCGGAACAATACTTCCGCGAGTTGCATACCCATCTGAGCCGCAGGATGACTTTGGCAACAACACTTTCGCGCACTATGGTCACCAGCCTCGGGCGCACAATGGTGCCGTTCGGCCTTTCCCTCGTGCCCCAGGCAATCCGGTGGATCGCAAGCTGGACGCGGATTCCAAAGCAAGCGATGGTTCCCCGACCTACAGCAATGCGAGATATGCCAGCGTCCAGAATCCCGCTAAGAAGTTAACCTGCCGAAGCCCAAAGCCCGCGCCCTTTGCCATCCCAACTCGATCACCCGTACAGTCACCGGATCCAGCCGGAGTGCGCTGTGGCTATTCCAATCCGCACGCTCCACCCATCTCACCGCATCCGCATCCGTCGCCGCCTGCAACACGCCGCTGACAACGCGGCAAAGATAATCCGCGATCACATAGTGGTAGCGAACCCGCTCGCCCTCGCGATGAATGCGGTCCAATAGCTCGATCAGTTCGACAGGCTCGACGGTCAGCCCCGTCTCTTCTCTGACTTCGCGGACCACGCCGGCCACAAGCGACTCACCTACTTCGAGCACTCCCCCGGGTAGCGACCATTCACCCCGCAGTGGCTCCGTTCCGCGTCGCACCAGAAGCACGCGACCCTCATCCACAATCACCGCGCCCACGCCCACCAGTGGAGTATCAGGGAACTCTCTCTGCATCATCTTCTCCATGCCACGAACTCTTTACAATAGCGCCCGCGCCACCCTTCCGCGCAACTGCATGCGAATGGACCTCCAACGCTATCTTCTCGTTCGCATCTTTCGCGGGGAGCTATCATCTAATTCAACTGGGTGACGATGATGTCGGAATTTTCTTTGCGAATCGATGGAATGCATTGCGGCTCCTGCATTCGCCGCGTCAGTCAGGCGCTTGCCTCGGCCGAAGGAGTCACTGTGAAAGAAGTGCGTCTGGGCGCCGCAAGGCTCAGCGCTACCAACTCCGCCGGAGAGTCCGCTCCCGTTGATCTCGCTGTCGCGGCTCTGGCCAAGGCCGGCTACACCGCACGACTGGAAGAATAGGTGCCCGCACCCGAGACAGAATCGCTCACTCTGCCGGTAATCGGCATGACCTGCGCCTCCTGCCAGCATCATGTCGAAGACGCGTTGCGTTCCACCGCCGGTGTCGAGTCCGCGCACGTCGATCTCATGGCCAACCGCGCCAGCGTAATCTTCGATCCCGCTGTCACGCCGCCTCAGGCGCTGGTCGAGGCCATTCGTGGAGCCGGCTATGACGCCGTGCTTCCCCGCCCCGACGATTCCCTCTCAGGTCCGCACTCCCACGATCACACCGATGAATCCGCACTGAAAGCCTATGTAACCTTATTCGCCGGCGCCGTCTCCATGCTGCTGGCCATGCCCCTCGGCAGCGAGATGGGCACGCTCGATCACGGATTGATGCGCGTGTTACCCTGGCTCTATACGCTGCCGCAAGACCCGCTTCGTTGGTTTCTGTTGGCTCTCACTGCAGTCATCATGACGTGGGCAGGCCGCGGCATCTACGTTAGTGCCATCAGCGCCCTCCGTCACGGCGCCACCAACATGAACACGTTGGTAAGTCTCGGTACCAGCGTAGCCTTCCTCTACTCCGCAGCTGCCACCATTTGGCCATCAAGTGATCGCCAGGTTTACTTCGACGCGGTCCTGATGATCATTGGCTTTCTGCTGCTGGGCAAATCGCTGGAAGCCCGCGCAAAACGCCGCGCCCTGGCCGCGCTTGATTCGCTTTCGCGTCTTCGCCCAGCCACCGCCCGTCGTGTCCTCGACGGCGTCCAGGCAGTTGTCCCCCTCAGCGAAATTCAGCCGGGCGACAGCGTTCTCGTGCTTCCCGGCGAGCGTTTCCCGGTAGACGCGACCATCATCGAGGGCCGTACCACCGTCGACGAATCAATGCTTACCGGTGAGTCCACGCCGCTGCCTCGTGAACCCGGTGGCCGCGTCCTCGCCGGATCGCTCAACTACGACGGCGCGGTCACGTGCCGCGCCGAGTCGCTTGGTGAAGCCACCGTGCTGGCGCAAATCACCCGCATGGTTCAGCAGGCGCAGGGCTCACGCGCGCCCATGGAGCGACTCGCCGACCGCGCCAGTTCCATCTTTGTCCCCATCGTTCTGGCCTTGGCGGCCCTCACGTTTGCCGTCTGGCTCGTCGCCGCCCACTCGCTGTCACTCGCCATCGCCAGCACCGTCGCAGTCCTCGTAATTGCCTGCCCCTGCGCCATGGGATTGGCTGTGCCCGCAGCTCTCACCGTAGCCGTCGGTCGAGGCGCGCAACTCGGCGTCCTCTTCAAAGGCGGTGAAGCGCTTGAGCGCCTTTCCAATCTCGACGTAATCGTGCTGGACAAAACCGGAACCCTCACCGCCGGACGCCCCGTACTGGCCGGCATTCACGCATTGGCCGGCCACTCTGAAGAGGCCCTCCTTCGCATGGCCGCCGCAGCCGAGGAAAAATCGAACCACCCACTTGCCCACGCAGTCGTGGATGCTTCTCGGGCGCGCGGTCTGGTTTGGAAGCCTGCCGAAGATGTCCAGATCCTGCCCGGTCGCGGCCTCACCGCCAAAGTAGAAGGACATGAGTGTCTGCTAGGCAATGAAGCGCTCTTCCACGAATTCTTCGTCCCGCTGCCCGACAGTATTCCCGCACCTGAGCCCGGCGTGACACGTCTGTGGATGGCACTCGACCAAGTCCCCGCAGGTTATTTCGATGCTCGCGACGCACTACGTCCCGACGCAGCCGACGCCGTCGCCGCGTTACGCGCGCATGGGCTCCGTGTCCTCATGTTGACCGGCGACTCAGCCTCCGCTGCCGCGCCGATTGCCAAGCAGGCCGGAATCTCCGAGGCCGAAGCCGGGGTCCCCGGCGACGGGTCCTTGTCGCTGGGGTGGGAAGCAGCCTTGGATCCCGCCGGCAAACTGTCCCGCATTCGCGCTCTCCAACAGAGCGGCCTGCGCGTCGCCATGGTGGGCGATGGCATTAACGATGCCGCCGCGCTGGCCCAGGCGGACGCTGGCATTGCCATGGGCTCAGGCGCCGACCTGGCACAGGAGGCTGGCGACGTGCTTCTGCTGCGCTCGCAACCCTCCGCCATTCCCGCCGCCCTTGAGTTGGCCCGCCAGACCCTTCGCGTTATGCGCCAAAACCTGGCCTGGGCCGCCGCTTACAATCTGCTCGGCATTCCGCTGGCCGCCGGCGCACTTTACCCCTTCTTCCACATTCTGCTCAGTCCCTGGATGGCCGCTGCCGCCATGGCTCTCAGCTCAATATGCGTCCTCGCCAACAGCTTGCGCCTGCGCGCCTGGCAGCCGCACTCGCTCCCCCACTCATTGCCCCCCGCATTGGTCCGCACCGGCGAGCTAAACTGAGAGAAGAGCCACCTTGTGCGCATCCTGACCCGTTACATCCTCGGCGAGATTCTCTCCCACACCCTCATCGGTTGCGCGCTCTTCACATTCGTCCTCTTCATGCGCGATCTGCCCCACATCCTTGAGGTGGTAGTCCGCAACAGCTCCACCTTCTCCAACGTCATCGAGATCCTGCTCCTCACCCTGCCCAACACCTTCAAGGTCACCATCCCCATGGCAGTCTTGGTTGGAGTCTTGCTGGGGTTGAGCCGCCTCGCCGCCGACAGCGAGATCATTGCCATGCGCGCCTCCGGCCTGGGCATTGGTTACTTCGTGCGCGTCGCATCCATCGTCGCCGTCGGTGGCACGCTGATTGGCTTGGCCAACTCCCTATGGGTGGCCCCGCGCGCCAATCAGGCCATCCTTGAAATGCAGCAGTCTCTCGAAACATCCCAAGCCTCTTACGAAATTCAGCCGCGCGTCTTCTATGAGGACTTCAAAAACACCGTCCTCTATGTACAAAACGTGCTCGCCGGCACCGGCGCATCCAACTGGCGCCAGGTCTTCATGGTCGATGTTACTGACCCTGCCAATCCGAAAATCACCACCGCCGCCTCCGCCACGGTGGTCAGCGATTCCAGCCAGGAACTCATGATGCGCCTGCGCGATGGAACCGTGCACGAGATCAAGATCGATCAGCCGCTTCAGTACGACATCTCCAAGTTCGACACCACCGATATGCCGCTCGTTGTGAGCCAGCAGAGCACCGTTCAATTGGGAAGGCTCGACACGTTTATCTACGCCCTCCCCATGGATGTTCTGTTGCAGCGCACTCACAGTCATGATCCCAAACGTTTCCTGATCGAATTACACAACCGCTTTGCTTACCCCGCCGCCTGCCTGGTGCTGATGCTAATCGGTGTTCCCTTAGGCGTAGCATCGCGGCGCGGCGGAAAAAGCTCCGCATGGGTCTTCACCATTGGGCTGGTGGTCATCTATTACTCGCTCTCCCTCATCGGCACTGCGCTGGGCCGGCAAGACAAGATTCCCGTCTACATCGCCGTATGGCTGGCCAATGCAATCTTCGCCAGCGCCGGCACATTTCTGCTCTGGCAGATGGCCAGCGGTGGCCGTGTGCTGAGTGCAATCACCAGTTGGACTTCGCGTTCTCCCAAACCAAAGCCCGAAGCCGCACCCGTGCCCGCAGTCGGAACGAACAGGGGGCCGCTCGCCGTCTTGATCAGCCGATTTCGCCCGGGTGCCCAAGGCGCCAAGTCCCGCGGCGCATTTCCCAGGATTCTCGATGAGTACGTCGTGGTCGAGTTCCTCAAGATGTTCAGCCTCGTGTTATCCGGCTTTGTCATCCTCATGCTGGTCTTCACCTTTTTCGACTTGGTAGGCGACATCCTGCGCAATCGCATTCCGCTCACCACCGTCGGCGAATATCTGATCAACCTCACGCCGAGCATGCTCTACCAGATTGCGCCTTTGGCCGTGTTGATCGCCGTGCTGGTCACCTTCGGCGTGCTCAACCGCAATAGCGAACTGATCGCCATGAAAGCCACAGGCATCAGCCTTTATCGCCTCGTGGTTCCGGTCGTCTCCATCTCCGCCATCCTCGCCGTAAGCCTGTTTCTATTCGACGAGTACTATCTGCCCCAGGCCAACCGTAGACAAGAGGCGCTGCGTAATATCATCAAGGGCCGCCCTCCGCAGACCGTCCTGCATCCCGAGCAGAAGTGGATCTTCGGCCAGCCCCACCCAGGCGAGCCCGGCCGCATTTTCTACTATCAGTTCCCATTCGATCCTGATCGCAACGAGTTCGCTAACCTCTCCATCTTCGAGTTCGACCCCTCCACTTTCGCGCTCTCGCGGCGCATCTTCGCCTCCCGTGTCTACTGGGATTCCCAAGCCGGTTCCTGGCAATTCCAAAACGGCTGGGAGCGAGATATCTCGGGCGCCAATGTCACCGGCTATCACGAGTTCGCGCGGACCTCCTTCTCCGAAATTCACGAAGACCCGAGCTATTTTACGAAGGAAGAAAAGCAGGCCCATGAGATGAACTTCGGCCAGCTCAATAGCTATATCGGCGATTTGCGCCAGAGCGGATTCGACACCATGCGCCTGCGCGTTGAGTTGTGGCACAAGCTCGCCTATCCGCTGGTAGCCGTCGTCATGGCCGTGCTTGCCATTCCCTTCGCGCTTTCTATGGGCCGCCGCGGCTCGCTCACCGGCATCGCCGTGGCCATCTTCGTCGCGCTCACCTACTTCGTCGTCGATGGCACATTCGGCGCCATGGGCAACGTCAACTACCTGCCCGCCGCCCTCGCCGCCTGGTCCCCCGACATTCTCTTCGGCCTCACTGGCGGCTACCTGCTCCTACGAACGCCAACATAGAGCAGAGCCCACGCACTCTGATTGCTACCGGACGGCGAAACGATATTCGTTTCCCGGCGCTTGGCGACATCTTGGAGTTTGGTCTTACGAATTTAGGCGCTCAACGTCGCGAAATCGCTGCATGATTCAATTCGGCGGCTTCGTGTGCCGTCAAGCCCTAGTATCCTGTCCCTGGAGTTCGCATCATCATGCAAGACCCCATTAAATCCCCAAAAGAAGCTGTCATCCTTCGACTCACCACCCCCAGGCGCTCTTCAGCCTGGGGG
>JBAWCO010000512.1:0-3874 GCA_049590315.1 Occallatibacter sp. | reverse complement strand
GCGGCGCTTGATCGACCGCTGGCTTCCTCCTGTGCGCGTGTATCATCCTTTTCCTCTGCGCCGCATGGGCGTCATTACCTGAGGTAGGAGCCGGATGAACGTCACGGCGTTGCAGGTTTTCGATAATCCCCACGCATAAGAAAGCGTTCAGCTTCTTCCAGGATTGCGAAAAAACGCTTTCCCCTGAAATCGCGGATCTCTTCGAGCGCGAAGCCAACAACTTTGCCCGTTTTGCGTTATTTCAGGGCGATGGCTATGCCAAGCTTGCGGCTGATTGTGCTTTTGAAATCAAGACCCCGATAAAACTCGCGAAGAAATTTGGCGCATCGGTCTATGCATCCGCGCGCGAATTCGCTCGCACGAATAAGAGGGCGTGTCTTGTGTACATATTGGAGCCTATTGAATACGTCGAAGGCGTGGGTGCTCGTGCGATTGTTCGGCGGGTCGAGCCGTCTCCTGCGTTCAAAGCACAATTCGGCTGTCCGGATGAGACCGAAATCACTTCCGATCATGCGCTCGGGCCGACCCTGCCGATTGGCCGCAAGATGTCACGGCCCCGGTCACTTCCGATCTTTGACCGCAACGGTACAGAGCACGAATGCATTGCTGAGGCCTTCGATACGACTTTCAATGTGCTGATCTTGGCGTACCCAGTCAAGGCTCTCACGGCCTCTACAATCATCATGCCGCCCGATTTCAAAACGATTGTGGCACCGGGTAGTATTTCAGGTAGCTAAAGCTTTCCTCAGTTGCTTCCACGCATTATTCCCGCAAAGTCCAGCTCCCGGCCCTGTTTATCCTCGAGCAGCATTCGCGGCGCGTGATAATCCGGCTTATCACGCAGGGGATGAACCACGGCCGGGGGGCCGAAAGCATTAAGATTCGGTAGGGATTTGAGGGGTGCGAATAACTTCATGAATACTCGACCATCGTCAGCCGAAATCATCAAGGACCTGACCACCACCGCCGACAAGATTAGGGCGCTCGCCCACGCCGATTACGACCGCTCCGAAATTAGCAAGATTCTCGGCATCCGTTATCAACACGTCCGCAATGTCATGCTACGCTCTGGTCTCACCGGCGGCATGCGACGCGAGGCGGAAGCCGAACGCGAGCCAGTTGAAGTGGACGCCGCGCCGGCGCCGCTCGTGGATACGTCGTGGAAAGTGCTCATCGACGCCGGCTTCCAGTTCATCGGCGAATGGACCCAAGACCCCGAGAGCCTGATCCGGCTCGACGCCAAAGCGCCAGCCTTGGCCGGCGTGTACGCATTCACCGTGGACGATATCGTGGTCTATGTCGGCCTGACCCTGAGCGGCCTCAAAACGCGATTCGATCAATACCGGCGTGGCCACAAAGGCCAAAGGACCAGCTCGCGCATCAACGGGCGCATATCGCAGACGCTGCGCGACGGCAAGAAAGTGAAAGTGCTTGTCGCCACCCCCGAGCCGTCGGAGTGGCAGGAACTCCCGGTGAATACGGCGGCGGGACTGGAAGTGGGACTCATCGAGATGATCCGCCCCTCCTGGAATATCAGAGGCGCGCAATGACGGAGCATTTCAACGACCGCCCCCCACCGTGCTTCCCGCCGAGGACTCCCAAAACGCGCTTCCCTCGCTGCTCACCAAGCTCGCCGATATCCCCGAGGAAGAAATCTGGCTTGCCAAGCAGAAAAGCAAATGGGCACGGAGAACTTACAAGCTCGATGTACAGCACTTTATGAAGACACTGCACATGACCTCCTACGACGAATTGCGCAGCTAGTACTCGCTGGGCAGGAGAATCACGTTGTTGGCGAAGTAGAGCTTCACTTCGTCAAGCGGGAAGTCCGTGAAGGGAACCTCCTGCGTGTAGACCGGGTTCCCATTGCCGTCGTCGCAGAACACGGTCGCGCTACGGTCGGAGTGAACTTTCAAGTTCCAGACCTGAAACTCTTCGCCGGAAACGCGAGCATCATGTTGCTGGGCGATTGCAATGATGTCGAGCAGCCAATAAGCGCTGCCCTGGTCGGCAAGGAACTTTGCGCCGTCGGTGAAAAGGACTGCGCGATTGATGCCGTGGCGATACCAGTTTTCGGAGCCGGTGAACTGGCGGAGTTGAACTTCGGAGAGTGGTGCGGTGTTCGTCATGTTATGCCTCTTTTCCTTAAAGTGACCCCGTCGGCGGGGGCAAGAGAGGCACAAATATGCTGCCGAGCAAAGCGCAGCAGTCATAGCTTTTTGGGGGGACCGTGTCCGCCGCAGGGCATGGGGGAGCCAAAACAGCGTCATTGACGGCAAGCGGCGGCTAAAGTGCCATCCGCCCGCCGTTCATTGGGTCACAGAAAAGAGGCCAGTTTGAACACAGCAATCAATTTGAGTTCGGAGTCTGGAAACGGTATCGCCTGGCCAAACTGCTGAACGTGTCACTGGCATCTATCGCGTCGTGCGGAATCAGCGCATCCTTCCGCGTTCCGACGGACATTACTCAATCTGCTCATCCTGCTCTCCCATCCATTCCACAAGCTTTTGTTGCAGTTCTTCTTTGCTGGGCAGGTAGAGCTGGTATTCGCGTGCGTGGATGTTGGCGTCTTTGGGAAGGGTAATCTCGACCAGGGCGGAATTCCTTTTTTTGCAGAGCACGATGCCGATGGTGTGGTTCTCCGCCTCGGTTCTGACGTGGCGGTCAAAGTAGTTGACGTACATCTGCATCTGGCCGAGATCCTGATGCGTGAGCTTGCCAATCTTGAGGTCGATGAGCACGTAAGATCGCAGCAGTCGGTTATAGAAGACAAGATCGACGAAGAAGTGCTCTTCGTCAAAGGTGAACCGCTTCTGCCGGGACTCAAAGAGGAAGCCCTTTCCCAGTTCGAGCAGGAACTTTTCAACGTGGGTGACGATGGCCGACTCCAAATCGGACTCGGAGTAGCGGGCCTTGTCTTCAATGCCGAGAAACTCCAGCACGTAAGGGTCTTTGAGCAGGTCTTGCGGCTTGGCGACGTGCTGCCCCTCCCGTGCCAGGTCGCGGATCGCCTGCTTGTCACGGCTGAGAGCCAGCCGCTCATAGAGGCCGGCGTCGAATTGGCGTCGGAGTTCGCGCAGAGTCCAACCCTGCTGGGTCGCCTCAATCTCGTAGAAATTGCGCTCCTCCTCTTTGAGGCCGATGAGGAATACATAGTGCGACCAACTCAGGGAAAACGGCAGCTGCGATTGGCCACTGGCATCCTGCAATTGTCCAGACGGTGTCTGGACGATTGGCAAAACCGGGAATTGTACAGACGCTGTCTGGATAATCTTTGGGATTCGGTCCGGGTAGGTCATGTAAAACTGGCGCATGGATGCGAGATTTGTTCTGGAGAACCCGCCGCCGAACTCGCCCGTCAGCCGGGCTGCCAACTCATTCAGGAGTTCTTTGCCATATCCCGCGCGATCTGCGCCCTGCTGTTCCTGCTCGAAGATACGACGGCCAATCTCGTAGTTCGTGTAGACCTGAAGCAGGTTAATGCCGCGGGCGGCGCTCTGACGAGCCGACAATACCAAACTGCGGATGGCTTCGTACAGGGGAGTGGAATTTCGGCTTTTGCTCATTGCAACCTCCGAATGCCCTGCAAAATCTCGGCGCTCTCGGCATCGAGCGTGGATTCTTTGCTGATCTTGGACTACGCATAGGATATCCCGACGTGAGGATCAGAAAGGCGCAACTCAGCAAGAACCGCTCATGCGGCGCGGCCAACACAGGTGAATCGCGATACGTTTTGCGATACGCTAGTTCTCTGGGTTTTACGTGCTTACAAGGACTTAGGGAGCCACCGGGGTCTTGTAAGTTGTTGAAATGCTTAATGTTGGGTCTATGGCATGGAAGAGGTCATCGGTTCGATCCCGATCAGGTCCACCAA
>JBAWCO010000511.1:0-4441 GCA_049590315.1 Occallatibacter sp. | reverse complement strand
CAAAGAAGTGCACCGCCCCATAAATATTCCCGTGGTCCGTCATAGCGACAGACTTCTGTCCTAGCGCCGCCACCCGATTCACCAGCTTGGTAAGGTCGCAAGCCCCATCCAGCAGCGAGTACTCCGTATGCAAATGCAAATGCGTAAATTCAGCCATGATTACCCTTGATTCTAGCCGCCGAAAGCCCTCCGACAAATGCCCGGACACAGAATCAAACTGAGGAAAAGGCGACAAGAAGCAGCAATGGGGAGTATTGCGCCTGTATTTTGCCCCGTTGCGCGGCATAATGATCGGGTCCAACGCCGTGGTTGAGCATGCTGCGGCAAGAGGCCTGGAACTGGATCAGAATCGTTTGACGAACCGGAGCAGGGGCTGAAGCCCGACTCATTCTATTTGCTTTTATCGGCCCGGCTGAAGCCGTGCCCTTGTTACAAAGCGTGTCTGAAATGACTTTTTTTGAAGCCTGTGAAGCCAGACTGATCTCCGGCAATTTCCATTGTCGTTTAGACTTTTCATGGCCAGTTTAGACTAAAGGCTGTCCTGACACGAGACTTATGCCAGCCGAAATTGTCCTTCAGCCCGGTCCCAACGCCGCGGGTATTGCCGAAAAGCGCGAGCGGCTTGCTGCCGTCCGCGCCGCACTTGCCGAGCGCGAAGCTGACATTGCACAGATTCGCGCTCAGTTGAAGGCATTTGAGGTGCGCTATCTGCAGCGGGTGGGCGTGCTTTATGCGGAGCTGGACGAGATTGCGGCGCGAATTACGGAGCGTGAAGTGGATCTGTACGACTCGGACTCTGCGCGCCGGCGTGCGCAGGAGGCGCGTGAGCGTGCGCAGGAAACCCACGAAGCGGCATTTGGCGCCGACGAGGAGCCGGAGGAGTTTGACCCGTCGCCGAGTCTCAAGGCGCTGTTTCGCGAGGTCGCCAAGCGCATCCACCCTGACTTTGCCAGTGACGAGGCAGAACAAAAGCACTTTACCTTACTGATGACGCGCGCCAACCATGCCTACAACTGCGGCGACGCTGAGACCTTGCAGCGGATGCTGGATGACCATCTCGAGGTGAACGCGGCAGTAGCGGATGAGGGAGACGGGCTGGCGTTGCTTCGCCTGGTGCGGCAGATCGAACATGCTGAGCGGGACATTGCCGCGCTCGATGGCGAAGAGCAGAGGCTGCTTGCAAGCGAGATTGGCCAACTGTATACCGACGCCGAAGCCGCCGCACAGGAAGACCGCGATCTGCTGCGTGAGCTGGCTGACGGCTTGCGCGAACGCATTGCCGATTCTCAGTACCGGTTGGAGTTTGTGGAACGCCAGGTGAGTGCGCTTGGAAGATAAAGCTCAATCGGGATTGCAGCACATTCCTTCCGGCGGCGCTTTGACGCTGCACTCAGGCCGCTCCAGCATTTTTGCACGGGGGCGGCGCGACGCGGCGAATTCGTCTGCGAACGCTGACTACCAGAGGGGAGTGGCTGCATACAACGCGGGGCGATTCGCAGATGCGGCGGCAAGCTTCAGCCAGGCGGCGGGGCAGGGTCACGCTGAATCGCAGTACATTTTGAGCACTATGTATGACGCAGGCAAGGGCGTGCCGCAAGAAGACGCGCAGGCTGCACGCTGGGAGCGTACGGCGGCAGAGCAAGGACACGCGTATGCCCAAGCCAATTTGAGCTTCAGGTGTTACAGCGCAGGCGACTTTGCCGGCGCGTTTGAATGGTGCCAGCGCGCCGCGGACGGAGATCTGGCTTGGGCGCAGTACAACCTCGGCCTCATGTATCAAAAAGGGGAAGGAGTGGCCCCAAGCGATGCCGAAGCTGCGCACTTGTATCGGTTGGCGGCATCGCAGGGCTTTGCGGACGCGCAGCAACGGCTGGCCGACCTTTACTACCTTGGCCAGGGCGTACCGCGCAACTATACGCAGGCTGCGCACTGGTATCGCCGCGCAGCGGAGCAAGGCAACGCCAAGGCTCAATTCCAGCTTGGTCACCTGTACGATGTGGGCCTCGGTATCGAGCACGACTACACGCAGTATCGATACTGGACTCGCATGGCCGCCGAACAAGGACACGAAGATGCCCGCCGCGAAATGAACCGCCGCGATTACCGTGACCCATAAGCAAACCCATCACACTTGATTGCCGTCCGACAGACGTTTCACTCCCGAGAGTCGGCTTCTCGTCCCCGATTTATGCCGCGGCTGAATGTTATTATTCCTCACGAAGGCCGTGCTTCCTCACTTCCGTCGGCAAAGAGGGGGCCATTTCATTCAAGTCACATCGATTGCTGGACGCCTTGGCCCGATCGGACGTGCACCTTATGGTGCAGGACACGAAGGTATATGCACTTTCGTACTCTCCGCCACGCTGACTTTACTGTTGACCGTCCCAAAGTGGAAGCGTAAACAATGAGAATCAACTTCTAGGGAGCGGTTATCCGTTCCCAAAAACTACTCATCGAGGGTCCGCGCGAATTCCCAGATAGCGCGCAACTCAATCCCCATGTTGTCCCTCTTGGCTGATTTTCTTACAGCTGAATCTGTCTCGGTGAGAGATCAACTTCATCCGCCGTTTGTAGTCTGAAGGTTCTTCTAAATTCCTGCTCTTAATAGCGCCCGGGAAATCCCTGTCCTCAAGAAGGACCTTGGATTATCTCGATCTCAGGCGCGCTGGGTGCATTGGGCCGGAGTAGACTACCGGCTCGTCGACCAACCAATTTGTTTGTAGGGAAGCTTCCCCAAGTCAGTTTTCCCTACAGTCAAGTAAACGGTTACAAGGAGGATTCGTGATTAAGACAGCAAGGCTCGCGTTAGGTCTAACTTCGGCGACGTTCTTCCTCGCCGGAATTGGATTTGCTCAACAAGACCCAGGAGTTCAGAGCGGCAGTCGCGGTACGGGCGCGACAATTATCAATCCGAATAATGACCCCAACGGCTTCACAGCTTTTTTCGAGGACGGTCTCGGCCGCTTCCAGGAGGTGGAGAGCGTTTCCAACGCCGCGAACGTTGGTCTGGGGCCGAGATTCAACTCGAATAGCTGCGTTTCATGCCATGCACAGCCAGCGATTGGCGGATCGGGACAGGCCGTCAATCCACAGTTCAGCTTCGCCACTGACGGGGTTGCGCCCGGCAATACCACCCCCTCTTTCATCACTCAGAATGGTCCAACCCGTGAAGCCCGTTTCCCGTTTTTTTTTAATTCCAATGGCTCCGCCAACACCAGCGCTCCCAATGGAGGAGTCGAAGACCTATTTACCGTTTCTGGTCGCAGCGATGCCGGCACCTGCACCAATCTCCCGCAGCCAGGATTCGCAGCGGCGGAGGCAGCTAATAACATCATCTTCCGAATTCCCACACCCACCTTTGGTGCAGGCCTCATCGAGAACCTCGACGACTCTACCCTGCTGAAGAATCAGCAAGCTAATCTGAACAATTCGTTTGGCATTGCGGGAACCTTCAATCACAACGGCAACGATGGCACGATCAGCCGGTTTGGGTGGAAGGCGCAGAACAAGTCGATGCATATCTTTGCCGGTGAGGCATACAACGTAGAGATGGGCATCACCAATTTGTTGTTCCAAAACGAACGCCCATTGCCAGGTGAGGATCAGCAGGGCACCGGGCTCGCTGCAACCTGCCTGAACCTTTCAGGAAAGGGGTACCCGGAAGACGCGTCCAACCCAACGCAGACGACGAACGCAGCCGTTCTGGACGACGTTTCGGCGTTTGCAAATTTCATGCGGTTTCTTGCTCCGCCTCCAACCGGCGGAGTTGAACTAAATGGGACTGCAGTCACAGCAGCGACGATCTCCACCGGCAAATCCTTGTTCAGCTCGATTGGCTGCGCAAGCTGCCACAATCCGACACCAGGCAAGACACAGGTGTCGAACCTTGTACCCGCATTGAGCAATACTCCTGTGAACGCGTTCTCAGATATTGAGCTCCACCACATGGGTACAGGTCTCGCAGACAACGTCTCACAAGGCACCGCCGGAGGCGATCAGTTCCGCACGGCTCCGCTATGGGGTTTGGGACAACGGATATTTCTCCTACACGATGGCCGCACCACCAGCTTGATCTCGGCAATAAACGCTCACGCAAGTAACGGTAGTGAGGCAACCAGTGTAGTGCAAAACTTTGGCAACCTTTCAGCCACGCAGAAGCAGGACTTGTTGAACTTCCTGCGCTCTTTGTAATCGTCACGCTTGCTGGCGAGACGCAGATATAAGTCTCGCCAGCGCCCAATTGCTCTAGCTGCGGAAGCGGCACGGGGAGCCGCGCTTGCCAAACAAGCAATTACCTCGGGCATTGTCCCTTCGTAATCTTCACACACTCAATTGTCCCGAGTATTTGTTTCATTCGATCTGAAGACTTCCCTAAGGGCCTGCGGACAATTTCATTTTCATTCCTCCGGTATTCATGGATTTCATGGTCTCGGCGTAGTAC
>JBAWCO010000510.1:0-2033 GCA_049590315.1 Occallatibacter sp. | reverse complement strand
CCGCTGGATCAAGGCCGGGAGCCGGGCGCAGGTGGACCTTGCCGCCGACGCGCTATGGAGCCTTCATTCAGTGGCGTTCGACGCCTACAAGGAACTGCTTGGCGAGCAACATTTCTCTGATTTGATCAGACAGACGGGACAGATCTACGTTTGGGAGAGCGAAGACGAGTCCGCTGGCGATCGGATCTACGACACGATGCGCAGGCGCTACGACATCCCGTTCGAACGCCTTCCGCTCAAGGAGCTGCGCGAATTGGTCCCTGAGATTTCGCCCGCAATCAAGAGGGCCGAGTTTTATCCGAAGAACGGGCATACTGTTAATCCGCTCAGACTTGTACAGATAATCGGGCGATTGTTCGTCGACGTAGGAGGCGTGTTTTGCCAGGAGCGCGTCATGAAGATACTTCGGCAGCCCTCCGGGTTCAGGATTGTGAGCAATCTGAGTGACCGTCCGGTGGCTCGTGTTGTCGTTGCCGCCGGGGTCTGGTCGAAGCAGCTGCTTGCGCCATTGGGCATCACGTTACCGCTTGAGCCCGAGCGTGGATATCACGTTGAAGTCGTGCGTCCATCAATGAACTTGCGATTTCCAGTTCTGCACAAGGAGCGCGCGATGGGGGCGATCCAGATGGAGGGCGGCTTGCGCATCGCGGGGACCGTTGAAATTGCGGGGTTGGAGCTGCCACTCAACGAGCATCGGGAAGATGCGATGCTAAAGAACGCCCTCGCTCTCTTTCCCTCACTGGAATTCGAGAGGAGTTCGCTGTGGATGGGGTTTCGCCCCTCGACCCCAGATAGCTTGCCGATACTTGGAGAGGTCGATGGTTGGCCGGGCCTGTATCTCGCTACTGGGCATGGTCACACCGGCATGACCGCGGGCGCGGTGTCCGGTCGTCTTATCGCGCAGGTGATGAACGGTTCCCGGACTTCGATCGATCCCCACCCTTACAGACTGTCCCGGTTTTGACAAGGGGCGGGCAACCCGCGCCGTCTGCGGACGGCACGGCAGTGAGGGCAAACACCAGACGGACTCAATACTTCCGCACGCCGCCCGTTGCCATCCAATGGTTGGAGTCACGCATGCCGGTGGACTTATGACGCATTTTAAAAAGTGATTATTCTTTTGAATGTGGGCGTGGAAATCTAGCACTAATCCCGTATCTGGCGTCGTGAAGAAGGGCAACCTGGTCCTGACAGTTGGGCGCCGCAGCACAAGATCTGGAGAGACACATACAAACCGCCATTTCTTGCACGAGCGACGGTCGTGGTCAATGAGTCGATACATTAAGGAATACGTATTGAATCAACGATCGGTGATTTTTATAAATTAGTAGTATTTATCTTAAGAATCTCAAAGGAGGGGTGTCGGATGAAATTCTCTTGGAAATTAGCCGCGTCGGCGTTAGCGCTCGCTCTGTCTGGTCTGGTTGCATCGCCAGCATTTGCCGAAACCAGTTTGACCAAACTTTTGCCTCAATCTGTTCGCGACGCAGGCGTACTGCGAGTGGTTGCGGCCGAGAGCGGGCCGCCCATGCTTTATCTGGGAAAGGATGTGCGAACGGTCGAGGGCATGGAGGCTGACCTGACACAGGCGGTGGCCGACGCGCTTGGCGTTAAGCTTGAATACACAATGGGTACCTTCGATAGCTTGATCCCGGCGATTACAGCTGGCCGCGCCGATCTCGCCGTTGGTTCGATCGGAGATCTTAAATCCCGTGAGCCACAGGTTGACTTCGTCGACTATGTTAAGGCGGGAATTGGTATGGCTACGCTGAAGGGAAATGCAAATGGAATCACTGACGTAGCGAGCCTCTGCGGAAAACAGGTCGCTGTGATTAGAGGCACTTTTCAGGAAAAGGAGCTCCACGCCCAGCAGGAGAAATGCCAGGCCTCGGGAAAACCGCTGGAGGTCCAGACCTTTGCAGATCCCAATGGAGCGGCTCTTGCCCTGCGCTCGGGACGAGTTGACGTCTGGTCAGGTGACAGCGCGGCTATTGGCTATGACGTGAGTCAATACCCTTCAACGCTTCAGCTAG
>JBAWCO010000509.1:0-22237 GCA_049590315.1 Occallatibacter sp. | reverse complement strand
GGTCCATTCTGTTGACTTGTATCCCACCTGTCAACGAATTCCTTGATTTTTCGATTGCGTTCCGAGGGTGTGCGACCGGCACCCGCTGATCCGGCTGCCACAGGCGGGGCAAACGGGAGTCAGGAACCGCCGCCAGACTTCGCGCTTTTGCATCTACAATTTGTTCATGCAATTTCTCTCGCTCTCCCGCCGCCGTACCGAGCAATTCCCGCCCGAAGCATTTACCCCTGAACTCGCCGCGCGCGAAGGCCAGCGGGTCAAAACCCTCTACGCATCCGGCCTCCTTCGGCAGGTTTGGAAGCGCGGCGACATCCCCGGCGCCGCCATTCTCTGGGAGGCGGCCACTGAGGCAGAAGTTCGCTCCGCCATCGCCACCCTCCCGATTTTCCAGGCCGGCATGTTGGAAATTGACGTTGTCGCCCCGCTGGAACCCTACCCTGGATTCGCCAATTGATGGACCTGAATTCGCCATTTCATAGAAAAGAAAGATGAATTCGGTCTCTGATTTTCTATTCATTCGTCAATTACTATCTCTTCGCGGTCTTTGACGCCACGCAATCCAGAGGTTTTCTCAACCCTCCCCAGCACCGTACACTGTTTCTTCAAGGAGAAGATCCCATGGCCTACCCGACTAACTATCGCTATACCCGCGAACACGAATGGATCGCCCTGGATGGAACCATCGGCACCATCGGCATCACTGACTACGCCCAGAACTCGCTTGGCGACATCGTCTATGTCGATGCTCCGAAGGTGGGCGACAAAGTTACCGCCAATGCGACTTTCGGGTCCGTCGAAAGCGTGAAAGCCGTCAGCGATCTTTTCTCGCCCGTGACCGGTACGGTCACCGCGGTCAATGAGGAGCTGAAGACCTCGCCCGACAAGATCAATGAAGCCGCGCACGAAGCCTGGATCATCAAGGTCGAGCTGGCCGATCCCGCCGAGTTTGAGAAGCTCCTCGATGCCCAGGCATACGAAGCATTCATCTCCGAAGAAACAGGAAGCTAAGAGCCAACCATGCGCTATTTGCCCAAATCGCCCGCGGAACGCAAGCAGATGCTCGCCGAAATAGGCGCTGCGTCCATCGACGACCTGTTCGCGGTCATTCCCCAGGAGTACCGCCTCGAGCGCGATCTCGACGTGCCGCGCCAGCATGCGGAGAGCGAAATCATCGACTACTTTCAGGCGGCGGGCGCCAAATACACCCAGAACCACGCGAGCTTTCTGGGCGCGGGTGCCTATCGTCATTATCGGCCAGTGATTATTGACTCATTGGTGCAGCGTGGCGAGTTCCTCACCAGCTATACCCCGTACCAGGCCGAGATCACCCAGGGAACGCTGCAAGCCATCTTCGAGTTCCAGACCATGATCGCCGAACTCACCGGCATGGACGTGGCCAACGCCAGCATGTACGACGGTTCAACCGGAGCGGCCGAGGCCGTCATGATGGCCGTTCGCGTCACCGGCCGCCACAAGTCCGTTGTTGCTCGCACGGTCCACCCCGAGTACCGTGAAGTCCTGGCCACTTATACCAAGTATCAGGAACTCCCTTCGACCCTGGTTCCCTACGACATCAAGACCGGTCGCATCGACCTGGCCGCGCTCGAGGCCCAAGTCACAGAGGAAACTGCTTCCATACTTGTGCAGAGCCCCAACTTCTTCGGTGTCATCGAGGACATTCCTGCAATCGCCGAAATCGCCCACGCCAAAGGCGCTCTGTTGATCGTCTCCATCGCGGAAGCCATCTCGCTCGGCGTCGTGCGTCCACCCGTGGAAGCCGACATCGTCAGCATGGAAGCGCAGTCTTATGGCGTTGCCCTTTGTTATGGCGGTCCTTACTGCGGCGTGATCGCGGCCAAGGAAAAGTATCTCCGCCAGATGCCCGGCCGCCTGGTTGGCCAGACAGTCGATTCGAATGGATATCGTGGTTTCGTCCTCACGCTTTCTACGCGCGAGCAGCATATTCGCCGCGAGAAGGCTACTTCTAACATCTGTACCAACCAGGCATTAGTGGCCTTGATGGCGACCATCTTCCTCACCGTTTACGGCAAGGAAGGCATCCGCGAATTGGCCGAGCACAACCTGGCCAAAGCCGCCTATGCCGCCCAGCAACTCAGTGCCCAGCCGGGCGCAAAGCTGCTGTTTCAGGGTGCTCCCTGCTTCAACGAGTTCGTTCTTCACACGACTGAAGCGCCGGCCGTCTGGGAACAGCGTCTTCGCGACGAGAAGATTGTTGGTGGAATCGACCTCAGTCGCTGGTATCCCGAGCTTGAAAACTGCACCCTCTGGTGCGCAACTGAAGTCATGACCCGCGAACGAATCGACACCGCTGCAAAAGTATTGGCGGAAGGGCTAGTAGAGGCATGAGTTCGTGAGCTACGAAGAGTCTCGGCCAGATCCCCGATGGTAGGGCACGAATTGGAAAACGTGCGGGGGATTCTCATGAGAATGAACGATCGAGTTTGATGGCTTTGTAATAAGGGCACGGCTTTAGCCGGGCCGCAACAGCAGTAATTTGAAAGGGGGCTTTAGCCCCTGAGGGATATTTTAGGAAACACAAGAGAAGGCCATGACTAATCAGACCTATCCGCCACGAATCATGTACATCGAGTTTAAGGGCGGCGGATACCGCGAGGACCAGTTCGGCAACATTAAGGTAGGCGAGAATGTCGGTCTGCATGGTACCGCTCGGATCGGGCGAGTGACCTTCAGTCGTACCGGCGCGACCCTGCATTACCGTGGCAAATCGTTCCAGAGCCTCAAAGGAAGCGGATTCAAGGCCAATTACTTCGACGTGGAGACCGGCGAACAGTATTGGATTTCAGGACCAAGGAAAGACGGGACCGACAGGCTTTACAAGAGCGACTGGCCCGTCGAAATTGACGAGGACGTGCAGGAAGAGTACTGGACCGAGATTCGTAAAATGCCCGGATGGAAAACGCGTTCCAAGGCAACTCTGACCACGACAAAGCGCCCAAATGCAACATCGTTAACCCGACTGTGACTGGAAAATCGAATGAGCTCAATAGACGCATCGAAAACTGCTCCCCGCACCACGGGAAAGGTCCGTCCCCACCAGACCCAGAACGAGGCTCTCCTTTTCGAGAAGTCCTCGCCCGGCAAGCGAGGCTACAAGTTGCCTCCTCTGGACGTGCCCGCAGTCGATCCAGCAGCGCTGCTCGGCGACGCGCACCGCGAGGTTCCCGGGATTCTTCCCGAACTCAGCGAAATCGAAATCATTCGCCACTTCACGCGCCTCTCCACCTGGAACTATGCCATCGACCTTGGCATGTATCCGCTGGGCTCCTGCACCATGAAGTACAACCCGCGCGTGAATGAGCTGGTTGCACGCATTGCAGGCCTCGCCGAGGCCCATCCCTATCGTCCCGACCACCTCTCGCAGGGCCAGCTAGATGTGATTGATCTGCTGCAGCGCTGTCTCATCGAAATCACCGGCATGGACGTGATCACCCTGCAGCCGGCCGCCGGCGCACATGGTGAATTCACGGGTATCCTCCTGGTTCGCGCATGGCACGAGGCCCAGGGCAATGCGCGCAAAAAGATTCTCATCCCCGACTCCGCGCACGGGACCAACCCCGCCACCGCGGCCATCTGCGGCTACACGGTTGAGAATCTCAAGTCGAACGCCGATGGCGGCATCGATCTTGATGCGCTCACGCGTCAAGTGGACGAAGAAACCGCCGCGCTAATGCTCACCAACCCCTCGACGATTGGCGTTTTCGAGAGCCAGATCCACAAAATCGCCGAGATTCTTCATGCCAAGGGCGCGTTGCTTTACATGGATGGCGCCAACATGAATGCGTTGGTCGGCAAAACGCGCCCCGGCGACTTCGGTGTCGACGTGATGCATCTGAATTTGCACAAGACCTTCTCCACTCCCCACGGCGGCGGTGGTCCTGGCTCTGGACCGGTCGCTTGCAAAGCATTCCTCGAACCGTTTCTTCCCACCCCGGTTCTCGTCCAGGACGAGAACGGTGCGAAGTCCTGGGACTACAATCGTCCGCGATCAATCGGTCGCGTGCGCGCCTTCTTCGGCAACACCGGTATGTTCATTCGCGCGTTGGCGTACATTCTGGCCAATGGGCCTGACGGGCTGCGGCAGACCACTGAGGACGCCGTCCTCAATGCCAACTACATCCGCAAGAAGCTCGAAGATTATTACGAACTCCCCTACAAGACAGCGTCCATGCATGAGGTGGTATTCAGCGACAAGCGTCAGGCCGCCAAAGGAGTGAAGACCGGCGACATCGCCAAGCGTCTCATCGACTATGGCTTCCATCCATACACAGTCAGCTTTCCGTTGATCGTCCACGGCGCTCTGATGATTGAGCCCACGGAGAGCGAGTCCTTGGAGGAGTTAGACCTTTTCATCGATGCTATGCGCTCGATTGCGAAAGAAGTGGAAGACGATCCCGAGTTAGTCAAGACCGCGCCTCACTCCACAAGGGTGTCGCGGCTTGACGAAGTGCAGGCAGCGAGAAAACCGATTCTGCGCTGGAAGCCAGCGGAGTAAGAGCCGGAAATCTGCGTTGAACTGACAGGCCGGTCTCGGACCCTGCTGGCATTCTTGACTCCTTTTCCGCTTTTTCCTACTTATCCGATCTTTTCCCGAGCCCGCCATACGGCCTAAACTCTCCTGATATGGCCACCATCCCCGATCTGGCTTTCGATGCCGGAATGCCCGCGAATATCGACGCCGAAAAAACTATCCTCGGCGCCATCCTGCTTGACAATACCGCCCACGCGGAGGCTGCCGAAAAGCTCAAATCGGAAGATTTCTCTCTTGACTCGCATCGCCGTATCTTCCAGCGCATGAGCGAGTTAATGGATGTTCAGCGCGCCGTCGATATTGTGACCCTGGCCAATGAGCTCTCTAGAAGCAAGGAGATTGAAGCCATCGGAGGAGTTGCTTACTTGGCCTCGCTGACTGAGGGTCTGCCGCGCCGTCCGGTGATCGAGGAGTACATCCGCATTGTCAAGGACAAGAGCCTTCTGCGGAAGCTGATGGGCATCTGTTCCATGGCCATCGCCCGCGCTGCCGATCAATCTGAAAACGCGATAGACGTCCTCGGCCTGGCAGAGGCCGAACTGATGAAGGTCACCGAGGAGGGCGTCAACGATGGCTTCCAATCGCTCGACCAGATCGTGCAGCACTCTTTCGGGACCATCGACAATCTGTACAAACAAAGCCGCGAAGTCACCGGCTTGGCCACCGATTTCATAGCGTTCGACCGGCTGACCAGCGGTCTGCAGAAGGGCGAATTGATCATCATTGCTGCCCGTCCGTCTATGGGGAAGACGGCCTGGGCCATCAATATCGCTCAGAACGCAGCCATCAACCACCAGGCCACTGTTGCCGTCTTCAGTTTGGAAATGAGCAAGGAGTCGCTGTTGCGACGCATGCTGGCCTCCCAGGCCTGGGTCGATCAGCAGTTGATTCAAAAAGGCTTCCTGGGTAAGGAAGCGCACGCCAAATTGCAGACCGCATTGGGCGAGCTGGTTGAGTCGCACATGTTCATTGACGACACCGCGGGCATTTCGCTGTCTGAGATGCGCGCCAAGGCCCGGCGTCTCAAACACAAACAGAACGGCCTGGACCTGATCGTGGTGGACTATTTGCAACTGATGTCGGCTACGGTTCCATCTTCCGGGAAGAAGAACTACGAGAATCGCACCCAGGAGGTCTCGGCCATCTCCCGCGGCCTCAAGGCTCTTGCCAAGGAGCTTGACGTTCCGGTGGTCGCGCTCTCTCAGCTATCTCGTGCCAGCGAACGGCGCGGCGACGACAAGCGGCCTTTGCTCAGCGATCTGCGCGAATCGGGATCGATTGAACAGGACGCCGATGTGGTTGCCTTCATCCATCGCGAAGCCTACTACAACCGCACCGAGGAACTCTCCGATGCCGAGAAAGCCAAAGCGGAAATCATCATCGCCAAACAGCGCAATGGCCCCACCGACACAGTCTTCCTGAACTGGATTGCCAAGTTCACGCGCTTTGATAATCCGGACATGACGCACGACGTTTGATGCCGGCACATCGCGGCTGACATCAGTAGAGCCTCATCTACAGCCTGTCATATGGCCTCACGGTTCGTTCAGAATCAGCGCAACCCGTCCGGCAATCAGGTCGCTGGGGGACTCGTTTGTGCCGATCTCGATCAGGTCGATGGGGAAAGCGATGCTTTGCGGCCGCAACACAAGTCTGCCCGAAAGAAAATCCACGTAGCGCAGTGTCAGGTGCGCGCCGTGGCGGACGGCGTATAAGTTGGGTCGGTTTGGGCGGAAGGGCATGAGCGAAGTGTAATGGCGGTCAAGCAGGACGATCGCATCGGGCAGAATCAGCGGCTCCATGGGCAGTGCATCGGCTGACAGGACACGGACCGCAACAAAGCGCTCCCAACTCCTGCGAGCGCCGGAGGGTCGTGTCCTGTTCGTTTCGAGGATGCCCGCAGGGAGTTGCAACATGGCCTGGGCCGCCGAGGCGCGAATGAACGGCTCAGACAGCGCCGCAGCATGCGAGACAATCGGCACTGAGCTGCTCTGCTCATGTTCTGCAGCCTGTCTTTGCCCTGTTCCCAGGTAGTCTCCCGGTAATAGATCCCCAGCCGCCAGATGCTGCGCGGAAAGGATGCGGTCCATCGCCTCAAGTGAAAGCTGGCGTTTGCTGTGGAGGAAGTTGGAAAGGTGAGCCTCGCCAAAGCCGGTTTGTCGAGCCAAAAGGGAGACGCTGACTGTCCCCCGCTGTATTCGGCGTAGCATCTCCAGGCGGAGGCGGTCATGCATCTGGGTAAAGTTCATCTGTGGAAAATTTGCCACCAGCAATCAGTGCGAAGTGTCCTTGTTTTCCTCTAGCAATGCTTAATGCCTGATTTCCCTTTATTTTCAGCGTCGCTTCACTCATTTGAAAGTGTTAGAGGAGAGAACCTTTGTGGGAGATTGACTCAGGGGACATAAATTCCTAGATTGACTTCATTAATCCCGTATTGGTTTGTGGGAATTTTCTTGGGAAACGCTCGTTGACGAAAGGCTGAGCGGGTCGAAATGCTGCCCTCTTTTTCGGAGAATGAACAATTTCCGAAAGAGCGCAGTTCTCTCCGGCCATTCCATATCTCCGCCCACGAGACGCTCAACAGAGGCGTCTGGGCAGGCCGCTGCGGAACTTCCAGGATCTGCACGCTATGAGTAAGTCAAAAAGGCGAGAGTACCCAGTCGAGATCCCCTCATCAGGACAACAGAATCCTGAGTTGCCTTGTCTGGTTCTCTTCACCCCGCGGATATGACAACAACAAGAACGACCGTCGGGAGTTGGATCTGTTACGGAGAAGCGGTCATGGAAATGTGTGTTCAATTGAAGATTTGTGAAGGGTGCGGCTGTCTTTGGTATCGCGCTCAAAACATTGCAAGTGTCTATTGCCTGAGGTGTGAGGAAAAGCTGAAAGAGTTTCCATCGCCGGAGAGCAGAAAACGACGCGGACGTCCAACCGGCAGGCGGCTTGTCAAGGTCTGTGCGGTGGCAGCGGAAACAGGAGGTGTGCGATGAGTGCAGCAATCCAGTTGACCGCGCGTTGGGGCGGAGGCGTTGCAAGAGCGGCGTGGCAGGAAACCGGAAAGGAGTGCGACCACCAACCGGCGGCCAGTACAGCAGTAAAGCCGAAGGTCAAGGAGCCTGTGGCCGCTCCGGTGGTGAGTCTGGCTTTCTACAGGAAGCATACTGAGAAAACGTTGCGGCGTTATCTGTATGCCTCGATGCAGGTGGGCAGGGCGCCGTCGATCCTGGGCGATTCCGTTGGGCGCGGGTGGTGCTCCAGCCGCCCCATTCGCACTTTCGAGGATGCGGTGATCTTTGTTCTCGATGTGGAAAGGTGCCTGGGTCAGCTTGGATCGCTGGACCGACAGATACTGAGCCGGGTGGTGTTGCAAGAGTACACGCAGGCGGAGACAGCCACCTTGTTGGGGATGGGCGTGCGAACGGTATCGTACAAACTTCCCGAGGCCATCGACCGACTAACGGAAAAGCTGCTGGAATCTGGGTTGCTGGTATTGCCGTACTAATAGATACGAAAAACGCGGATCGACGATTGAAGGGGAGAGATCAACTGATCTTTCCCCTTCGCTGTTTGCGGTCTGTTCGACAATTTCTAGAACTTGCGAGACCATTCGCGCGGCCAGCGCTCCACGATGACTTTTTTGTCGGTGAAGAACTCAACCGCGTCGCGGCCCTGCGCATGCATCACGCCGAAGAAGCTTCCCTTCCAGCCGGAAAACGGGAAGTAGGCCATGGGCGCCGGAACGCCGATATTCACGCCCACATTCCCAGTGGAAACGGAGTTGCGAAACTTGCGCGCAGCCGCGCCGGAAGCGGTGAAGATCGAGCTCGCATTGCCGTAAGCAGAGCGTTCGATCAGCTGAATGGCTTCTTCAACCGAGTTGGCGTGAACCACCGACAGCACCGGGCCAAAGATCTCGGTTTCCATCAGCGAACTGGTGGCGGGCAGGCCGTCAAGCACCGTTGGACCAACGAAGGATCCAGCGGTCTTCAGTCCGCGCCCATCTGCGGTCGTCTTCGCTCCATCGCTCGCGCCCTTGCCGATTAGCGAGACCACGCGTTCGCGGCTAGCCTGCGTAATCACAGGTCCCATCTGCGTTGCGGCATCGAGTCCGTTGCCCACCTTGAGCGCTGCTGCGGCTGCGGAGATGGATTCGCCGAACCAGTCTTTCGCCTCGCCGATGGTGACCGTGACGCTCACCGCGAGACAGCGTTGGCCCGCGCAGCCAAAAGCCGAGTCCGCAATGATTTTCGTTGTCGTCTCCTGGTCCGCATCGGGAAGCACGACCACGTGATTCTTGGCTCCGCCCTGGCACTGCACGCGCTTGCCGCTTGCTGAGCCGCGCGAGTAGACGTATTGAGCCACCGGTGTGGAGCCCACAAAGCTGACGGCGCGCACGAGGGGATGATCGAGAATCGCATCCACTGCGGGCTTGCCACCCTGCACCAGGTTCACCACGCCCGCGGGCAGGCCTGTTTGCTGGATCAACTCAACAAGGCGCGCCACTGCAAACGGCACACGGTCACTTGGCTTCAGCACCAGAGTGTTTCCGGTGGCAATGGCGTAGGGCAGAAACCACATGGGCACCATCACCGGAAAATTGAACGGCGTGATAGCAGCCACAACGCCCAGTGGTTGACGGACCATGATTTCGTCAATGCCCGGAGCTATGTCTTCCAGCGAATAGCCCTGCATCAGAACAGGAATGCCGCAGGCGACTTCGACGTTCTCAATCGCGCGCCGCAGTTCAGCCTTCGACTCGCCGAAAGTCTTTCCATTCTCCAGCGTAATCAGGCTGGCCAGCTCATCCAGGTGTTCCTCAAGCAGGTTCTTGAGCTTGAAGAGATATTGCACGCGGTCGCCGGCGGGCGTGGCTCTCCAACCGGGGAAGGCAGCGTGCGCGGCCTCAACGGCTGCGTTCACCTCCTCAGCCGAGCCGGGCGGGGCCTGGCCGAGCGGTTCGCCGGTTGCGGGGTTGGTCAACTCAAGGCCGCCCTGGCTCGCGGGCTTGAGCCAGTTGCCGCCAATCAGGTTGCGCACTTCGTGAGTCGTCAGCGTGGTCATGGGATTTCAATGTACCGCAATCGAGGGGGTGCAGGCAGCAGAATTCCGCAGAACTGCCGCTGCTGCCTCTGCTATCTTGGGTGGGTTGAAGCCTAGCGTCGTGGAAGCGCCCAATCGATTCAACGTTCTCCATTGAGGAACCCATCCAATGAACCCGAATCATTTCATGAAGTCACTGCCGCGTCACGCCGCCTTTTTGCTTTTGCTTGCCTCTGCCGTTCTCGTCGCGCAGGAGCCCGCTCCCCACCCCACCACTGCGGATCAGGCCTCCAAGAGCGACACCAGTTATATCGATGCCGACGGTACCGCGCATGTGACGCGTGTTGTCCCCGTGCCCAAAGACCTCAGCATCCAGTCCCAGCATTTTCTGAGCCACGCCGTACCGGATCAGGGACCACCTGAGTCGCTGGTCGATCGCCGCAAGGGAACCGACGCGTACACGGCACGTGCCCGCGTGGAGTGGACCCAGGTCTGCCCAAATCAGCTTGTCGACGACAAGATCGCCGGGGTGCTGGTCCACATTGTCACGCCGGAGGGAATGCCGGACGCCAACAAGGACAAGGTGCTGCTGAATCTGCATGGCGGCGGCTTCAACTCCGATTCAGGTTCTTACACCGAGTCGATTCCGATTGCTTTCTATACCAAAATCAAGGTAGTCGCCGTGCTCTATCGCCTCGCGCCCGAGTCTCCTTTTCCGGCCGCGGTAGACGATTCGGTGGCTGTTTACAAGGAACTGCTCAGGACATACAAACCGGACCACATCGTGATCTATGGGACTTCAGCCGGAGCTATTCTTACAGCGGAAGTGGCCGTGAAGTTAAAGCAGTTGGGCCTGCCGCAGCCTGCGGCGCTGGGCATCTTCAGCGGCATGGGAGACTTTGCGCGCGACGGCGACTCGCAGGCGATGTATGCGCTGCGCGGGCTCTCCGGGCATCTCGATCCGCCCGTGCCCGGTCCGCATGACCCGGAGTATGTTGGCTCGACCGATCCCAAAGACCCGGTGCTCTCGCCCATCTACGCCGACCTGCACGGCCTGCCACCCACGCTGTTCATCACCAGCGGACGCGACCTGCTGCTGAGCGGGACAGCGAACCTGCACCGGGCATATTTGCACGCCGGTGTGGACGCACGGTTGGTAGTCTTCGACGCGCTGCCGCACGCCTTCTGGTATAGCCCCCTGCTGCCGGAGGCGCTTGAAGCCAATCACATGATGGCGGACTTTTTTGTGAAGGAGTTGGGGAAGTAGGTACCGTGTAAGAGTTGGTGACCGTTCGCACGGATCAGAGGGCATTCCTCACGGCTCTGTTTTAGCCCTTTCGCAAGTCATCAAAGCGCAAGTATTCTGGTTGCACTGCGTCTACGAGCCAGACCCCATTCGGTGTGAGGTAGAAGGGGGCACCCGACCGGTGCATTTGACCTGCGTTCACAGAGATGACCACAGGCTTACCGTGTCGTTCTCCAACTTTCAGCGCAGTTTCCACGAGCACGGAGAGATGCACGTGCTGACGGGAGCCTTTGATGAGCCCCATTTTCTTGATGGAGTCGAGGAAGCGTGTCGCGGTCCCGTGGTAAAGGGTCTCAGGTGGTACTTGCGGTTCGTACCCCAAGTCAATCTGGATGCTGTGACCTTGATTTGCGCGGATGCGCCTGCCGTCATCGGAGAGCTGAAAGCGCTTCTTATCATTCTCAGCCACGATCTGATCGAGTTCGGGACGGGAAATTCGGTGACCGCGCGAAGCGCAACCCTTAAGCAGATCGTCGACACTGCACCAGCCGGACTCGTCGAGAGTCAGGCCAGCTTCTTCTGGTTTGTGTCGAAGTACCAGACTAAGGAACTTGCTCGTTCGAACTTCATCTTTATTCATACTCTAATCATAGCTACGCCATAACACTGGGAATCGAGAGCGCTTGATGATTTTCCGACTGACCTGCATGATTGACAGGCGATTTCGGCGAAGATGCAAGCTGCTACTGCGCCTCCGGCAGTGGCGTAACCGGAATCCGCAACGCTGAGTTGAAGCGCGGGAAGAATTCGAAGGCCGCCGCAACGGCCGTGAGTTCGATGATCTCCTGCTTGTTGAAGTGCGCGCCGACAGCGGTGAAAGCCGCGTCGTCGATGGCGTGGCCTGAGATGTGGAGCAGGCTGGCGTAGCGGAAGCCCGCTTTTTCCTTCTCCGTGAAAGGGCCAGTCTCGAAGCTGTCGTAACTGGCTACCTGCTCCGGCGTGGCTCCGCGTTGCGTGGCCAGGTAGCGATGGGCGCTGATGCAGTACTCGCACCGGTTCAGCGAAGCGACACGCGTGGCGATCAGCTCCTTGTACCAACCCACAAGCGCGCCCTCAGCCATCAGTGGCTTGAGCAACGCGGCAATGCCCATCACCAGCGGAGGAACGTTGGCAAACACCTTGAACATGTTGGGCACGACGCCGCGATCGACATACAGCTTGTCGTAAAGCGCGGCGACTTCATCGGGGACCTGCGCGCGCTCCAGCAACGGAACGCGGGCTTCGACGGATGTTGCAGTGGTCATAAGAAACTCCGGAAGAACGCTCACCGCCAGTGTAAAGCCGGAGCCGCCTGCACTCATCCCAAATTGGGCCAACATGCGAAATGGGAATCCGCGCTACGGCAATTCTGAAATCGGCGGCTATTCCGATTGAACGACCGCGCCGTCCCGCTTAGCGTCCAGAGGGGAGCGATTGCAAGACCTCCATGACGACCCAGGCGCGAGCGGCGTGTTCCCCAAGACAGCTAACCGGCCATTTGTCCGAGGTAGCGCTTGGCTACCAGCAAATGCTGGAGCAGAATCCGCGCCAGCCTGAGGCGCTGGTAGGCATCTGCCTGGTCGCGCTGGCAAGCGGCCAGCCCGAAGCCGCGGTGAAGATGGCGCAAGCTGCAGTGGCCGCCGCACCGGGACTAGTCACAACGTGGATCGCGCTAGGTCAGGCGCTGACGTCCGCTGCCCGCAGTGACGAAGCTGAACGCGCCTACGAGCAGGCTATTCGCATGGACGGAAACAATGCGCTCGCGCGGATGGGGCTGGGCGAACTGAAGATCGTCGCTGGGCGAGCCGAGCAAGCTGTGCATGAGTTTGAACTGGCTCTCACGTATCAGCCGGCGTTAGTCCCAGCGCATCTGGGCCTCGGCAATTCGCTGGCCGCAATGGGTCGGAATGAGGATGCCTTGGAGCGCTATCAGCAGGCGATTGCGCTGCGGCCGCGTCTGCCTGAGGCCGAGTTCGCTGCCGGTTTCGTCCTGGCCCGGCTGGGCAGGTTCAAGGAAGCAGAAACTCGTTACCGCCGCGCCTTGGTTGAACGACCAGATTTTGCCGCTGCATGGATGAACCTGGGAGGCCTGTTGCGCGAGCAGGGGCGCGAGGCGTTCGCTGATGCGGCCTTGCGGCGAGCCGTCGAGCTGCGTCCGGATCTGGTTGCGGGTTGGATCAATCTGGCGATTCTGGAGCGCGAACGCCGCCGCCCTGAGCAAGCTGAGGCTCATCTTCGCAAGGCATTTGAGCTAAATCCGGCGCAGGTCGAAACCCACGTCGCATGGTGCCAGTTCCGTGCAGCGGAGAAAGACCTGGCGGGGGCCTGGAGTTGGCTGCGCTGGGCTCTGGCGCGCGACCCTGACAATCCTGAAGCCGTAAATATGCAGGGCATCCTGCTGCACAGCGAGGATCGCTTTTCTGAGGCAATCGAAGCGTTCGAACGCGCTGAAGCTCTGGGCAACCACCCGGCAGTATCCAACCGCGGAAACTCGCTGTTGGATATGGGTCGAATGAATGAGGCACTGCAGGCGCATGAAGCTGCGGTCGAGCGCGATCCAACCCACGCTGGCGCGCAATACAATCTTGCTCTTACACAATTGCGCCTGGGCCAATGGGACCGCGGTTGGCCGGGATACGAGGCTCGATGGCGTTTTCGCGAAGTTCATCGCAGTCCAAGGATTTTTCGCCAACCACGCTGGCGCGGCGAACCGCTGGAGGGCCGCCGAATTCTGCTTCATGCCGAGCAGGGGCTAGGCGATACCATCCAGTTTTGCCGCTATGCGACATTGGTGGTTGCGCGCGGTGGCTTTCCAGTTCTGCAGGTGCAGAAGCCGGTGGAGCGTCTACTGCGCTCGCTTCCCGCAGTGCGCGCGGGTCTGGCAGAGATAGTGTTGCTCGGTACCGATCATGATCACGCGCCGCCGGAATTCGACCTGGAATGTCCGCTGATGAGTCTGCCGGCGGTCTTTGAAACTTCCGTGGAGACAGTTCCGTGGCCGGGCGCTTACCTCGGCGCCGAGTCGGAACTTGTGCGTTCGAAGCGGATGCAATTCCCAGACCTGCAATTGGATAAGCAGCCGAGAAGACCGCCGATGCGCGTGGGCTTCGCCTGGGCGGGCAATCCCCGTTACCGTGCCGACAATAAGCGGTCTGTGAATCTTCAAACGCTTCTGCCGCTGTTGCGGGTTCCCGGCATCACCTGGATCTCTTTGCAGAAAGGGCCTGCCGCAAAGCAGTTGGCTGGCCTACCGGACGACATCTTTGTTCCGGATGGGTCGAGCGGCGACCGTGACCTTGGCGAAGCCGCAGCACTTGTGGCCACGCTCGATCTGGTCATCACCACAGACACCTGCATTGCGCATCTGGCCGGCGCCATGGGCAAGCCCGTCTGGATATTGCTTCCTCATTTGAGTGACTGGCGCTGGATGCAGTTGACCGAAACCACACCCTGGTATCCCACCGCCCGGCTCTTCCGCCAGTCTGCGCCGGATGACTGGCCCGAAGTTCTAGACCGAGTCATCCAGCAGTTGGATGTGTTTCGCGAGACGATCTGTTCTCAAACCGCAGTCGGAACGTAGGGGAACATCTTTGTTGGTTTCGACGTGACAGATTCCTTGCCGATTCCAAGTTGGATGGGAGTATTCGCCGCGGTCGAAAACATGACATTCGGCGCGTTGTCTGTGAGCGAGCGGCCGTTCCACTCGATGAACCCGAGAGATGCTTGCGTGCCGACCTCGTAAGGAAGCATGTTGGGGAGTAACCGGTGCGCGATCTTCTCTCCATATGCCTGAGGATCTTCAGCAGTTCCGTATGCGGCAACGACGGCTGCCATCTTCTTGGCAAGCGCATCTCCCCAGGTTGCGAAGTCGTCAGCCGGGCGACCGGCATTGAGGCTGTTGCCGAGATCTTCGTTGTACTGCGCGAACAGCGGTGGGATCATCGGAAGACCAATGCGGTTGATCGAGCGCCATCCCCCGGCATCCGTGGCCAGCGTAGACACCGCCCACACGCGGATCTTCCGCTTGTCGCCCGCTCCGGCCAGCAACTCGCTATCCGGCAATTCCAACACAATCGCGTACACAGTCTGACCGGCAAAAAGGTTCTTCGCCTGACTCGGATCCCAGCCGGCCAGGTTCACGACCGTTCCATCCTGGAATGCGTGACCCACTGCATGCAGCACAGTCGGCTCAATCCAGAACGGATCACCAGCGTGGCCTGCCCAGGCGCGCACACCAGATGGCGTGGTCACGGCTTCATCTGTTGCTCCCTGAGCGATGACCGTGCCCTGCGCGTGCGGATCCGCAGCTTCTGCGCCACGAATGCGTCGTACGGTATAGCGCTGCTTCCCATGTTCGTCGCGTGCATCGAACGTGAGGCGGTAGGTCACCTCTTCAACAGAATCGCCGTTGAGGTCCACCTTGAATTCGTACATGCCCTCAGGATGGTATCCGGGAACTGCGGGCTTTCCGAGCGAGTGGCAGACATTGATCACGAATACGGTGCCGACTTCGCCGCGGAATACATAGAGATCGGTGATATCAAGGCGAACGTCTTGCCGAGCGATTGGTGAGTCGAGATGGTGAGACATGACTTCTCCCTTTCTGGTTGCGGAATCGGAGGAACCTTGTGAATGTGATCGGTCGTCATTTTCAATAGACAGGGCCGAGGCAGCCAGTGGCAGACTCATTCCGGCCGCGATGACTGCGCCGCCGATAAGAACTCGCCGGCGCGATACAACCACGACCTCGTCTGGACTTAGTGCCGAAATATGCGCTTTTTCGATGAGTCGCATACGGGTACGCCTCCTTCGTTTGACGAGCTTCAGTAAGTGGGTCAGGCCGCACCGATAAATGCGGTCGACCCGGTGGACCGATTCGAATTTGATCGTAGGAAATGGCGAAAAGCGTGTCTATCATACGTTTGTTTGTAGGGCTCGTTGGCTCTTGTCGGCAGCAAGTTCCGTTGATGTTGAGAACAGCATCCGCTGCTTCATCGTTGATGGAAATCAACATCGCAGTCGATAGCGAGAGCTGATATTTAAGGCAACAGAAGCTCCGACGAAACACGCCAGCACACTCCCACATCGCACTCTGAAAAACCGCAAAAAATCGTTCTTGACATTAGATACTCTATGAAATAGAGTACTCTGTGTATCGGAAAATCCGCCGGATTTGGCGGGAAAGGCTCGACTGCATGAGTGCCAATTCGAATCCATCCATACTCGCTTCGCCTTCGCCGTTGCCACTCCAAATCGATGCGCTGGTCAAGCGCTTCGGCCAGGTGGTGGCCGTCGACGGCATTTCGCTGGAATTGCGCAGTGGCGAATGTCTCGGCCTGCTCGGCCCCAACGGCGCGGGCAAGAGCACGCTGATCCGCGCCATTGTGGGCCGCGTGATTCCAGACTCTGGGCGCGTCGCCGTATTTGGCGCAGCAGCGGATTCGCCTGAGGCGCGCGCTGCGCTAGGCTGGGTTCCCCAGGATCTGGCGCTTTATCCACGCCTCACCGCGAAAGAGAATCTCAGCGCATTCGGGCGCTACTTCGGCCTGACCGGCAAGAAGCTCGATGAGGCTGTCGCGTGGTGCCTTGATTGGGCAGCATTGCAGGATCGCGCAGGCGAGTTGACGCGGAACCTTTCCGGAGGAATGAAACGGCGGCTCAACATGGCGGCGGGACTAATCCACCAACCGCGCCTGGTGTTGATGGACGAGCCAACCGTGGGCGTCGATCCGCAATCGCGCAATCGCATCTTCGAGATGATTGAAGCCCTTCGCGCCAAGGGAATGACCATCGTTTACACCACGCATTACATGGAAGAAGCTGAGCGCTTGTGCGATCGCATCGCCATCGTGGACCATGGCCGCATCATTGCTCTCGACACCAAAGATGCGCTCATCCACAACTCCTTCGCCTCGCGCAGCCAGGTGATTACGCGGCTCGACGGCCCTGTTGGAAAAGTTAGGGCGTGGGTAGCGGCGCGTGGTGGGAGGCTGGTCGAATCCACGGCGGAGTTCACCATTGAGCGCCCCACTGAAATTGCAGGCTTGCTTGAAGGCGCGTCCGCAGCCGGCCTCGAGCTAGTTGACCTATCGCTGCGCCGACCAAATCTTGAGTCCGTGTTTCTGCACCTCACTGGAAGGGAGTTACGCGATTGATTATTCCCATTGTTCGTACCGCCCTGGTTGCCCTGCGCCGCGATCGCGTTTCGCTGGTGCTCAGCTTTGTTGTACCCATCGCTTTCTTTTCGATCTTCGCCGTCGTCTTTGGCGGTCAGCACGACACGATCCCGAAGATCAAGATCATTGTGGTCGATGAAGACCAGAGCCGCGCCTCCCAACAGCTCGTCAAGGGCCTGGAGAACGATGGCTCGCTCAGCGTCTCCACCAAGCCCGCCCCCACCAAGGACCAGCCACAACCCACCGACTACACAACTGTCACGGCCGAGGACGCGGTCAAGGCAGGGGACGTGTCTGTCGCCCTCATCGTTCCGCATGGTTGGGGCGCCAATCCCATTTCCTTCCGAGGAGATTCGGGAGCGCCGGCAATTCAACTGCTCAACGACGCCAGCGACACCATTGCGCCGCAGATGGTCGCGGGCTTGTTGCAGAAGGCTGCAATGACCGCCCTGCCTGACGTGATGGCAGAGCAGGGAATGAAGTACACCGGCGACTACATTGGCGGATTCACGCCCGAGCAGCACAAGAAGATCAATGACAGCTTGGAACGGTTGCGGCAGGTTGAGAACCAGCCAAATTCGACTCAAACAGGTGCGACGAGTTCCAGCAGCAGCGGAATGATCGCGGTCAAGTCCCGCTCCGTGGTGGGAGAAAACAAGAAGAGCCCCATGGTGTCCTTCGAGGCCGCGGCCATCGGCGTCATGTTCCTGCTTTTCACGGCCAGCGGATCGGCCGGCGCGCTGCTGGATGAAGCTGAGAGCGGCGCGCTCGATCGCGTGCTCAGCTCACGGATCACAATGAGCGGGCTGCTTGCGGGCAAGCTAGTCTTCAACATCTTGCTCGCCTTCACGCAGTTGACAGTGATGTTCCTCTGGGCCTGGGCCGTGTTTCACCTCGACTTCTTCAGCCATATCCCCGGCTTTATTGTGATGGGCCTGAGCACAGCGTTTGCAGTTGCCGCGTTCGGAATGTTGTTGGCCAGTATCTGTCGCACACGGGCGCAACTAGGCGCGCTCTCCACGCTGCTGATTCTGGTCATGTCCGCAATCGGCGGCAGCATGTTTCCGCGCTTTCTCATGCCCGATGCAATGCAGAAGGCCGGCTTGTGGACCATCAACGCCTGGGCCATCGATGGCTTTACCAAAGTTTTCTGGCGCGACCTGCCGGTGACTGCGCTGTGGCAACAGGTTTCGGTTCTGCTTGCCATCGGCATTGTGCTTTTCGCAGTGGCTCGCAGAGTCGCACGCCGCTGGGAATACGCATAATCGCGAAGTGAACCGGATAAGAGGAGTACTCGAAAGATGTCGAACCTTGAAGAACGGGAACTGGATGAACAGGAACTGAAAGACAGGCTCCGCCTGATTGAAAGCATGATCGCCGAGGGTCGGCGGACCACTGAAAGCTGGGGATGGACTTTTGTCCTGTGGGGCGTGGCCTATTACGTAGCCATTGCGTGGGCCCGCTTCGGCCATAGTTCCATTGCCTGGCCAGTGACCATGATTGCAGCCAGTGTTTTAACGGGCATTCTGGCCTCGCGAAGCAAGAGCAGGCAACCCGAGACGACCCTGGGCCGCGCCATGTTGGCCATCTGGCTCGGCATGGGCGTTTCCACATTTGTTGTCATGTTGTCTCTTGGCATCAGCGGCAGGATCGATCTGCATATCGGCGTGGCGATTATCGGGACCATGCTTGGCGCTGCCAATGCGACCTCAAGCATCATTCTCAAATGGAGAATGCAATTCGCCTGTGCCGTGGTCTGGTGGACGGCAACAGCCGCTTGCTGCTTCATCTCGGACAAACATGCAGGCATCGTGTTCCTGGTAGCCATCTTCTTTTGCCAGATCGTTTTCGGAATTTACGGGATGGTCGCGCAATCGCGCAAACGCGGACGAGGCATCTCCCATGCCTGATTTGCCGGAGCTCAATCCTGTGATTCACGGGAAGCTGCGCCTGGCCTTGCTCTCGCTGCTCTCCGGCGTGGAGGAGGCGGAGTTTACCTGGCTCCGTGCCAAGACCGGCTCAACCGACGGCAATCTTGGCGCACAGCTCCTCAAGCTCGAAGAAGCCGGCTATGTTGCCGTCGAAAAAAAGTTTGTTCAACGCAAGCCGCAGACTCTGTATCGCATGACCGAAGCGGGTCGCGACGCGCTCACGGAATATGTGCAGGCTCTGAAGCAATTGTTAGGCGCAGCCATCGACGCGTAGTTGAAGGAGGCGAAAGAACCTCAACCGCTGGTCAGATTAAGGGGCAGGCGTCCCAATTTCCTTCTGGCCGGTATCAAAATCGCGCTGAATGTGCCACCGGACGTTCTGGATTTCGGGAGAATTCGACAAGATCTCATGAATCGCACGCACCGCGTTCGGATGGATATCACGCTTGCGGCCTCCCAACATCGATGAAACAAAACCTCGGCTCCGTTCCAGCCAACCGATCCACACACCTTCTGTTTCCTCATTTCCCGGCCGATGTCCAATTACAAAACAGTGTTCGATACCCGATGCGTCGAAAGTGAAGAACCAGCCGAAGTCTTCTTGGCCAGGCATATCCGCTGCTTGATATTCTTTGCAATGCAACCGCTCTATCAGCCACTTCGCGACGTCATCGCCGAAACAACATGGATTGATGAAATAATCTTTGGGCTCGGACGTGTTGAAGGCCGAGCTTTCGAATGTGACCACCGTTCTTTCCGCTATCTCCATGGCGATTAGGATCTTATCGCAGAGCCTTGTCCACATTCAAGGACAGTTGAGTCACTCCGCAAGGGCGATTCGCGAGACAACTCGTCCGTCTTTCAGTAATGGTGAGGTGACTAGATAAACTTCAAGCTTCAGAATGCAGTTCGTTGCGCACCCGCTCCATAATGCCCAGGTAATACGCCAGGTTGTGGATGGAGTTCAGCGTGCCGGACAGCGCCTCACCTGCCTGCATCAAGTGGCGAAGATAGGCGCGCGAGTAACGGCGGCAAACCATGCAATCGCATTCCGGGTCAGGTGGCCCTTGGTCTTCCGCATATTTCTTGCCCTTGATATTGAGCCGGCCTTCGCTGGTGAAAAGAAGCCCATGCCGAGCGGCGCGCGTGGGCAGCACGCAGTCCATCATGTCCACTCCCATGCGCGCATACTTCTCAATCTCGTCGGGGTAGCCCACGCCCATGACGTAACGCGGTTTGTCTTTAGGCAGCAGCGGCAGTACTTCCGAGATCATCTCAAGAGTGAGCTCGCGCGGTTCACCCACGCTGAGGCCGCCAATGGCGTAGCCGTCGAAGTCCATCTCGATCAGGCGCTCGGCACTTTCCCGGCGCAGACCGCTATACATGCCGCCCTGCACAATGCCAAACAGACTCTGCTTGCGGCCGCCCAGCTCTTCATGCCACACCACTTCTTCGCGGTGCACGCGAAAGTGATCGAGCGACCGTCGCGCCCAGGCCATGGTCAGCCGCAAACTTTCCTGCGCACGGTTGCGGTCGGCCGGATACTCCGTGCATTCGTCGAAGGCCATGGCGATGTCCGCGCCCAGCGCGATCTGCACGTCCATCGAGTGCTCAGGCGTAAAGAAATGGCTGCTGCCGTCCAAGTGCGAGCGGAAGCGCACGCCTTCGTCGGTCACCTTGCGCAATTGGCTCAGGCTGAAGACCTGGAAACCGCCGGAATCGGTAAGCATGGCGCGCGGCCAACTCATGAAGCGATGCAGCCCGCCCATGCGTCGAATGGCTTCGTGGCCTGGTCGTAGATAGAGGTGATAGGTGTTGCCAAGAATGATCTGCGCGCCGAGAGTCTCAAGCACGTCCTGCGGAACGGCCTTCACCGTCCCCGCGGTGCCAACGGGCATGAAGATCGGCGTTTCAACGGTGTAGTGGGGTAGATGGATCTGCGCGCGGCGACCGCCCGCTTCGGTTTCCGCAAGGATGTTGAAGGCTGAACTCACTTAACGATTCTAGCGGGACGGATTCGGCAGTGCGCTCAGGCAGGCTCGGCGCGCCTACTTGCCGGTTCCGCCGAAACGCACAAGTAAGCCGGCACGTCCCACGCGCGGCATGCCCACTGTTGTGGTCGGCGTCTTCGAGTCTTCAATCTGGCGATCGAGCAGGTTCTCGCCCGCGGCAAAAAGCTCGAGCCGCTTGCCGAATTCATGCGAGGCGTAAACATCCATGCGGAAGTATCCATGCAGTAAGTAAGCGTTCGCGTCGTCATCGAACTGGTGTCCACTGAGACGCCCCTGCAAGGTCAGTGTTCCCAGCCTGGGGCGAAAGGCGCGCACATTCATTGTGGCCAGGTTGCGTGCAACTTCTGGAATCCAGTTACCGACCAGCGCCTGGGTCTGAGTGTCGTTGGTAACAGTCGCGTGCGCATACTGGTAGCCTCCATCGATCGCAAGCCAACGCAACGGCGTCAGTTCATAATCGATCGATACGCCTCGGCTCTCAATCTGGCCCAGGTTTTCGCGCATGAGCAGGATCGGCGAACATGTGGGGCAGGTAGTGACCGCAGTGATGGGGCGGTTGACCTGGGTGAGGAAATAGCTGGAGCGAACGCTGCCCCAGTGCCACTGCGTCGCCAGGCCTGTCTCCCAGCCGGTGGCGCGCTCGCTGAGCAGGTTTCCGTTGGGCAGGGTTAGCAGGTTGCCGACTTGCGTCGAGCGATAGAGTTCATTGGCCGTGGGCACGCGAAAGGCACGGAACCCGGACGCTGACAGCGCCCAGTGATCCTTGATCTTCCGCGAAATCCCAATGCGCGGATCGAAGAATCGCTGGTCGAATTGGGGCGGTTGGCTGGCTGTCGGTGTCCAGCTCGATCCGTTCCACTGCAGTTGCCCGCCGTCGTAGTTCTGAAACCAATCGAAACGGCTCGATGCGGTGACCGTCCAGCCTTTGCGGACCCACATCCCTTCGACGTAAACGCCCGAATCCCGCTGGTGATTGTGCAGATTAGTCAGGGCGGTGGATTTGCCATAAGACTGCTCTCGGTCCCATACACGCACATCGTGCACATCTGCTCCAGCCACCAGCAGCAATCCGGGGCTCAGAGGTTGGCTCCAGTGTGCAGCAGCGCCTAGTTCGTTGTTGGGTGTGAGCGAGAACTTGGTGAGAGTCTCGCTGTTGCGCAGTGTGCTGGGATTCGCGATGCTCGAAAATGTCTGGCGGAAGTGATTAGTCGAACCATAAAGC
>JBAWCO010000508.1:0-4209 GCA_049590315.1 Occallatibacter sp. | reverse complement strand
GTTTCTAACACGCCGTCGGTGCATCTAGGTCACCCTGGCGCAAACGAGAGGGAAGTAAATTATGAAAAGCAGAGCTAGAGTGATTGCCTTGGTGGTCGGATCGATTGGGCTTTGTCTTGGAGTTCCTGCTGTTGCTCAACAGGACACAGTGGACTTTACGGGCGGCTACTCCACAACCTGGGGCAACTCCAGTGGAAACTATGGCGCCGGCATCTATACGGCGACGATCAACGGTGTGCCCTCGTCATCTGGGATAATCTGCGATGACTTCAAAGATGAGATCACTTCGGGCGAAACATGGAAGGCCAACGCTTACCAGGCATCGAGCCTGGCTTCGGGAAATCTCGGGAGCACAATGTTTGGCAACACTATTGGGCTTACCGGATATGCCGAGGTAGCCACGCTGGTCAGCATGATGTTCTCCGGCAACTCCTCCTATGGGAGCATCACCGGCATAACGCAAGCTGAGCTTTCTTCTGCGATTTGGTACATTACAGCTCCAGGCGGCATCTCGGGCCTGGACACAAAGGCAACAGCGCTTGTCGCGGCTGTGGAGTTGGCGTTTGGCGGCAACACTTCCGCGGCAACCAAGTACCTGGCCACTTTGACTAACCTTTGGATACTGACACCGGCCAATCTGGGCCCAGGCGAGCCGCAGGAAATGTGGACAGAGGGGCTTAGCGTTCCCGAAGGTGGCGCAACGTTCTTGTTCCTTTTCCTTGCCGGAGCCACTTGCTTCGGTGCGATGTTCTTCAAGTATCGGCAACGCGCAGCAATCGGGGAACTGGCCTGATTTCTCGAGCATCTTCTCTCAACAATCACCCGGACATGGCGAGCTAACTACGCCAGCTCCGGGTGATCGTCTTTCTACGGGCCAATCTGTCCTGTGGATTACTCGCGAGTGATCGTGATCTCTTGTGACTCTAGTAGTGATCAAATGCAAAAGTTCTTGACCAAGCCGGCAAAACATCTATTGGGTTTCGCCCTTTTTTGTGGAATTTTCGCGCTGGTCGAGTGGCGCGCCCTGGTGGGTACGTTTGCATTGTCGCTCAGCAACGATGAATACACTCATATACTCCTGATTCTTCCCATCAGCGTGGCTCTAATCTTTCTGGAGTGGCGATCGCTACGTATAACAGTCTCGCTAAGTGCAGGGATTGGTTCCGCTCTTCTGGTGGCGGCGGTCTTGATCGCGTGCTCCACGCTTGGCGTTTCAGCACGGCTATCCTCTGATGTGCAGCTTTCGATCAGCATGTTTGCGCTTGTGTTGTCATGGATTGGCGCGTTTGTATTCTGCTTTGGCTATCGTGCTGCACGATCTGTTGGATTTCCACTCTGCTTCCTGTTTGGGCTGGTCCCTTTTCCGCAATTTGTATTAAACGTGGTCGTTGGTTTCCTGCAGCTATGCTCGGCATGGATAGCGCACATGCTGTTTGCGGTGTTCAATGTTCCTGTTGCGCAAGATGGCGTGGTATTGGTTATCCCCGGACTTGCACTTCAGGTCGCTCAGGAGTGTAGTAGCATCCGATCGAGCTCGATGTTGCTGGTCACTACCATGGTGTTGGCTCAGCTTCTCTTGCGCTCGCCGTGGCGAAGGGCAATAGTGATTGGCCTCGCGATACCGCTGTCGGTTGCTAAAAACGGATTGCGCATTTTTACGATTGCAATGCTTGGGACGCGAGTCGATCCTGAATATTTGACGGGAAAACTTCATCGACAGGGCGGAATAGTCTTCTTCGGGATCGCCCTGATTGTCGTTTTCGCTTTGTTCTGGATCTTCCGGAGGGGTGAGGATTCACCTTTCAATGGGCAACCAATCCCAATGAGGGTCAAGACGACAGGGGGCTAGATCGCAGACGCATGAACTTCGTGCGAATCTTGCAGAAGGTTGATGGCCCTGTTCTTAAGGTGACAAGAACAGGGCCTTGATTTGTGGCCAATCGCAACAATCCAAATCAGGGAATTGTTACGGAAAACGTGTTTGATGGCGCGCTTTCAATCCCGGAAGCGTCGACGCTTTCAACATAGTATTCGTAAGACTGCCCACTCTGAACTGTGCTGTCCACATATGCCGTATTGGCGTCGACCGACGAATTCACCATTTGATATACGGTGCCTCCACTCGGTGCCCGATAGATTGCGTAACCGGATACGGGATCCTGCGAGCTACTAGGAGCATCCCAGCTGAGGTTGACTGCATACGCGGCAGCCGCACCTGTACCGGTCAGGGCAATCGTTGCCGTACTGTTAGTCGACGAGGTGCTCGTAACAGTCAGTTGACCTGTTGCCGCCCCTGCGGTCGTGGGATCGAACTCCACCGAGAGGGTTACAGCCTGGCCAGGAGTGAGCGTCGCGGGGAAGGTGCACCCCGCAACCGAGAAGCCAGCACCCGTTACAGTTGCCGAGTTGACAGTGACCGCCGCCGTGCCCGTGGATGTCAACGTCACCGATTGAGTCAACGGCGTGTTGATATTCGTGGAACCGAACGCTATGGTGGTCGCATTGATGCTGAGCGTCGAAATGCCTTGATTGACCGTCAATTTCACAGTCTTCGTTGCATTAGCGTAGTCGGTGGTGTCCGTTGGTGTGAGAGTAACAGACAAAGTCTGTGAACCCACGGCCAGGACCGTGCCTGCGATAGGCGTATATGCAAATACACCTGGGATCGTGGAACTGGCATCAAGTTGAGTGCCACTCAGAGCCGTTCCGTAGAGGATCGCCGCCGGGGTGGTCCAACTGACGACGGGCGTGGCACGTTTCACTGTCAGTGTGACGGTCGCCGTCACGCCTTTGTAATCGGTAGCGTCTGTCGGTGAGAATGTTACTGAAAGCGTCCGCGATCCTGCTGTCAGCACAGTTCCCGCCGCCGGCGAATAGCTGAAGGTCCCAGCCACCGTGGAAGAAGCGTTAAGTTGGGTGCCGCTCAGCGCTGTTCCGTAAGTGATGGCCGCCGGAGCCGCCCAGGTAATGACGGGTGTTACCGTATTCACTGTAATCGAAACCGAACTCGTAGTCGTTGTGTAGTCGGTTGAGTCGGTGGGTGTGAAGGTAGCTGTGATGGCATGACTACCCGCTGTCAGCACTGTGCCCGCTGCCGGCGAGTAGCTGAAGGTACCAGCCATCGTGGAAGAAGCGTTAAGTTGTGTCCCGCTGAGCGCTGTTCCGTAAGTGATGGCCGCCGGAGCCGCCCAGGTAATGACGGGTGTTACCGTATTCACTGTAATCGAAACCGAACTCGTAGTCGTTCTGTAGTTGATCGAGTCGGAAGGTGTGAAGGTAGCGGTGATGGCATGACTGCCCGCTGTCAGCACTGTGCCCGCTGCCGGCGAGTAGCTGAAGGTACCGGCTACCGTAGAAGAAGCGTTAAGTTGGGTGCCGCTCAGCGCTGTTCCGTAGGTGATCGCCGCCGGAGCAGCCCAGGTAATGACGGGTGTTACCGCGTTCACCGTGATGGAAACCGAACTTGAAGTCGTTGTGTAGTCGGTCAAGTCGGTAGGTGTGAAGGTGGCCGTGATGGCATGACTACCCGCGGTCAGCACTGTGCCCGCTGCCGGCGAATAGCTGAAGGTCCCAGCCACCGTAGAGGAAGCGTCGAGTTGGACGCCACTCAGCGCTGTTCCGTAAGGGATCGCTGCCGGAGCAGCCCAGGTAATGACCGGTATCGCCGCATTCACAGTGATCGAAACCGAATTCGTAGTCATTGTGTAGTCGGTCAAGTCGGTAGGTGTGAAGGTGGCCGTGATGGCATGACTGCCCGCTGTCAGCAGTGTGCCCGCCGCCGGCGAATAGGTGAAGGTCCCAGCAATCGAGGATGAAGCATTGAGTTGGACGCCGCTCAGTGCGGTCCCATAGCCGATCGCCGCCGGAGTAGCCCAGGTAATGATTGGTGTTGCTGCGTTCACTGTGATCGAAACCGAATTCGTAGTCGTTGTGTAGTCGGTTGAGTCGGTGGGTGCGAAGGTAGCCGTAATCGCATGACTGCCCGCTGTCAGCACAGCGCCCGCTGCCGGTGAATAGCTGAGGGTACCAGCAATCGAGGATGAAGCGTTAAGTTGTGTCCCGCTCAGCGCTGTTCCGTAAGTGATCGCCGCTGGAGCCGCCCAGGTAATGGTCGGTGCTGCCGCGTTCACTGTGATCGAAACTGAATTCGTAGTCGTCGTATAGTTGGTTGAGTCGGTGGGTGCGAAGGTAGCCGTAATCGCATGACTG
>JBAWCO010000507.1:0-4878 GCA_049590315.1 Occallatibacter sp. | reverse complement strand
GTGGAATCGCGGAAATGGACGGCACAGAAGGCTCCGATTCGAGGTGGAGCAGTACGCTACGGAAGGCAAGGCGAGCGATGTATTCCAGTACGTCGGCGTGTTCGACGGCTTCTGCGGCGGATTTTCCCCAGGCAAAGGGAGCGTGCCCGGCGACCAGAACGCCGGGTACGGCGACGGGATCGAGGTTTTCGGCCCGAAAGCGGCGGACGATGACCTGACCGGTGTTGCGAACGTAGGCTTCGCTGACTTCCGAGGCGGTGAGGGGCTGGGTGACGGGAACGGGGCCATGGAAGTAGTCGGCATGGGTGGTGCCGAGGCAGGGGATGGGGCGGCAGGCCTGCGCCCAGGAAGTGGCGAACTCGGAGTGGGTGTGGACGATGCCGCCGATCTGGGGAAACTCGCGGTAGAGCAAGGTATGGGTGTCGAGGTCGCTGGAGGGGCGGAGGGCGCCTTCGACAATTTTGCCGTCGAGGTTGGTGACGACCAGGTCGGCGAGGGTGAGCGCTGCATAGTCGACGCCGCTGGGCTTGATGACGACGAGGGGCTCGCGGCCAGAGCCGTCAATTCCCGCACGATCTACGCCACTGGCGTTGCCGAAGGTGTGCGGAGCGAGACCACGGCGGGAGATTTCCTTGTTGGCGTGGAGGACTTGTTCGCGGAGTTCGAGCAGCAGCATGGCAAGGACAGTTTACCGTTGCCGGCGGCGATGTGTCAGTGCGGAGATGCCTGGATAGCTTATGGAAGACGGGGCAACTTATGGAAGGCTTATAAATGAAGGCGAGAGTGGAGGCAGGATGAGAGTCCTCTTTATTGGTGGCACCGGGAATATCAGCATAGCTTCGACGAGGCTGGCAGTGGAGCGGGGCATCGAAATGACGCTGCTCAGGCGAGGGCAACGGACTGCTGAGGCGCCACAGGGCGTTCGTACGATTGCGGCGGACATTACGGACGAGGATGCTGTGGCTGAGGCGCTGGGCGGCGAACGGTTCGATGCGGTGGTGGACTGGATTGCGTTTACGACGGCCGATGTCGAACGGGATATCCGTCTGTTCAGAGACAGGACGAGACAGTTCATTTTCATCAGCTCGGCAAGCGCGTATCAAAGGCCGGTGAGTCACTATCTGATTACGGAATCGACGCCGCTGGCGAATCCGTATTGGCAGTATTCACGGGACAAGATTGCTTGCGAAGAACGGTTGATGAAGGCGTATCGCGAGGAGGGGTTTCCGATCACGATTGTGCGCCCATCGCTGACGTTCGGCGATACGCAGATTGTGCTGGCGGTGAATAGCTGGCAGAGGTCGTGGACGGCGGTCGATCGGATGCGGCAAGGCAAGAAGGTGATTGTGCCTGGAGATGGCTCGTCACTGTGGGTGATTACGCATAACAGCGATTTTGCGCAGGGCCTGGTGGGATTGCTTGGACATCAACAGGCGATTGGCAACGCGTTTCACATTACGAGCGACGAGGTAATGACGTGGGACCAGTTCTATCGCATCACGGCGCAGGCAGCGGGCGTGGCGGCAAAGACTGTTCACATTGCTTCAGACTTTCTGAGCGCCTGCGTTCCAGATGAAGTGGGCAGCCTGACGGGAGATAAGGCGTCGAGCGTGGTGTTCGATAACAGCAAGATCAAGCGCTTTGTTCCGGGGTATTGTGCAAAGACCTCATTCGCAGAGGGGATTCAGAAGACGGTTGCGTGGTTCGATGCGGATGATCGGCGCAAGTTAGTTGACGATGCGGCGAATGCGGCGTGGGACAGGCTGATCGACGCATACGAGACCGGGCTTGCAGAGGCGGTGCGCAGGTTTCGGTGATAGCAGCGTGCGAGTCTTGCGATGCTCAGGAATAGCGAGCAGTAGCAAAACCACATCCGGCAGCGGGAATGAGGATGTGGCAGGCGATGGAGCGCATGCGGGCCTCAGATAAGCCACAATTGTGGTTGGCATTGTAAACCCACGTCCAAGGGAGGCGTCTACTTGAGTGATGGCATCCGGCACGGCACTGGAAGCGATGAACATGGCCACGGCAGCTGAGATTGCCGCGCACGAGTTCACGTGTGTGGTGGAGCGGCACAGGCCACAGATATTCCGGTTTCTGCTTGCGTCCACGCGCGACGTGGACCTGGCGGAGACGCTGACGCAGGAGTGTTTCCTGAAGGCGCACCGGAACTGGGCGAGCTTCAGGGGCGAGTCGAGTGCGATGACGTGGTTGATGCGAATTGCAATCAACCTTCAGAAAGACCACTGGCGGAACCGGCGAATGCAGTTCTGGCGGCATACGCGGACCAACTCAGTGGACCTGGATGAGGCGAGCGATTGGCTGCCGAGCGGAGAGCGATCGGCGGAACAGAAGTTGCTGGCGCAGGAGCAGGTAAAGCGGGTTTGGCAGTCGGTGAAGGGATTGAGCGAGCGGCAGCGGACGGTGTTTCTGCTGCGCTACGTGGAGGAGCAGGAGTTGAGCGAGATTGCGCGTGCCACCGGGTTGAGCGAGGGAACGGTGAAAGCGCACCTTTCGCGGGCACTTGGAAGAGTGCGTGCGGAACTGGGAGGAAAGCGATGAGTTGGATTGATGGAGTTAGAAGGCGGCCGAGCGAGATGGACGAGAGAGTCGAGTTAGACAGACTGGTTTCCGGCGAGGCCGAGGATCAGGCGCTGGTAGAGGCGCTGGACAACTTCAAGATGAGCGTTCACGCGTGGAGCGATGCTGAGTTGAGCCGGCCGAGGATGGCGGCAAGGGTTGTGCGCCAGAGGAGTTGGCGGCTGGCGGCGGGTTGGGCGTTGGGATGTGCGCTGGTGGTGGGCGGAGTTGGTGGTGGAGTTCATGTGCGGCAACAGCGGCAGGAAACGGCTCGGATTGCGGCGGCGGCACGCGCGGCCGAGCAGCAACGATTACTTGCTGCCGAGCAGGCTCGTCAAGAAGAAGAGGATTTGCTGTTGAAGGTAGACAGCGATGTATCGCGTGAAGTTCCGAGCGCCATGGAGCCGCTGGCTCAATTGATGGCGGAAGACGAAACGAAGTAGCAACCGGGAATCATCATCCTTTGCACGATTTTTAGAGGGTTGAGGGGGGACAGAATGGGAACTTCCAAGAGATCGATTACTGGAAGAGGAATTTTTGGGGGGATGCGGCTGGGCGTCGCCATTGCAGGAGTTTTGATGGCTGGTGTCGCGCTGGCGCAGGGCCCGGGCGGAGAGATGGGAGCGAATCCCGGATTTGGGGAACATCGTCCTCCGTTTGAGCGGGCGTTTGGCGCCGAGGGCGAACACGGACGCTTCTGGAACAATCCGAAGGTGGTGGAGGCGCTGAAGCTGACGGACGATCAACGCAAAGCGATGGATGGCATCCTGATGGAGCATCGCGAGAAGCTGATCGATCTGCGGGCCGGTCTGCAGAAGGCTGAACTGGGGATGGAGCCGCTGATGGGCCAGGACCAGCCGGATGAAGGTAGGATCCTGGCGCAGATTGACCAGGTGGCACAGGCGCGAGCCGAACTGGAAAAGGCGAATGCGCGCTTCCTGTTGGCACTGCGGAGCAAGCTCACGCCGGACCAGTGGAAACAAGTGCAGGCGTTGCGCGCCAGCCGTGGACGGGACGGTCGCGGTTGGGGACGTGACGGGCAGGGTAAGGGCGGTCCGGGGCAAGGCGGACAGTTTCGTCGCCAGGGTCCACCGCCACTTCCTCCTCCGGGTGGACCGGCTGGGGGAGCGCAGAGCCAGCTTGATATGGGCGTGGGTCCGGACGATGGGCCTTTAGCCGGTGTTCAGCAATAGGAGAGATTGGCAGCGGCAAAGTTTCAGACAGAGAGCAAATGCGGTTGCAGTGAAACCGATGGCGGCAGGGGTGAAACCCTTGCCGCCGTTTTTTTGTGCGGTGCGGTGGGGTGGTGCGGGAGGCCGATTTGGTGTTGGTGGAGAGGTGGCGGTGCAGCGTATTCATACAGTTGCTGAACAATATTGGAGCAGTGAATGCAGCGTGTTGAAGCAGTGAGTGGAGTGAAGCAGGACGGCTTTGAAGCGAGGTGAGACAGGGTGTGCAGGGGCGCTGCAAAAATTTGTGACTAAAGTTATTTTCGACTGGTCCGATGAAGTGAGTGGATGCAAGGAAGCCCAACCGGATGGAACGGGGGCCTGGCGGACGGAAGAAAGACCGCAGGCAAGGGCGCCAACGAAGTCATCCAAGAAGGAGTGGTCCCATGGCCCTCGGAGTATTGAACAATCTTTCAGCGATCTACGCAGAGAACAACCTGAACAACACGAACAGCAGCCTGCAAACGGTACTGCAGCAGTTGTCATCGGGTTCGAAGATTAACTCTGGTGCGGATGATGCCGCGGGCCTCTCGCTTGTTAATGGCCTGGCGGCCAACTCGGCTGCACTGACGCAGTCACGGACCAATGCGACGGAGGGAGTGGGTTTGTTGCAGGTGGCCGACGGCGCATTGTCGCAGGTGACCAGCCTGCTTAATCGTGCCATTACGCTGGCGACGGAAGCCTCGAACGGCACGCTGAACAGCAACCAGGAAGGCGCGGCGAACCAGGAGTACCAGTCGATATTGGCCGAGGTGAACAACATCGGATCGACGACTACCTATAACCAGCAGCAGGTGTTCGGTGGTAGTACTATCGCGATTTACACTGGCGACTCCTCGACGGCGGGCTCTTCGATAGACGATTTGACTATTCGCGGATTGTCGGCATCGAGCGTGGGAGACAGCAACGGCAAAATGTCTTACAGCAGCGGCCAAAACAATGTGTTCATCGACCTGTCGAAGGGTGGAGTGAATGCGGGGCTGAACGATAGCTTGAACGTCGGCGGCTCCACGACGATCACTGTCAACTATTTGACGAATGGGGCGAGCGGCTCCGCTACCAATGCGAC
>JBAWCO010000506.1:0-2634 GCA_049590315.1 Occallatibacter sp. | reverse complement strand
GTGCATGCGATAGTCGGCAAAAATCCGATCACGCGCGGCCTGCATCACCTTGTGGTGTTTCGCCTCGACACTCCAGCGCACTAGCGATTTCTCATCGCGCCAGCTTGACAACGAGAGGTGCCATCCGGGCGTGTCAGACTGGCGAATCGGGCATTGTCAACGAAGCCATCAATCCTCTCGAGTTCCGGCTTCTCGAGTTCCGGCCGCAACATCTTCGCCATACCGAAATAGTTGTCGAATTGGTCGGATTTCAGATTGACTTCAAGCATTCCACTAAACATGATAGGCCCCCCTGTTTGGTTAACGATTTCTTGCGCTATGACGATCCAGCAACCGCCGGATGCAGGCATTTATCCGCTGCGTGTCTTACCGCACATGGCGAATATCCATCCGGTCAATCGATTATTTGTCGTCTTTCGGCGTTACCTCTCTCAGTTTGCCGGTAGACAGATCAAAAACAAATCCACGAATCACTATGTCTGACGGAATCCACGGGTGCGACCTGAGTTTCAATACTTGCTTCTGTGTCTGCCCATTCACGTCGGTATAGCAGTGGAATTTGTCGGGCGCTACCGCCCATACGCCACATTGTTTATGAAGATGCTTCTCAAAATCTTCTTCCGAGAACATCTCCATGCCGCAGCCAGTGTGCCCGACGACCATGATTTCTCGCACGCCCAGAACGTGAATTGAAAACATGAGAGAGCGCACAACGTCTACCGTTGCTGCCGTTCCGACGTTACGAATTACATCCGCATCGGCGGGTTTGATGTCCAGCCATTCGAGCAGTTGGTTCAGGCGGGGGTCCATACAAGTGAGAATTGCAACCTTCGGAGCTGGCTTGTTTGCCAGGGAAGAATCATGGTGCTCTGCACTCTTGCGGTTTGCGGCAATCGCGTGTTCGATCAAGCTCATTTGGATTCTCCTTAGACGCATTGCAGGTGTGGGATTCAGTCTGCGGCGACGCGTCGAGTGACGTTGTTGATGCGGATCCAACTCTCGCACGGACTCCGCAGTCTGTTGTCAAAGCTCTAGAGAGGATGAAATCTCAAGAACACTAACCTTGCTCCTGATGGCATTGACCAGTCTTCCGGCTCCGATGGCTGGAGATCGGAGGATCATGGCCTCCGGCCAGAATTGCTCCAACTGCTCACGCGACTGGGGTCGCGAGGCTGATGTAGTGATTAAGTCAGACAGCCAGAATTGCAACAATTGGACGAAGGTATTGAGCGATACCTTCGTCTGATGAATTACTACCCTGTCATGACTATCCAATTTGTCGCGCTTATCTAATGCGGAGAGCCGCGGCTTCGAATAGCTGTCTATAAGCATCCGTTAACATGCCGATGCTGAACGCGCGGTTCAGGCCGCTCGGATTGGGTAAGAGCCAGACCGCAGATCCGCCGAATTTAGTTGGCTGCAATCCCCATGAAAGGTCGCGCTGGTTCAGGAACGCTGAATACGCTGGTTTCCCTAGGAACGCCAGGAACCTGGGCGTGTACTTCGTGATTTTGCGCTCGAAAACGGGACGAGCAGCCATGAAGTCGGTTCGGCTGAGATCCGTTGCGCTGACTGTCGGTCGAGCAACTGCTGAGGTGATTCCATAACCATAATCGAGCAAGAGGACCGCCTCCTCCGGCTCAAGTCGCCTGGCGGTAAAGCCTGCGAGGTGAAGCACACGCCAAAAGCGGTTACTACGATTCGCGAAGTGGAGCCCGACGGTAGCGGACCGCATTCCCGGATTGATGCCACAGAAGACTACATTCAAGGAAGACGAAATGACATCAGGCAGGCCCGTTGAGTGTGCCTGTCGATTTGAAGACATCGGTTGAGACACTACAACGCCGGCGGCTGGGACGCGTTTCATCCGCCGATTTCCTCACACGGTGACTGCTCGGCTCGGCATAGCGGTGAAAATGGGTTCACGATTTCAATATCGGTCATTTTTTGAGCAGTCTCCTGGGCCCGCTTATGTGTTCGTTGCCGCGTTCGTAGAATCGTAACAAGCGATCCGCTTCGCGAGTCAGACCGATGCGCACGCTTTTGCCAATCGGACCCGTTTTGCGTGTCGCCCTAGCCAGCCAAAGAGGAGAACTTGCACTGCACAAGTCCAAACCATCGTGCCTCTTGTCGACCTCAATTGCAGCCGTCAATCGTCCCGGCCCCTTGCCGATATCTGCCCATAGTTTTCTTCCACGCGTACTATCCATGAGTTCGAGACCATCAAGAGGTTCGATGGCTCGTAGTAAAACTCCGGCGCCGACTCCAGCCCTCTCACTTGTCACGTTCAATAAGAACGACACGCCATATACGAGATAGACATATGCGTGCCCTCGCTCAAGGAAAAGCGTGCGATTACGCGGTGTCATGCCTCGGAAAGCATGTCCCGCTGCGTCGCCAACCGGATAGGCCTCGGTTTCGACAATGCGCCCACTCAGCCTTCCGCGTGCAGTGTCATGAACGATGATCTTGCCGACCAAATAGCGCGCCAATTCCACGGTGTTGACGGGAAGGCTTGCCCGTAACAGGCGTCGAAGGTCCCTATTCGTATCGAATCGCGCCGGCAATTGTGATGTAGAAGTCATTGTCCCACTCAACAATTAAACACAATGCACTCCCAACGGCGGACTGCTA
>JBAWCO010000505.1:0-4252 GCA_049590315.1 Occallatibacter sp. | reverse complement strand
CCGCCGTCCAGAATGGACATCCCAATTGCCATTGCATTTGCTCTCTACCGCCCAGTAAACTGCCCCCATTCACACACCGCTGCGATCTTGCTTCCCCACAACCAAGGGTCTCCGTGCCGACATCCTTCAACCAAATCGTCGCTTCGCTGAAAAGTCACTACGGCGCTCCCAGCATCCCCCCTGCCAAGGGTCCGTTTGAACTGGTCTTGTGGGAAAACGTCTGCTACCTTCTTTCCGATGAGCGTCGTCTCGAAGTCTTCGAGGCGCTCCGTGCCCAGGTAGGTCTATCGCCAGCCGCCATCGAAGCCGCGTCCAACAAGGTCCTGTTGCCGCTTGCGAAACGAGGTGGCATGCGACCCGAGACGCGAGTCTTCCGCTGGCGTCAAATCGCTGGCATCGCACTCAATCAATATGAGGGAAATCTCGACTCCATCCTGACTCTGCCGTACGTCGAGGCAATGAAGGCCCTCAAACAGTTCCCCAACATCGGCGATCCAGGTGCGGAAAAAATCCTACTGCTTTGCGGAGTCTCTTCCGGCTTGCCGCTCGAGTCCAATGGATTGCGCGTTCTGGTCCGAATAGGCTGGGGGCGCTTGCAGCGAAATTATGGGGCCACCTATCGCTCCGTGCAGCATGCCCTCAAGCCCGAACTTCCTGCGAACACAAACCGCCTGAAGGAAGCTCATCTTCTTCTGCGAACGCACGGAAAAACCCTGTGCAAGGACAAGGCGCCGCTCTGCCATCAATGCCCTGTATCCGCAGAATGCGAATACGCACAAACCACAGCAGCGTCCTTCTTGCGCGGCAACGGTTAGCCCCGTCCCTCGTGCCGCCCCGTAACCCGCTTCACCAGCTCTACTACTTCCGCCGCGTTCTTCGGGTCGCCGCCGCGTGGATCGCCGCCAATTCTACCCATGCGCGCGTCCGGCAATCCCATCCACTGCTTACGCCGCAGAATGTCGTCGATCTTGTCTTCGGGGATCACCCCAAGTGGCGCGCCAATCTGCTTCGCAATCAGGTATGTCTTGCAGTACGTGTCCATGATCTCGCACAGCCACTCGGCATGCGTCACTGTATCTGCCCAGCAAACCACTCCATGATTCTTCAGCAGGATGGTGTTGTGTTCCTGCACAAACGGCACCACCGTCTCGGCAAACGCCTGCGTGCCCGGTGTTTCATAGGGCGCCACCGCCGCCGGCCCGATAAAAACCTCGTACTCCGGAATCATCCCGTTCGGCGGAATTGTTCCCGTCACCGCAAAAGCCGTTGCATACGGCGGATGGCAGTGCACCACCGCGCGCGCCTTTTGGTTGGCCTTGTAAATCTCCAGGTGCAGAAGCAACTCGCTGGTCAGCGTCCGGTCCCCGGCCAAAATCTTGCCGCTCAAGTCTGAGAGACAAATGTCCGCAACCTCCAGATCCACCTTACTGAGCATCGTCGGCGTGCACAGCACAAACTCGGCGCCCAGACGCACGCTGATGTTGCCGCCGTTCCCGTCCACATACTGACGGTCCCACAGCTTCCGTCCCGTGCGAATAATCTCCGTCCGCAGCGCATTCGCCTCCGCGGAGTTAAACAAATCCAGGGGCGACTCTCTCTCAGCCTGCCGCACGTCCGCAGGTTCTGCCATATCTCCCGCGCACTCCATTGCCGAAACCCCCGTCTGCTCCATCGCCCGACCTCTCGCCCATAGCGTTGCGACCCGAACACAGCTCTCCCACCCAGCCAAGCTGCGACCGTTTCCTCAAATTATAGTGTGCATTGTTTGCATCGAATCGTGATTCAAGTCACTTCCGCAACCCCGTCACTTCGCATGAACCAGCCTGCGCTGCAGCGCCTCCAGCGTCTGTCCCTTCGTCTCCGGATAGGTAAACAGCACCGCCAGGAACTGCACCACCGTCATCACCGCGAAGAACACAAACGGCGTCTCGGTGTTCAGGAAATGCACCACCACCGGAAATTCCAACGCAATAAATGTATTCATGATCCAGTGGCTGGCGTTCCCCACACCCTGCCCCTTCGATCGCACTGAGTTGGGAAACACCTCGCCGATATACACCCAGATCACCGCTCCCTGCGACAACGCAAAGAACGCAATATAGGTCACCAGTATCCACACCAGGGCGCCCGGATGCGAGTGCGTCGAAAACAGCCACGCCACTCCAGCCAGGCAACTCGCCGTGCCCGCAGCGCCAATCAACAGCAGCGTCTTGCGCCCCAGCTTGTCGATCACGCTCATTCCCACCATGGTGAAAATCAGGTTCGTAAACCCAATGGCAATCGCCTGCTGGTCGCCCGATATCTGGCTGAACCCCGCCGATGCAAAAATGTTCGGCAGGTAATAAAGGATGGCGTTGATCCCCGCCAGTTGGTTGAATGCGCCAATCGAAATTGCCAGAAACAGTGGATAGCGATACTTCCAACGAAAGACCGGTTCGTGCGCTGAAGCATGCTCCTGCCGCAGTGCTTCGCGAATGTCGGCCAACTCCGCCTGCGGATCTGGCTCGCCCATCAGCTTCAGCACCGCCAGCGCATCCTCTAACTGATCGCGCGACGCCGACCACCGCGGGCTCCTTGGAATACCAAACAGCAACACCAGGAATCCGAAGGCCGGAATCGCTGCCACGCCCACCTGCCACCGCCACTCCGCCGCGCCCAGGTGCAGTGTGCGAATCGCATAGTTCGACACGTATGCCAGCAATATGCCCAGCACCACGTTGAACTGGAACGTCCCCACCAACCGTCCGCGCCACTTCGCCGGAGCCAGCTCCGCAATGTACACCGGCCCCAGCACCGACGACGCGCCAATTCCCAGTCCGCCCACAAACCTGAAGACCATCAGCGACGGCCAGCTCCAGGCCAGTGCGCTCCCGATTGCAGAGATCACATACAGCAGAGCGGTGATGCGCAAAGTCTCGCGCCCGCCCAGCTTTTGCCCCACCACCCCCGCGCCGAGTGCGCCCACTACTGTGCCGATCAATGCGATGGCGACGGTCCAGCCCTTGCCCTGCGCGCTCAACCCGTAAAGCCGCACCAGCGCATCAATGGCGCCGGAGATGACCACCGTATCGAATCCGAAAAGCAGACCGCCCAGTGCTCCGGTCAGTGTCGCCTTCATCAGGTGAAAGTTAGGTCGCATGGTCTTGTATCCCTTTAGTTCCAAACAATCCTACAGACCAGCACACCAACCGGCAATCCTCGGAATGCCCGCCCGTTACTTGTCCTTGCGTTCCACGCCCGGCAACACCGCCAGCACCCGGCAGCGGTGCTTTCCCGCCGCGCTCCAAGCCAGCGCCATCTCACTCTCGATGTAGGCGCAATCGCCGTCCTCCAAAAATTCCTGCATTCCGCCCGCATCCAGTTGCAGTCGGCCCTCCAGCACATACACCAGTCCGCTGGCCCCTTCAAACCCGTCCATCGCACTGGCCACACCGCCGGGAACAAACTCCACCATCCTCGCCACCAGTTGAGCGGCGTCGGCCGCCGGATTCAGTGGAGTTATCTTTACTGACTCCGGACCGCGCCCCTTGCCTTGCAGGTGGGCCTTGCGGGTGATCGACAAAGTATGCCGAGCGGGCTCCCCGAAAAAGTAGTTCATTCCTACTCCATAGACCCGGCTGATTGTCGCGAGTGTAGGCAGGGTGGGAATCATCCTGTCCGTCTCAAGCTTTGAAAGCAGAGCCGTCGAAAGCCCGGTCTCGGCCGACAACCGCGAAAGCGTAAGCCGCTTTTCGGTCCGCAGCATGCGTAACTTTTGTCCTAGACAGTAAGGCTCCAATGACCACTGGGCATATGAAACAGCTTTAGACATGGCAATATTTCCTCGCGAACTGAAGATCGTGTTTGCACTAGTGTGCCAGTCCCCAACTCCAAAATTTCTGGTGAATTCTTGATGTTTTTTTGAACACATCTCCGTCTGCGGCCCCATACATCGATGGCTCGGCCAGTGGAGGAACTCCTAAGTCGGGGAATTCAGCCCTCCAAGCTGGCACCTACCCGTCGAGTCGCTGCACAGCCATCTTCGAAAGAAGCAAGGTCAACTTATTATAAATGAGCAAGATAGAGCGATAATTTTTATTTACTTCGTAATCACTAGGTAACCGGTTTTGGATTACTACAAGGAAAGAAAAGAGATGGAAATCGTCTTTACGCGACCTGACAAAGCTGCATAATCGAGGTGTAAACAAACAGCCGGGCCCCATGAGGCTCGGGAGATAATTTGAAGCTGCAACATCATTTCACCGGGTGTCTC
>JBAWCO010000504.1:0-4301 GCA_049590315.1 Occallatibacter sp. | reverse complement strand
CTGTGCCCCGTTCATCGCGGCTTTATCGCGATGAGCGGGTCTTCGGGCAAGGTCGCGGTGGGGTTACGATGGCACCATGCCATGGAGCAGCTTCAACCACTACGCTACCGGAATTCGAGGAGTCGTTGAAATCAAGCCGGAGCGGACGGCAAGGATGCGCGGCCCACTCATCGCAATGGAGCCGCGATGAATGGGGCACAGACTTCCATATTTCGACGCGCTGACAGGCGGCAGGATCGGTGAGCGGGCCACCTGCCTATTTCGGCGCATCGGCCTCAGGCTTCGGCGCAACGACGGTAATGGTGATGATGTTCGATTTCACCACGTCAGACTTGGGATCGTCCGCAATGTGTGCCAATGCCTGAATGGTATACGTTCCGGGCGCGCTCATATCGAACCAACTGTACAGAGGAAGGAAGTCGAATTTGCTTTCGCCCGGCTGCAGCACCATGTCCTTGGTGCCCGATGCCGCCGCTCCCCTGTCATCCCCTTTTAACTTCACTTCGTTGGGTTTTCTCGGACCAACCAAGTTGCCGGTGCTGTCGCGCACTTCAAAGTAATAGCCATAAGACCCGCCCGCATGAGACATTTTGACTATCTCGCGATCGGAGATGTTTGTCTTCCGAACCCGAAACGCCACCCACCTACCACTCTCCACAATCTGGTCTGCTGCACTCTCTACGTTAGGGTTTTGTTGGTTGTAACTGATTGTGAGCGTGAACGGCGGGTCGACGGCCACGGTCTGTTTTGAGAACTCAGATTGACCGGAAGCAGGGATGGATGCGCCAGCGAGCAAAAGAAGCGCGTAAGTGATTTTCATAATTCCTCCCATGAGTTGATTTCTTCTCATGCTTTGTTTGGGCCTGTCCCGAAAGACGACGTCAAAGCTGGAACACCCTCGAAACAGGAGACCTTGTAATCGTGCACGATCCAATGCAATTTCTTTGAGCATCGACTCACTGCGAGAGGCTGGTCCAGGTCGGAAAACCATCCACAAGTATGTTTTTGCCGTCGTTTGTTTGTGTTTGGGACGGAGAGCTCTGTACGAAGGAGCCGTTTGGGCCAGGTGTCCCGTTCGTGGTCACCGCCCAATTACTCGCCGAACCGCAAGACGCGCTGCACGTCGCAGTACCGGAGAATCCCCAGTTTTGGTATCCCAGTGGAACTTGAATCGAAAGTGTTGTACTAGATTGCCACATCAAAAACATGTTTGCGGAGAATGTTCGGGTTACAGAGGTGGCGGTAGGCTGTAAGTAAACCTTGGGACTGTCAGAGGTAGGGGGGTATGCATACGGGACACCCCCATCCAGGCCAGCGACGGCTGGGTTGACTGACTCTCCCGTTGTTGTGTCGCTGCCTATCAATTGTATGAGCGAGTAGCTGCCCCCAGAGTCATTTGAGTACCCCGTCGGGGTGTTGAAATTTATTCCGTACGCGGGATAATTTGCCTGGCCCGGGCATGCGGGGCCAGTTACCCCGGTGGCAAAATACATCCATGGACCTCCTGGCCATTGTGCTCCATTGGAATCTTCGCAGGCAGTGAGATTGGCGATAGTGACGGCCGGAGCAAAGGGTGTGAAGCTCATTGTTCCACCTGTTGGCCCGCTCACATCGAAAGTCGCGGTCACTTCGCTACCACACTGCTCTTCGGAGATCTGAAGGAGAGAGGGGGCGACGCAGTAGGAATAAGTCGCCTGGGCGCTGGCGTCCGGATAGACCCAATAGGTGGTTAGGTATGAGTTTGTCAGAACTGTGGCAGTGGGAGCTGTTGCAGCGGTACTCGGCGCATAGCCGCCAACATTCGTCCCTTCCACATCCCATGTACTATTCGCAAGGGTGAGGAACACGGGAAGTGCCTCCAGCGTCGCCTCCGAGGGTGTCGTATTCAAATGAATCCACTGGCCCACAACGGCGCTGGGGTTTGTCAGCGTGGCATTGGGTCCGGCGATGATGGGGTTGCTCCCGTCCGGATCGCTCGTCCAAATCATAGCCGGTGCGCCGAGCACATCTGCGTTGGGTTGCGGGCTCACCTCACCGCTCGCCGCTACGGTGGCTCCCTGGGTGGGGGAATTGGAATTTGGAGTCACGATAGCAGTAATCGTGGTTGCGTTGGTGACAAACGCGCCAGAGACTAAAATCGCGCTTTGATCAGCGCTGGTCGCAGTAACCGTCGTCGCTGGACAACCCGGAATGGCCGCTGAGGTGGTGACGAAGTTGGTTCCAGTGATGGTGACGGGGGTATCTTGCCCCGCAAACCAGACGTTGGGAGAAATTGAGGTGATGGTCGGGATGGAGCAGACCGACACTGGAAATGGAACAATCGTACCGAACCCGTTCGAAAATGCAGGACAGGCACCCGAGCTGCTGCTGGCTGGTTTCCGAACGACACTGGCTGGTTTCCGAACCACATCGGCCAGCCAGTCTTCCCCCCAGAAACAGACCGTCTGTAGGGTCTCGTTGGCCGGGAGCGTCACGGTGCCCGTGATCTCCGTGTCGCTTACGGCGGAAAAATCGAAAGTCTCGGTCCCGGGATCCGGAAAGACCGGGCCGATGGAGACCACGTTGCAAACCCCTGTTGGATTCAGGAGCCCGGTTCCCGTGACGACGACGTTGTAGGTCTGGCCCGCTACCCAGGTTGAGGGCGTGACCGAGGTAATGGTCGGCTGAGTGCAGGTCACCACTCGCGCGTGGCAGATTGCCGGGATGAACAGTGGCAGAAGAATGACGGCGTAAAGGAATGGCTTTGCAATTGCTCCGGATTTCGAGAATGACTTGCGCACGAAAACTTTCCTTTCACGAAGCAGAGTCGAACCGGATTATGCGAGCAATCGTTTGCCAGGGATAGGTTACGAAACGCCACCACACTCCCGATTTCGCCGCCACCACTATACCGACCATTAATTTCTAAAGAACCGACAGAGTGGTTACCGGCTGGCCCCGGCCTCACCGCATAGCCGCCGTCCGCTACCCGAACACCCCATCCGCCGTCAAACAGACCGGTGGTATACTTTTACGTAAGACCGCTCTGCCAGGGACTAGTGAGGGCGGTTTCCCAGGTCCACGAGCCTTGCCGGAGCCGAATGCGGCTCATCAGGCAAGGCTAATTTTTATCGGGAAACACTCCGGCCTTACTACGCTGGACTGCCACTCGATACCTTGGGAGATCGCAGTAAGGCGCCTTGTTCAGTCCTGGTTCAGTTGCCGTCCGGAGGTTCTCTCAGCCTATGACTCCCCGCGCACGCCGCGCCCTTCTCACCGTCGTTCTCTTCTTTGCCGTCTGCGCCATGGTAGGCACGGTGATGCAGCGCAAAGTGGGGGCGCAGTCGTCCGCCGACGAAAGCTCGCTCCGCGACAACCTCAAGTCCTTTGCGAATGTCTACGCAGTGGTGGAGCAGAACTATGCCGAGCCCATCGACGGCGACAAGGCTGACACGGCTATCTTCGACGGCGCCATCCCCGGCATGCTGCGCGGCCTTGACCCGCACTCCAACTTCTACGATCCCAAAGCCTATGCACGCATGCGTGAAGAGCAGCATGGCCGCTACTACGGCGTCGGCATGGTCATCCAGCAGCAGAATAATAAGGTCTACGTCATCGCGCCCCGCGAGAACACACCCTCTTTCCGAGCCGGCATTCACCCCGGCGACGTGGTCGCCTCAGTGGACGGCAAGCCCACCGACGGCTGGACATCCGATCAGGTGGCCAAGGCGCTGAAAGGCCCCAAAGGCACCCATGTTCAGTTGACCACCATCCGCGAAGGCCAGACCAAGGCTCTCTCCTTTGACCTGGTGCGCGATGAAATCCCCAACCCTTCGGTCGACCTGGCTTATGAAATCCGCCCCGGTGTGGGTTATGTCCACCTGGTCATGTTCCAGGAAACCACGGCGCAGGAAGTCATTGAGGCGGTTGACGGCTTCAAGAACCTCAAGGGCCTGGTGCTCGATCTGCGCAATAACCCCGGCGGCTTGCTCAGCCAGGCGGTTGACGTCTGCGACCACCTGCTCGCCAAAGGACAGACCATCGTCTCGCAGCGCGGACGCGCCTATCCTGACCAGGTGTACACCGCCACGCGCGGCAACGACGGCAAGACTTTCCCCATTGTGGTTCTGGTGAATCGCAACACTGCTTCAGCGGCGGAAATTGTCTCCGGCGCGCTTCAGGATCATGATCGCGCTCTCATTGTGGGCGAGACCACCTTCGGCAAGGGCCTGGTGCAAACCGTCTACAACCTGAGCGAGAACACCGGCCTGGCGCTCACCACTTATCACTACTACACGCCTTCGGGCCGCCTCATCCAGCGC
>JBAWCO010000503.1:0-4928 GCA_049590315.1 Occallatibacter sp. | reverse complement strand
CTCAATTCCGATTTTGCTGAGTTAGGAGCCGCGTCCGCATCGAAGGGAAACACTTTCGTGTAACTAATAGCGGAAAGAGCAGTGTACAAAAGAGCGCCTTCGCCCCACGGTTGCGATTGATTTAGCGAGAATGACATGTTATCGAAGGTGGTAGCGTCAGCCCAAAGTCCGTGCACAAAGACGACTGGAGTGGGCCCTACGCCAAGTTGCACCGGAGGACTGGTATTCTTCTGGTTGTTAATGGTGATACTCGCCGTCACTGACGCCGCTTGCGGAGTGTAAATAACAGAGCTGCTTTGTTTCGGGGCCTGCATCAACGCGAATGCATAATAGGAGCCGTCATTGCCTTGGATCGGATTGACCGTGATTGAGCATTGTCCGCCGCAATTCCCACCGGGCGGTTGATAGGTTAGGAACCGCGGATTCCACGACTCGAACCGGACTCCGTCTGTTCCGGTTAAAGTTACAGGCGTATTGACTCCAAGTTGATAGACCACGATTGCAGTTGCAGTTCCATCCGTAATTATCCCCCTTGCCTGTACTGCCTGATTCGATACATTTGACATCACTTGGTTCTCGGTTATTGGAGAAAGCCCATTGAAGGGAGGGAGGTACGGATCGAGGATATAGAGCTTGGCTAGTTGTGCCGGGGCAGTGGCGACCGGAACCTCTCCATTGGGAGGGTTAGATGTGCTTTCTGGTTTCGGTTGGGCAGCGGCCGGGACTTGGGCGACCTGCGGCGGCGCGGATTCCTGCGGAAGAAGCACGGCAGACGAGGCCTGTGAATTGGGAGCCTGCAACATGGCGTCTACTGGAGCAGAAATCTGCGGCAATGGGTTTTGCGTTAAAACGGTGGCGGGATCTCCGGATGAGGGCGGCGCGTTCATCGAGCCTCGGTGGCCGACAACATCGGGTCCGATCCCTGGGGGTCCCCATAATGTAATTGTTGCAATTTCGCCCGGATCGGTGTCCGCAGGAGTAACTTTGGCGGTGATAGTCGTCGAGTCGACGACAACGATGTTTGAATAATCGACTTTTCCGACGTTCACATCGATCGTGATGGTTGTCGCCGGGCAATTTGAAGTTGCATTTGCCGACATGGTGAAGCCGGTTCCCTTGACAGTAATATCCGAAGTCTGACCCGGTATCCAGGTGTCAGGCGTAACCGGGGCATCGGGATCGAGCGCCGGCGTGCGGCATGGAGGCGGCCCCGGCGGAGAGGGTGGGTTGGGGGGAGGTGGAGGCTGAATCGGGATCCCCCAAATCAAAGAAATATCCTCGCCTGGGAAGTAGGTCAAAGCGATGGTTCCCGTAGGAGCGTCGCTGTCGACAGAGACGTCAAACGTGCTTGTAGTCGAATCGACCCAGATGAATTTGCTGAGATGGATGTAAGTGGCGAGGGGGCCAATTGTCCACCATTCAGGAGGAGTCGGCCATTGATTTGCAAAAATCGAGACAATCGCGGTTGTACAGCTAGGGTAATCATCGTAGACCGGGAAAGCGCCGGAGATGGTGACGGTATAACTATGGCCCGGGGCCCAGACACGAGGATACAAATCCGGAAAAGAAAAATTCGTAGACGTTAACGGCAACGGTATCCAATTATCGGGCAGACATCCTTCAACGAAAGGCGGAGGCAGAGCTTGGCATCGGGTTGCGCACGGCAGCCACAAGATTGCCAGACCGAGAGTTGCACATGTAGCAAATGAGCCTAGCCGCATTTTAGGTCGCATCGTCATCAGTGAAATTCCCTTAAAGAGCAGAGATGAGTATCGAAGTGCAATCGCGGCGGGGTGATTGTCTTCCGCAATGTTTTGGCTACGCCGAAATTGAGAATTCTGCATTTCACTTCTCCCGAACAATGACTGCCCTGCTAAACCGATTCCTGAACTAGGGATGGTACTGACACGGCCTGAGTTGATGCGTAGTCAATCCCCTTGGCGTGGGTCGCAATGATGACGTGCGGGCTCGCCATTGAGTAACTGGCTTGGCTGCTCGCATTGACGACGACACTCTGGGTGAACTGCGGTGCAGCAGTGTAGTTGGCCTTGCCCGCCTGGTTTGCGGCCACCACCACCGTGCTCGCGCCAGTAATGGTTAGCATGTTGCCGCCTATCGTGCCCGGTCCCGAAATCGCACTGAAGACAACCGGCCGGCCCGAACGCGCTGTCGCCGACAGCGCGATCGGAGAGACGCCGGAGTTTGTGGGCGATGCCGGAGCCGTAAAGCTGATCGTCTGGTTGGGGGAGGGGAGGGCCGTAACCGTGATCGTATAGACAGCCCGCGTCCAGTTGGCGTTGCGAATCGATGCGCTTGCATTCCCATTGCTGATGGCGATTGGGCCCGATGTCCTGCCCTGCCCGTTGGAGAAGGTGTCTTTGACAGCGTTCGTGGAAAGAACCGCGGTAGACGTCGCGCTCACCGACCCTGCCGCCCCCACTGCCGTCGACTTGCTCAGCAGAGTAACCGTCTCCACCACGCCCACGGCGCGGACGCGCTGATTCCCGGAATCCGCCATGAAGATGTCGCCGGCGCCGTCCGCAGCGACACCAAGAGGTCCATTGAGTTCTGCCCTTGTCGGTGGTCCACCGTCACCGGAAAAACCTGCTGTCCCATTTCCCACCACGGTAGAAATGACGCCGGTTGAGGTTGCCACCATACGAATTACGTTGTTATTCCAGTCTGAGATGTAGAGGTTACCGGCCCCGTCTAAAGCCACGCCGAAGGGCACGTTCAGTTCCGCACCAGCTGCGGTTGCTTGCCCACCGTCTCCGCCATAGCCTGCTGTTCCATTTCCGGCGAAAGTAGTGATGATGCCTGTCGAGGCAGCTACCTTGCGGATGGCGTTATTGCCGCTATCGGCGATATACAGGTTGCCCGCCGCATCCACCACCACATTTTCAGGCGTGTCCAACGTTGCGCTGGTCGCTGCTCCACCATCGCCGGAATAACCCGAAGAGCCGTTTCCAGCTACGGTAGTAATGATGCCTGTCGAGGCTGTCACCTTGCGGACAACGGAACTCCATTGATCGGAAATGTAGAGGTTGCCCGCCGGGTCCAACGCCACTCCACTGGGTTGTACTAGTCTTGCACCGGACGCTGGTCCCCCGTCGCCGGAATATCCCTGACTACCGCTTCCAGCTACTGTGGTGATGACTCCCGTCGAGGCCGTCACCATACGAACCACACTGTTGTACAAGTCTGCGATGTAGAGGTTACCGGCTCCGTCTACGGCTAAGCCGCGCGGCACGTTAAGCTCGGCACTTGTCGCCGCTCCACCGTCGCCGGTATAGCCTGCGGCACCGTTTCCAGCAAACGTGGAAATGATCCCCGTGCCAGCTGCTATTTTGCGGACCACCATGTAGTAGTCGTCCGTAACATAGATATTGCCAGCTGCGTCCACAGCTACCTCTCCAACCTCACCGAACGCCGCGCTAGTCGCTGCCCCGCCATCGCCTGCATATCCAAAACTGCTGCTCCCTGCTACCGTCGTGATCGTTCCCGCACTGGGCAATAACGACACCGTTAGAGTGACTGTGGCGCTCGTGGCGTTATAGTCGGTCGTGTCCGTCGGAGTAAATGTCACCGTAAGACTCTGCGATCCGAGACCCAGAACCGTGCCGATGGATGGTGCGTAGGCAAACGTGCCGGCCACATTCGCGGTCGCGTTCAGCTGAATTGCGCTCAGCGCGGTTCCTAGAGTAATCGGAGTTGGAGGCGTCCAAGTGATCGTGGGTGTAGCTCGGATCACTGTTAGTGAAACTGTGGCCATGGTCACGTTGTAGTGTGTTGTATCCGTTGGGACAAAAGTCACCGACAGCGATTGCAACCCGACGTTCAATACGGTTCCAGAAGCAGGAGTATAAATGAAACTGCCCGACACATTCGTTGTCGCGTTCAGCTGCGTTCGATTCAGAGCAACACCATAGGTAATGGTCGATGGACTTGTCCAAGTTATCGCGGGAGTTGTTGTGTTCGGTTCAGCCACGATTGCGTTCACGGTGCGCACACGTTGGTTCTGGGAATCCGCCAGATAGATATCGCCAGCGCCGTCTACGGCGACACCGAGAGGACCGTTGAGTTCTGCACTTGTCGCTGGTCCACCATCACCGGCAAAGCCGGCTGTCCCGTTTCCAACCACGGTAGAAATAACGCCCGTCGAGGCCGTCACCATACGAATTACGTTGTTATTCCAGTCCGAGATGTAGAGGTTACCAGCCCCGTCTAAAGCCACGCCGAAGGGCACGTTCAGTTCCGCACCGGCTGCGGTTGCTTGCCCAGCGTCTCCGCCATAGCCTGCCGTTCCATTGCCAGCGAAAGTGGTGATGATGCCTGTCGAGGCAGCTATCTTGCGGATGACGTTATTGCCGGTATCCGCGATATACAGGTCGCCCGCCGCATCTACCACCACATTTTCGGGCGAGTCCAAAGTTGCGCTCGTCGCTGCTCTTCCATCGCCGGAATAACCCGAAGAGCCGTTTCCGGCAACCGTGGTAATGATGCCCGTAGCGACCGACACCTTGCGGACGACAGAACTCCATTGATCGGAAATGTAGAGGTTGCCGGCCGAGTCCGACGCCACTCCACTGGGTCCTGCTAGCTTTGCACCGGACGCTTGTCCGCCGTCGCCGGAATATCCCTGACTATCGCTTCCAGCCACCGTGGTAATGACTCCTGTCGACGCCGTCACCATGCGAACCACGCTGTTATTTAAGTCCGCGATGTAGAGGTTACCGGCTCCGTCTACGGCTAAGCCGCGGGGCGTGTTAAGCTCCGCACTTGTCGCCGGTCCACCGTCGCCGGTGTAGCCCGCCGTACCGTTTCCAGCAAACGTGGAAATGATCCCCGTGCCAGCTGCTATTTTGCGGACCACCATGTAGTAGTCGTCCGTAACATAGATATTGCCAGCTGCGTCCACAGCTACCTCT
>JBAWCO010000502.1:0-13993 GCA_049590315.1 Occallatibacter sp. | reverse complement strand
ATCTCCGTGTAGCCGCTAAACATCCCAGGCCCTCTTCGCCTGCCCCCCGCAACCGCCGTCATCGCGCTACCCGCCAAGTGAAACCCCGCCCGGCCTCCACAGAGAAGAAGAACTGATGTTCTACGGTTGGATACAGTGCTTTGCTTCCACCCGTTGTACTGCTTTGCTGCCCCCGGCGCAGTCTTGGTCTATCAGAGGGGCTGCCCGGAGAGTCGATCAAATGTGCGCTGGCGCTCCGGGATGTTTACCTAAATATTACTTACGGGTGGCCGACAACTCGCCCGGAACTTGACAAGTCGGATTCACTCGGTGGGAATAAGTTCTAAAATAAGTGGCAACAGGAGATCAGCATGCAAATCGTCTTCTGGATCGCTGTCGGAATCCTGATTGCGGTACCCGATTTGATCGCATATAAGCGGAAATGCAAGGATCGTCTTAAGATCGCCAAGCTGAGCCTTTTTCTGAGTTGGACGATTATCGGCTGGGTAATCGCTATGGCTTGGGCGATATGGGGGGAATCCGACCCGGAGGGGTTCGCCAAGGCCAAAAGGCAGGGCTATTTCCTCGACCATCACCACTCGGGTAGCTGAGTTCTGGGAGAGTAACCGGCTACTCTTGATCAACATTTCCCCAAGCCTCCGGCGTGGAGGATAATGCCTTTTTCTCTCGGCCCTCCCATGGCAGGAATTTTGTGCAACGGATGGCAGCAAAGCACTATGTTCGCTGGCAGGAGCGGACTATACCGAACGGCAGAATTGAGTATCACCATCGCGACGGCAAAAAAATGACGCAGCGGCATCTCGCGCCGCTGCGCCAAAAGCAAAACCACACATACTCTGGTTTCGCTCGTCACATGAGCTTAAAAAAGAAACTTCCCGCCGAACTGGAACACGCGAGGATCGTACGTATTCGTCGCGCGACCGAATTGGGTATCTGTTAGTCCCGTGTCGAGACTGTTGAATTCCGTGTGGTTGAAAGTATTGAAGGACTCGAAACGGATTTCCAGGTGTGGGCCTTCATGTGAGCTAAGCGGCAGGCTCTTGAACAGGCTCATGTTCCAGTTGAAGAGTCCGGGACCGACGACGGCATCCTTCCCGGCAGTGCCGAAGCCTTGATTCGTGCCTCCGTTCCATGGAGCTGTCGGAGCCGCAAAAGCCGCGGTGTTGAACCATTCCGTCTGCTTCTTCGGCCCCTTCGCCGACGCAACTAAGTTGGGCCGGTTCGTTGTTCCGCCGCCAAGGCCAAGTGTGTCCGGACCGTTGTAGAAGGTCTCGAAAGGCGAGCCTGCCTGCGCCACTGTCACGCCAGAAAGCTCCCACCCTCCCAGAACTTCACGGGCAAGCACGCCGCTGCCACTCCGGAAAAACGGCAGTTTGTAGTCATAGTTGACGTTGAAAATATGCCGCCGGTCGAGCACACCCGATCCACGGTCATACTTCAGGTTGAACGGGTCGGAGACGAACGAATTGCCGCCGGCGAAATTCGCCGAACCTTCGTCTCCACTCGCGATATCGATTTCATGCGACCATGTGTAAGAGAACTGCGCCGTCAAACCATGCTTGTTCTCGATGCGCAGCCCTGCCTGCAAGGAACTGTAGTTGGAATTGGTTGCGCTTTCGGTTTGCGTGATTCCAGCGTAACCGGCATATTGCCTGAAAAGGTTGGAGTTGGTTCCGCTTGCAACGGACTGGCGATCCGTGAGGTCGCTTAGCGGCAGCGTGTTGATGGCTCGGAGGTCGTTCTGGTCCCAGCCGATAGAGCCAACGTACTGCAATACCGCCACCATGCCGGGCTGCACCTGCTGTTGGATCCCAAAGCTGTATTGTGCCGTACCTGGATTTGGATAATGCGTGTTGAGATTCCCCAGTCCCGCCGGATTCAGCGGCGAGGTCGCCGCTTGTCCGCTCTTGGCGCTGACATTCGGATTGGAGAAGTAAACGGCGTTCGCCGTCGGTTGGAAGGCAAAGGGCGGGTTAACGTCCAGTCCGTACACATCGTTCCCTTGCACGCGTTCATAGAAGATGCCTCCGCCGGCGCGCAGGACGGTTTTCCCGCTACCGAACAGGTCGTAGGCCAGTCCGACGCGAGGCTCCACGGTGTTGTAGTCATTGTTCACAAGGCCACGCGGAAGTCCATTCTGTCCGGCTATTTCAATGCCATTCGTATAGAAGGTTCCGCCGTTGACCGTCTGAACCCCAGGCCCGTTAGGATTCAGGGAGCCCGTAGCCGGATTCGGGTACTGAGCATTTGTGGCGCTGAAAGCTGACGGCACAAAGTTCGACACCATGTTGTTCTTTTCGTAGACGTGCGGCAGCGCGTCGTAACGTACCCCAAGATTCAAGGTAAGCCGCGGCAGCACATGCCAGTTGTCCATGCCATAGAAGGAGTAAGTGTTGTTCAACCAGTGAGGGGTGGTCATATTCTGGAGTTGCTGGAAGCTGTCGGCAAACCCCAGCAGGAAGTTCAGGTAGGAATCTCCGGACCAGTCAGATCCGAAACCATACTGTCCCTGAACCAGAGCCTGTTGCTGTTGGTTTTTGTCGACCCGCATGTAGGAGAAGCCAAACTTCATTCCGTGTTTGCCTTTGCTCCACGACAGATCGTCGCGAACCTGGTAATCGAGGAACGCGTTGTGCCACGGGTCGTAATTCTGGGTCCAGGTGGTGCTCAGCACACCGGAGAACCCGACCTGCGGCAGCTCCTTCAGCGTTTCATTGCCTGCAAAACCACTGAAGGGTTGCCCTGTCCAACCGGACGGCTGTTGGTAGATACCTGTCGGAGTCCAACTGATCGTGTTTCCATTGACGTTCAACGATGTCTCGTTCAGCAGAGACGGAGTTAGCGTCTGGGTCAACTTGATCACCGATGCCCAGGATGGATTGGCGAATTGAGTGCCGACCGTGTCGTAGCTGCTGCCGCTCCATTCGCTCGGGATAATCGTCTGCGACATCTGGTCATGAATCCAGTGGCCCATCAGGTGCAGCTTGGGCGTGATGTCGTGATCGATGCGCACTACATCCTCGCGCACGAACGTAGGCTGCTTGGGCGCTCCGAGAACCAGGGGATCAGTCGCGCTGGTGTTGGTCTGGTGAGGAATTGCTCCCGTCCCCATGAACAGAACAGCGTTGGGATCCAGTAGATTGGCTGGAATCGCAATGCCGCCTCCTGTGCCCGCGGGGAACGAGTTCCCTGGTGTCAGCCCGTCCTGTTGATAAATAGCGAGCTTTGCAGGGTCTGAGGTAATCGGAACGCAGGGCCACGCCTGGCCGGGATTGCAGACCCCGTTTGCAAGGCTCGCCGGCTCATTCCAGGGCATGTAGTTCAGAGCCGAACCTGCAGTCGGGAAATCCGCGTTGGGAACCGTCTCGGTCGAGGTTGGATTAACGCCCGAGATGAAGCGGCGCCATTCCTCACTCTCGAAGAAGTAGGTCCGGCTGCGATCCTTCGGGTAAATCTTGGGAATGAAAGCCGGACCGCCGATATCGAATCCGAAAATGTTCAGGCGAAGCTCCGGAATCAGGGGCGTAGCACCAGGAGCGAGATTGTTCTTGGAGAAATAGGGAATCGCATCGAAGTCGTCGTTGCGGTTGAACTCCCAGGCGCCGCCGTGGAATTGTTTCGTGCCAGATTTCAACGCGATGGTGATGGTGCCGCCGGAGCTGATGCCATAGTCCGGGCTGTAGTTACTGCTCAATGTTTGGAACTCGGCCAGGGCGTCCATCGTCGGCATCAGGTCAAACTTGCCGCCGGAGCCGCGATCGTACGCCTCGCCGCCGTCGACCAGCCAATCGTTGTGGTCCGGCCGCATGCCGTTGAAGCTGAGGCTGAAGCCGCTGCCCTGCGCTGTAACCCCGTTGAAGGAGCTCAGCATGTTTGAAACGCCGGTTCCGAGCGTCGCCAGCGAAACCATGTTGCGGCCATTGGTAGCCAACTGCGTCATCTGCTCGCCGGTAATCAGGCTGCTGACTTCGTTGGTTTCCGTCTGAAGGTGAAGTGCGTCGGCCTCAACGCTTACTGTTTGGCTGCTCGCGCCCACCACCAGCCCCACGTTTTCCTGCACCGTGGCGGCAACGTTCATCACAATGTTCGTCTTGTGGTAATTCTGGAATCCAGGTGCGGTCACGCTCAGCGTGTAGGTCCCAATGTGTAGGCCTGAAAAATCGTAAAGTCCTGTCCCGTTCGTCGTTCCATTGCGTATTTCGCCTGTTGCTGTGTTGGTGATGGATACTTGTGCATTGGGAACCGCTGCCCCTGTGGGGTCGGTCACGGTTCCTTCCAATTCTGCATTCTCCTGCGCCAAAGCACTCGCAATGCAGAATAGGGAGATCAGCGCTACGCCAAATACATGTCTGGCTAGTCTCATCGGTGTCTCTCCAATCAATGGTTGTGTGGCCTTCCAATCAGTTGTCTCGGAGCCGCTCCGCTATCACGTCAAAACCCTGGGGGACTTTTGAACAGTCCTCCGCGTCCGCGTGGAGCAGCCCCACGTGTCGTCAACGCCGAGCGCAACGCCGCGGCGTTCCAGGACCAGCCTCTTACCTGGTCCTACTTTCAGTTCCAACTTGTCGTTCAGTGATGTGTCAGGTAGTTAGTCGCGCCAGAGATTCCGACGCGGCTTCGGCCAGGCGGTCGGAGGCCGACCCGAAATGAATTCGGCTTTGATATTTCGTTTTATGCTTTCGCCCCCGCGCCATCTTTTGCGGCACAGTTGAGCGAGCCCCACAACGAGCGTGGTCAACATGATGGCCTCTCCTCAACTACTACTCTTGCCGTCAGTGCCACGTACTGGTAAATCGATTGATCGTACCTACGCTATCGTCCTCGCATTGAGATGCGCTACATACCCCGAAGGTTTTCTCGTCGCACTCAAAATTTTGCTCTCCGCCGAATCTTCAGGTCATGCGAACAAACAAGTCGCGTAATGCTCCCACAATCGCGCCAAAAGTGGTTAAGCGCAATAACCAATGGCATGCCCACCACCCATAGCCACCCCAACCCTGCGAAACTCCACCTGCCCTCTCTCGCCCTCCACATATGTGAGAAACTGAAAGAGCCAATGTTCTCCAGCGCACTCGGGCGCCCGCGGTCTTATTTTTGGGTTCTCGGAAAGTACTCGGGTGCCCCATGTCCTGGTTTTGGGACGTGGGAAAGCAAGCCGAGCGCCAACAACTCCCAAACCCCGACTTTATCCGGGCCACCGGGGTCCCTGCGGACAGGTCTTCGTCTGTGGGGTGACCCGCCGCAGCCGATACTAAACTGCGGCCCACATATAGGAACCAGAAAAAGAATGCTCAGTGTCAGTAATGTCTCCATGCGCTACGGCTCCAAGGTCCTCTTTGAGGACGTGAGCGTCAGCTTTGTCACCGGCCGCCGCTACGGACTGACCGGCCCCAACGGCTCCGGCAAGTCTACGTTTATGAAAGTCCTCACCGGCGAGCTCGACGCGCAAAAGGGTACCGTCGTTCGCCCCCGCAAGTTTGGCGTTCTCCGTCAGGACCAGTTCGCCTTCGATGCCTTTCGCGTCATCGACACCGTCATCATGGGCAACAAGCCTCTCTGGGCCGCCCTTGAAGAGCGCGATCGCATCTACGAGAAGCCCGAGCTATCTGACCAGGACGGCATGCGCCTCGGCGAGCTCGAAGGCGTCATTGGCGACGAGGACGGCTACACCGCGGAAGCCGACGCCGCTATTCTCCTTGATGGCCTCGACATCCCCGAAGCGATCCACGAGCGCAAAATGTCCGAGCTCCAGGGCGGCCAGAAAGTCCGCGTCCTCCTTGCGCAGGCGCTCTTCGGCAAGCCCGAAGCCCTGCTCCTCGACGAGCCCACCAACTATCTCGATCTCGACTCCATCCACTGGCTTCAGGACTTCCTCCACAGCTACAACGGCACCCTCATCGCCATCTCGCACGACCGCCATTTCCTCAACTCCGTCACCACCCACACCGCCGACATCGATTACGAAACCATCATCATTTACACCGGCGGCTACGACGATATGGTCATGGCCAAAACCCAGATCCGCTCCACCCTCGAGTCGCAAATCTCGCAGCGCGAAAAGAAGATCGCCCAGCTCAATGACTTCATCGCCCGCTTCGCCGCCGGCACGCGTTCTTCGCAAGTCACCAGCCGCCGCAAAGAGGTCGAGCGCCTTCAGACCAACGACCTCGCCCGCTCCAACATCCAGCGCCCCTTCATCAAGTTCGATCAGATTCGCCCCAGCGGCAAGCACGTGCTTGAGTTCAAGCACGTCACCAAACTCTACGACGACAACAAGGTCCTCGACGGCTTCACCGCCAACTGTCTCCGCGGCGAAAAAATCTGTCTCATGGGCCGCAACGGCGCCGGCAAAACTACGCTCATCAAGAGCCTGCTCGCTAACTATCCTGGCCTCGCCGACCCCGGCTTCGTTCTCGACTCCGGCAACGTCTTCTGGGGACACGAAGCGCAAATCGGTTACTTCCCTCAGGACGTAGGCTCCCTCATCGAGCACGGCCTCAGCGTCGCCGAGTGGCTCCATCGCTGGAACCCCGCCGCGCACTCCGAAGAAATCCGCGGCATATTAGGTCAGATGTTATTCAGCGGCGAAGAAGGCGACAAGCAAACCAAGGCACTAAGTGGTGGAGAGCAAGCCAGGTTAGTCTTCTGCAAGTTAATCCTGACCAAGCCCAACATACTCATCTTCGACGAGCCCACTAACCACTTAGACCTGGAAGCCATCAACGCCCTGAACATAGCCTTGCAGCGCTATGAAGGCACAGTCCTGTTAGTTACCCACGACCACGACTTGATCGACGAAGTAGCCACTAGGCTATGGAATTTTAAAGCGGATGGCATAGAAGACTTCCAAGGCCCCTACGCCGAATGGAAAGGCAAACACAACTAACATTCAATAATGTTGATCCAAGAGGTTTCCAAAGCCCGTGAACTGGCAGCCAATCAGCGAAGAATCGCTTCTGGACCAAATTAACCGAGGCAGAAAAGCAATGAACCCTCTTGAACGAAGGTTCTGGGACGCCATTTGCATTCCTCCTCAAAAATGGAAACTTTCGCCATGTGGAGATCACGGAGGAGGCTTCTGGGTAGTTGCAATCCTGGGAACCACTGTCGTTTGGTATAACGATATCGAAAACGGTTTCAATAGTTCCTGCTACGCTCGCTTCGGGACCATCCCACAAAGCGAATATTGGTGCAATCAAGATGAATTGCAATGGACAACTAGACACTTGATGGGAATCATTGCCTCGGGCGAAAATCCCGGAGGGCGATGCGGACCGCCAATCGCCGGCGAATACCCCCCGCAATAGACTGCTTCGTCGGCGAAATTCAAGAGTCTCGAATTCTGCCCGATTCGGCACCGGAGCGGTAGGCTGGGGATTCATCCCCGGCAATAAGGCCCCATTTGAGGACAGGGGTTTTAACCCCTGAGGTATGCTTTTCGCTCCCCGCACTACGCGATTGGGCCAGACGAAACCCGTATGCCTCAGGGCCTAAAGGCAACGTTGATGCCGCCCGTTATTGTCGGGGATAAATCCCCGACCTACCATCCCTGCCCACTTTCCCCGGCCTACCGCTCAAACCTCCCCGGCATGGGATCTAGACGCTCCCAAAATCGCGTATGCACAAAACCCCAATCCACAAGACCCCGCTTTTCCGGATTCGCCGCAATATACCCAAGCTGTCTCCCAAAATCCACTCCGTCACGAATCCGATGCTCATGGAATCCAACCTGCCAGACTTCGCCGTGAAACTGCGCCCGCACTTCATGCGAAAAGCCGCCTTTGATGCACTGTGCACATCTCTCGATCGTCTGGTTCTCCGACGGAGTCAGTAAGACGTGCAAATGTTCCGGCATCACGACGAACCCATGCAGCAGGAACCGCCCTTGATCCCGATAGTGAAAGAGCGTCTTGACCATTAACTCAGCATTTGCTGTAACGGCAAAAAGAGCGCGCCTTTGGAATGTCGCAGTAGTGAGCGCATAGGTTTCCATTTCGGTTCAGAAGAGCATACCTCAGGGGATAAATCCCCGTCGATGACGACAGCACACGTGCCGGGGATAAATCCCCGGCCTACCAGTTCAAAACATTGCAATAAAGATATGATTGCTTAGCGCCAAGGAGGTTCAATGAAGACGAAATTCATCCCCGTGGAAGAGTCGTTCAAGCAGTGGAAGAAAAACCCCAAGTACGTCGCCGCCTATGATGCGTTGGAAGCCGAATTCGCCCTCGCCTCGGCCATGATCAAAGCCCGCGCCGACGCGGACATGACCCAAGAACAGGTTGCCAAGGCAATGGGAACCACGCAAGCCGTAATCGCCCGCCTTGAAAGCGGCAAAGTGCGCCCGTCAACCCGCACCCTGGAACGCTTCGCCAAAGCCACCAGCACCCGCCTCCAAATCAGCTTCACCCGCGGCACCCTGAGCCGCCAAGCCGCCCGTTGAAATCGACACCGGCCCAATCTGTCCAAGGATCAAGCCATGAAGCGTAAGAACGTAGCAAACGAACTTGTCGAAGCCATGCGTGAAGCCGCAGCGATCGCGCAGGGCGAAGCGCTCCCTTCGGCAACGCATAACATCCCCCTCCCGAGCGAAGCCGAGGAGCGCGCTTTCTGGGAGTCGCCCAAGAACGACAGCACCGAGTACATCGACTGGACCAAGGCCAAGCTGGTGACCTTCTCCAAACTGCGCCCTTCCACAAACCTGCTTCAAACCCGCCGTCGTCTCCCCTGCGAGGAATAACGCAGAAAACTCATGCATTTTCATCGCCTTACACCGGTTTCCAACGTAGTTTCAGGTGCTTCAACAGAATCACCGTTCAATTCTCGACAACCCTTTCGCCCAATTCGGCACCATTCCAGGTACCGATACGCAGTTTGCAGGGGCCCACAAGGTTAACCCCTCAAAGAAGTCCAACCCTGCGCGCGATCATTCGCGCGAAATCGACACCTTCGGAGCGAACATTAGGGGGTTGCCGCGCACCCCTATAGGCGATCATTCGACGTGTGATTTCCAGGCGTGCGGTGCGTGGCCCTACGGAACCTTCGCAGCCACGGGACCACTCGGTCCCCACGGCAGTGTGACCGAGGGCAGGCACTTCTCGCCCTCGGCACTCGCCTTCAGCATTCCCTGCGTTTTCCCCGTCACATACGGAAAATCCGCCAGCACGGCGTGCCCATTCGCATCCGTACTCAGCACCTCACTGGCTAGCTTTCCCTCCGACTTCAACACCACCGGCACCTTTGATTTAGGCGCAAATCGATTGACAATGATCAGCACCGCCGCCGCATCCGGCTGCGCTATTCTTGCCTCAATCGAGCACCCCTGGTCCTCCGCCATCACAGGATGCGGAACCAATGTTCCATAGATCTCCAGCCGTCCATCCATGCTGAAAAGGAGATACCGTATAGGCTCTGCGTTGCCGGCGATCGGCATGATGTGAAACTCATCGTCACCCGCGCTGAATCTCGTCTCCTGCTCCGGCTTCGGCTTGTGAATCATCAACAGCCCTTGCCCGTTCACATAGAGATCAGTGGGATCCGACGACTCTTCCTTACCAACCACCCAGGTTCGAAGACCATAGATTGTGTTCTCAGGAGCACCCTCCGCAAACACGCGATACCGCGCCACAACAACGCCCTCCGGCGCCGTCCGTTCGTCGATCTTTTCGAAGCGCAAGTGGACTCCCGAAGGATTGTCTTCGTTCTTCCCCGCATCATCCCATTGAACCTCACGCCCCAGCAGAGTGAGCATTGACTTTGATGGTTTAGCTTCGCCTTCAAATCCAGAAAACGTTATGTGGTCCCATTGTGTGCCGGAGCGGTTGATTACATCGGATTTCATGCGGATTTGTCCGGAAGAAATGAGCGCAGTCTGAAGCAGGGCACAGAATGAGATGCAGACAAATCGACGGATCAGCATGCGCATCGGTATAGTCTCCGCCACCCTGTCAAGACACAACAACGTTTGAAGGCAGTATCAAACAACTCTACTTCAGCGGGTACACATTCAGCCAGACAGTAATCTACGGGAATTTTTGATAAGCGGAGTCGAACGATCAATCTAACCGCGGAATAAGTGGACGACAGCGGCGATCAACCCTGGAACATCGGATGGATCGGCTTCAACGGCAGGTTCCCAATGCAGATCGCGCAATGTCCCGCTGGTGATCGGCCCAATAGAAATGGAGGGAATTTCAGTCAACGGAAACGCGATTCCGGCCAGCCGCGCCGCCTCCGCTAGATGCGTCACGCTGGAAGAACTTGTGAAGGTAGCCGCATCGATCGTCTCCACCATCGCCCGCTTCAGTTGCTCCGGCGCCGCCTCCGGTAGAACGTTGCGGTAAGCTTCCACCACCTCAACGTCAGCGCCAGCCTTGCGCAGAGCATCTGGAATCAAATCGCGAGCAGCAGCGGCACGAGGCAACAGTACGCGCTGACCGTTTACCCTTTCACCCAGCGCGGCCACCAATCCCTCCGCTACCTGGGCATCGGGCACCACGGCCACGCGAAATCCGAAATGCCGCGCTGCTTCTGCTGTCGCTCTGCCCACAGCAGCCACGTTCAAATCCATTGCGTCGGCCGGATTCACGGCGCAAAGCGAGCAGCGAGCACTGACCTCGCGCAACGTGTTGGTGCTGGTAAGAATGAGCCAATCGAATTGGTCCAGATGTCTTAAAGCATCATCCAGCGGCGCATACGATTCCGGCGGAACGATCTCCAGCACCGGAACCTCAACTGGAATTGCGCCAAGTGCGCGGAGACGGTCACTGAGCTTGGCGGTCTGGCCGGCTGACCGCGTCACCAACACCCGCTTGCCTTCCAGCGGCAACAAGTTCACCGCGGAACTCCGCCAGCAACTTCAAGCAGCGGTCCCGCTCCAGCTTCCAACAGCATCCGCGCCGCCAGCCGTCCCAACTCAGCAGGGTCAGAGTCGATCCGAGGCGCTCGATGATAAATCCGAACTGACGCGCCCGTCTCCGGGTTAGCGACCACTCCGAAAATTTCGCCGTAAGGCCCGACCGAGGCATCGGACTCCCGCGCTTCAGACAGCCACGGGCGGCAATGGATGCCAATCGGAACCTGGCAGCCCCCGCCTAACGCAGCCAGAGCAGCCCGCTCGGCAGTCACCGCGAATCGAGTCGCCGCGTCGTCAAGGAACGCGATAGCCGCAATCGTTGCCGCGTCGTCCTTTCGCGTCTCAATTCCCAACGATCCCTGTCCCGCCGCCGGGCAAAAATCCTTGGGCTCCAGCCGCTCGCGTACCCATTCAGTCTTCTCCAGGCGGTCGAGGCCCGCGGACGCCAATAGAATCGCATCCACCTGCCCCTCAGCAAGCTTGCGGAGCCGCGTGTCCACATTGCCGCGAAACTCCTGCGCCTCAACGTCCGGCCGAAGCGCCTTCAATTGCGCGCGTCGTCGCTGACTGCTGGTTCCAACTCGTGCCCCGATGGGCAGTGCGGCAAGATTCTCGAACTTCACAGATACAAACGCGTCTCTCGGATCAACACGCGGCGGGGTAGCCGCCAACACAAAGGGCTCAGGCAATTCGGTAGGTAAATCCTTAAGCGAATGCACGGCGAGGTCGACGCGCCCTTCCGCCAGCGCCTCCTCAATCTCTTTGGTAAACATCCCCTTCGACCCGACCTGCGCAAACGTGACTTCCTGCAGCCGGTCGCCGGTCGTCTTAATGATCTCTATCTCAATTTCGTGGCCTGCACCGCGCAGTAGCCCGGCAATATGATTGGCCTGCCACAAGGCGAGCTGCGATCCACGGCTTCCAATGCGCAGTTTCATCGGCGGCTCCCCATTTGCGTTTCTCTCACAGCCGCACCTTCAGCTTTTGCTTTCTCAGGTTTCGCTGTCGCATCCTCGGCGACAAAGACGACTGGATCTGGAATACTCTCGCTGCCAACCGGCACTGACCAGGCATCGCACAGAGCGTCAACGCGCGCCGAGTTCCCTTCCCGGGCTGCCTGCTTCAGCGCCAGCATCGGCGGATGGAGAAATTTGTTCACCAGCCCACGCGTCAGCGCCTCAACTGCGGCCACCTGTTCTGCGCTCAGCGAGCCCAGGCGCGACTGCACTCTGCGCAGTTCAGCCTGGCGAATCTCTTCGGCCTGCCGTTGCAGCGCCACAATGACCGGGGCCACATTCACAGTCCGCTGCCGCTGCTGGAAGCGCTCCACCTCGCCCGCGATCAGCGTCTCCGCATCGCTGGCTACCCGGCTGCGCTCTTCCATGTGCGCTGCGGCCACGGCCTGCAGGTCGTCGATGTCGTAGACAAAGATACCTTCGAGTTTCCCCATCGCTGGGTCCACATCGCGCGGCACGGCAATATCGATGAAGAACATGGGCCGATTGCGCCGCCGATGCATGAAGGTCTGGCCATGCTCGCGGCGGAAGATGGGATGCGGCGCGCCCGTGGAACTGATGACGATATCCGCCTCGCTCGCGGCGTCATAGATCTGTTCAAACGGAATCACGCGGCCACGAAACTCCTCGGCCATCAGCCTCGCGCGCTCGTGGGTCCGGTTTGTCACAAGAATCGTCCCCGCGCCCTGCTGAACCAGGTGGCGCGCGGCCAATTCGCTCATTTTGCCGGCACCCACTAGAAATACAGTCCGCCCCTGCAGTGATCCGAAGATCTTCCGGGCAAGATCGACAGCCACTGAAGCGATGGAAACGGAGTTTGATCCAATCTCAGTTTCTGAACGAACTTTCTTGGCCGCGGCAAACGCGCTCTGCAGCAAATGTTCCAATTGGCCGGCCACAGTTCCCGAGGCCCTCGCTACCGCAAATGCCTCTTTCACCTGGCCGAGAATTTGCGGCTCGCCCACCACCATCGAGTCCAGGCTGGAGGCCACCCGGAACAGGTGCCGCACTGCATCATGGTCCCGCTGCTCGTAGATGTGTGGCGCAAGCAACGCTGGATCGAGCCCAAAATGCCTATGCAGAAAGCCTGTCAAATCCGCGTCCGGCGATTCGACGGCGGCGAGCAGCTCCACGCGGTTGCACGTGGAGACAATCATGCATTCGCTGACGCCGGGAACAGCCGCCAAGGCTCGTGTGGTTGCCGGCAGATCCTCGCGGGAGATGGCAATCCGCTCACGCAGTTCAATCGGGGCGGTTTTGTAGTTCACTCCAATCAGGGACAGTGTCATGGAGCACCGAACCTATGGACGTGGCTCAAAAGGTTCGCAGCCCACACCGCGATCATGACGGCAAAAACCGCGCCTGAGAGGTACGCGGCCTTCCGGCCGCGAAGCCCCGATGTCCGCCTCACCAGCAGTAGCAGCACGTAGGCAGCCCAGAACACAAACGCTGCAATGATCTTGGGGTCGAGAAAGTAGGATGCGCCCAGCGGGCTATCCTGGGCCAGCACAGAACCGATCACCAGTCCCACCGTCATGCATGGAAAGCCGAATTCAAGCATCGCTTCGGCAATTCGCTCCAAAGTATCCAGGGGCGGCAACCAGTCGAATGGCGCCCACCATGAGTCCTCACCAGCCTTGGGCTTGGCCTTGAGCTTTCTCTCCTGGACGAGATAGAGCAACGAAGCCATCAGACTGAACGCCAGAGCTACATACGCCAGCAGCAGCGCCGCAATGTGGGCCACCAGCCAGCTCATCTTCACACCTTGGGATGGGAATGTGTAGCGGTCCGGCCCCAAAGCGGGGACGAGAACCAGAAAAAAAGTCACGGGCAGAGCGAACAGTCCAATAAAAACAGCATCGTAAAACCACCACACCAGAAAGAACAGTCCGGCTACGGCAAATCCTAGCAATGACTCGACTTCGCGGACGCCGACTGGCATCCATCGGTGCGCCTGCACCAGCATTTCCACAACTGAGACGAAGTGGAAGAAGATCGCGAGCCCGCCCAGGTGAACACACCACTTGCGCCAGCGAAGAATCCCGTAGAGCACGGCCGGGAAAACGGCGAGACTTGCCGCCGCGTACAAAATCGCCGCAACTCGTAGCCAAAGCAGATACAT
>JBAWCO010000501.1:0-9587 GCA_049590315.1 Occallatibacter sp. | reverse complement strand
AGCCGGGGGAACTCCCGGTTGGATTAGAGGTCGCGATGAACCGCAACCGCACGTAATCGCCCGTCCAGTGCCCTTCTTCGTCGCGTAGAGCCGGCGCCAGCAGCGTTGACGTCTCCTCCACCACCGTCTCGCGCAATGCCTCAGGCAGCCCGTCCAGCACCCCCCGCCGAAACGTCCGCAGCCAACCAGCCATGCCGCTTTCAGCCAACGGAGTAGGCCGCGGAATCAACGCAATCTGCTCCACGTTAAATCCATGCCGAGTCAGCCGCCGTGTGTATTCATCCGGAGTCGGATAGTAGTTGACCCCATCCTCGCGGTCGCCATATCCATGACGATCCAGCACAGCCATCAGCGCCACTCGAATCGCAGCGACATTCCCGTGCCCACCCATCTCCGCCACAAAACGCCCACCAGGCTTGAGAACCCGATGCACCTGCACCATCATCGCGTCCTGATCACGCACCCAGTGAAGCGCCGCGTTGGAGAATACAGCATTGAATTCATTTCGCATGTACGGTAGCGCTTCAGCGTTTGCCACGTTGGCTACCATGCCGCGCGAGCGCGCAGCCGCCACCATCTCAGCCGAAGAATCGACGCCCACCACGCTCGCACCGGATGCGGCAATGCGCAGCGTCAGTTGCCCGTCGCCGCAGCCCAGGTCGAGAATGTATTCACCGGCCTTCGGCGCCAGCCATTCAAGAACTTCGCCGGCCAATCCATGCACAAATGCGCCGTTCTTCTCGTAAGCCTGCGTATCCCATATCTGGGTCATGAGCCGCCTCCACTCTCAGTCTGGCGGAATCAGCTATATAAGACAAAGTTATAATTCTTTCAAGATTGATAAGGAATACTTATGTTTGAATGCTTCAGATCGATTGAACAGGCAGCAGAGTAAGATCGTCCACCAACCCCACTTCTTTCTGCACGAACGGCTCCCCGTAGCGAACCCCTGCAAGCAATCCATAATGCCTCGCCTCGGCAAAGGTACGTTCGCGAATCTCTTCCTCCGCAACAAAGAGCCCGCTGCCGGCCGCCTGGTTCGCATACTGCGAGCGGTAAGCCATCAGCGCCGCATGCCGCTGCTCAATGAACGGCGTAATGTCCACAATAAAGCTCGGCCGCACATCGGCATACAAGCTCGCATACACAATCTTGAACGGCCGATGCGGCCGCAGTCCCAACGTCTCCAACTCTGCCACTTCTTGCGCCCCATGCGCAGTTCGCCGCGCCGCAGGTGCTTTGGACAGGCCGGAAATAAAGCAAGCTTCATAGCCAAGCGTGGCGACGATCGCATGGTCCGGATGCCTTGCATGCCAGTAAGGCAAAATCACGACCCGTGGCCGCAGCAGCCGCAACACGCGCGCAATCTTCAGCCGATTCTCCAGTGTGTTCTCGATCGCGCCATCTGGAAGATCAAGGGCCTGTCGCCATCCCACCCCAAGCAGACCGGCAGCTTCCCCAGCCTCGCGCGCGCGATCCTCAGCGCTGCCGCGGGTTCCAGCCTCGCCCTGCGTCAGGTCGAGAATAGCCGTGCGCAATCCGCGCGACGCCATCCGCAGCAGAGTCCCGCCGCAGGTCTGCTCCACGTCGTCGCGGTGTGCGGCAATGGCAAGAACATCAGCCGCCGGACGATCTTGATCGGAGGCGCTCATTGTCCTAGTAGACGGTATTGTTGCCGTCGGTCGTCGCGTCCATATAGGCCACGTCGTAAGCCGTGCCGGTCACTGTCACGTACTGGTTATTGATGGCCGACCCGTCTTTAGTGGAGTAGATATACACCTGCCCGCCCTCGGCAGTGTAGATCTTGTGAAGCCCTTCCACGGCAGCAATTCCGGTTGCGTCGCCTAAGTAGGGCTCCAGCATCGTCACGGTGTGGTTTGTGGCGTTCACCATCGTCAGGCATCCGTCCGCTTGTCCTGTAGCCGCGCGCACACCGTTGGTGCATTTCTGCATACCGATCCAAAGCGTGTTATCGTCGGCCAGCAAAAGACGACTGACCGCGCCGGGAGCTCCATCGCTGACAGAAACCGGGCTTGAGGCCGTATTGTTCGCCAGGTTGACCACCGTCAGGTTTCCCGCATAGAGGGTCTGCCCCTGCACCTGGACCGGCTGCTGGCCTAAAACATACAGCGTTGTTTGGTTCACCAATGCATTGCTGGCGCCGCCGGGAGTGTTGATCGTGGTCACCGATCCGGTCTTCGGCAGTAGACCTGACTGCTGTCCGCTGAGGTAGATCATCGGCGCTACCGGCAAAATGGATACTGACGAATTGGAGCCGCCGCATTCCGGACCGCAATTGAGTATGTACGCAGTCCCTCCATCGGCGGAGAAAACAGCTTTAACCGGCCGGTCAAACACCAGCGGTGCCCCATAATAATTTCCGGTTGCATCCAAATTGTCCGGGCTCTGGACCTGGAACAGGCACCAGGCCGGCCCGTTCAGCGGCTGACAGTCAACAGCGGCCTTTGGCCAGGTGCTTGGCCCACCGGAGAAGGCAATGGTCTGCGCAGCCGTCAGTTCGCGTGGGTAATATGCGTAATTCGAGTTCTGCACGAACGCCAGCGCAACCGATCCGCCGGTATTGACGCTCACCCGGTAAACGCCGGGGAGGCTCAGTGGGTAAGAAGCGCTCGTAACCCGGTTCAGCACCGTGAGTACGTGCGATGCCTGGCTCGCCGCAAAAACGTACGACTGATTTCGTGATATGAAGATACTCGATGACAAGCCGTTCAATCCGCTCACCGAGCCACCGGTGCTCTCTTTTCCGTAGTTGACCAGAGTGAAGCTTCCGTCGCCCGACCCATAGGCCGCGCCCGTCTGCTCCTCGGGCATGTTCTGGATAGAGATGGGCAGCGCACCCGAATAGCCGGAGACTGAGAACGATGCGGGCGTACCCGTGTAGCCGCTGCGGATATCGTAGTAAGCATCCACAATCTGAAGCGCGCCGTGGGTGAAGGATGATGGGTTCTGAATTGCGATCAGGACGCGGTTGGTCAACCCGCTGGGGGGCAGATTTCGGCCCGCAAAATAGGTGGTACCGCCACAACCTGCCAGTGCTGCCGCAACCAGCAAAGCGGCCGCGGCGCTCAAACAAAGACTGCTCTTCTTCAAAATCCCTTACCTCGATGGAAAGCGCGGAATAAGCCGCGACGATGTCCACGACCGCAGCCGTAGCGTAAACCAATTGATGACGGTTGCCGGCCGATCAGACAATTCACTGAGAACTCTGTTCCGGAACCAGTTGGCGACCATGTTATGACTACCGAAGTATAACAAAGCAGGCCGCCCGGCTGGCACGGTAGGCCCTGGTCGTTTAGCATGACGGAAGGATGCCCCAATTCAATGACATCTTTGCCAGCCGCCCCGTTCTCGCAGACGGCGCCATGGGTACTGTGCTCTACTCCCGCGGTGTCTTCATCAACCGCTGTTATGACGAGCTGAACCTCTCTGACCCCGGCCTGATCCTCGCCGTCCATGAGGAGTATCTGCAGGCGGGCGCGGAGATTCTTGAGACCAACACCTTCGGCGCCAACCGCTTCCGGCTCGCCCGCCATGGTCTGGCTGGAAAAGTAGCTGAGATCAATGCGGCTGGCGTCAAGCTGGCCCGCCAGGCCGTCGAACACCTCAAAGACAAGCAGGCCGGCGAAGCCTGGGTTGCCGGCTCGGTTGGTCCACTCGGTGTGCGTCTTGAGCCCTTGGGCAAGACAGGCTTGGACGAAGCGCGAGCCGCCTTCTCCGAGCAAATCGGCGCTCTCGCCGCGGCTGGCGTCGATCTGCTGATCCTGGAAACCATGCCTGCATTGAACGAGGCTCACGAAGCCCTTGAGGCTGCGCGCGAGACTGCTCCCGAGCTCCCCGTGCTCGTCATGGTCACCGTCGACGACGAAAGCAACTGCCTTGACGGCTCTTCGCCCGCACAGGCCGCGGCTCTGCTCACCGAGTGGGGTGCCGAAGCCATCGGGGTTAACTGCTCCACCGGGCCGGCCACCGTGCTCACCGCCATTGAAGCCATGCGCGCCGCCACCACGCTGCCCCTTGCCGCTATGCCCAACGCAGGCATGCCGCGCGCCGTCGAGGGCCGCAACATCTATCTCTGCTCGCCGGAGTACATGGCCAGCTTTGCACGCAAAGCCATCGCTGCCGGTGCTCAGTTCGTAGGCGGCTGCTGCGGAACCACGCCCAACCACATCCGCGCCATGCGCTCCGCCATGCGCGCCATCGATGCCCAGGCGCGCGTAGTCAGTTCCGGCGCAGCGCCGGCCATCAACACTGAAACGCCCCCGGCGCCGCTCCGCGAACGTTCGCGCATCGGTTCGCTGGTTGCCGATGGCACCTTCGTCACGCTGGTGGAAATCGTCACGCCCAAAGGCATCGACTGCACCAAGGAGATCGAAGGCGCGCGCTTCCTCGCCCAGCGCGGTGTGCACGCCATCAACGTGCCGGACTCGCCCCGCGCCTCGGCTCGCATGAGCGCGCAGAGCCTCTGCATCCAGATTCAGCAGCACACCGGGATTGAGACCGTTCTCCATTACACCTGTCGCGACCGCAATATTCTCAGCATCCAGTCGGATCTGCTCGGAGCGTCCAGCATCGGACTGCACAACGTCCTCTGCCTCACCGGCGATCCGCCCAAGCTCGGAAACTATCCTGATGCTACTGCTGTCTTTGACGTTGACTCCATCGGTCTGGTCAACATCGTCCGCCGTCTTAACCACGGCCTCGACATCGGAGCAAACGCCATCGGCGCCAGCACCAACTTCACCATCGGCGTCGCCGCCAATCCGGGGGTGCCCGACATCGAGCAGGAATTGCGCCGCTTTGCCTACAAAGTCGAGGCCGGTGGCGAGTACGCCATCACCCAGCCAGTCTTCGATCTCAAGCTGCTCGAATATTTCCTCGATCGCATCAAGGATTTCCGTATTCCGGTTATCGCCGGCATCTGGCCGCTCACCAGCCTGCGTAACGCGGAGTTCATGAAGAACGATCTGCGCGTCTCCATGCCCGAGGAAATCATGCTTCGCATGGCCCAATGCACCACGTCAGACGCCGCTCGTCGCGAAGGCGTTCTCATTGCGCAGGAGATGCTCGAGGCCGTCCGCCCCATAGTCCAAGGCGTACAGGTCAGCGCCCCCTTCGGCCGATATGCCTTGGCCGCCGAGGTAATCGCCAGCGTCCTGCCTCAGCCGGCTGGAGCTTCAGCGGAGTAGTCATGCCATCATTCGAAGAATCGCTAAAGAAACTCGAAACCATCGTCGATCAGCTCGAAAAGGGCGACCTACCCCTAGAAGACTCGCTCAAGCTCTTCGAAGAAGGGGTTGGCCTCTCGGCAGTCTGCAAGCAGGAGCTCGAAGCAGCCGAAGGCAAGGTGCAAATCCTCATCAAGCAGCGTGACGGCTCGCTGAAACCCGAGCCATTCCCATCGGAGAAGCAGGCCTAAGGTGGGATACTCGAGAACTCCATCGCAAATTCTGTAAAAATTCCAACGCTATCGCACCTCCAAAGGCCTTCCACTTGCTCCGATTCCGGATGCAAGTCGCCAGGATGCAGCCAACCAGTGCTGTTTCCGCGCAGGAGCGCCTGTTGCCAGCAACCTCGCCCATCCGAGCCGCATACGCTGAACAATTTCGCTGCATCGGGTCTGCCTGTGAGGACACTTGCTGCGGCGGCTGGAGCGTTCCCATCGACCAGCCGGCACTCGAAGCCTACCAAGGCATAGTGCCGGGCCCGCTGCGCACCCTGATTCTTGCAAATATCTTGCGAGCGGACGAGCGGCCTTCAGATGCCGCCGATCGCAAGACGCAGCCCTTCGCGATCATTCGCATGAACGACTCGAATGTATGCCCCATGCTCGATGAAGATCGCCTTTGCCGCATCCAAAAAAAACATGGCGAGGCGCTCCTCTCCCATACCTGCGCCACCTATCCGCGCATTCACGTTCGCTACGGCGCCATCCAGCAGACAGCGCTGTCATTCTCCTGCCCCGAGGCAGCACGGCTAGTCCTTATGCATCCTGACCTGCTTCGCCGAGCGGAACCGTCATGCAGCGAAGCTCGAGCGCGTCGCGAACTCGACGCCGCTGTGTCGCCTCCGCCCCATTTCGACGCCATCCAGCAATTGGTGCTCCGGCTCGCGCAAAACCGCAATTACCCCTTGTGGCAGCGGCTGTTTCTTCTCGGCCTGTTTTGCCAGCGACTGGACTCGATCGCCAACGGAGAACTCAATCGAACCGTTCCTGAATTCCTGCGGGACTTCGAAGCGACCATTGCAACCGGTGCGCTGCGCCCCGCTATGGAGTTGTTGCCTGCTGACGGCGCTGCGCAGTTGGACATGGTGCTGCGCCTTGCCGGGTTGCTGCTCCATCGATCCAACATCCGTCCCAGGTTTGTGGAGTGCGTGCAGGCTTTTACTGCAGGCATCGGCAATAGGCCACAGGCCACGCTGCAGAGCCTTACGGCGAACTTTGCGGATGCGCACCATCGCAGCTACGAACCGTTCTTGAAGCGGCATCCGGCCATGCTTGAGAACTACCTGATCAACACCATCGTTCGCTGCCGCTTCCCGTTTGGCAAAGACACCGCCGAAGCCGAAACCCGCAATTCAATGGCGCGCGAATTCACCGTGTTGTCAGCTCAGTTCGCGCTCATGAACGGCCTGCTCACCGGTGTGGCGGGATATCATCGCGAGGCGTTTTCCATGGCGCATGTTGTGCGCGCCATGCAGTCGGCCTCAAAGCACTTCGAGCATCATCCGGAGTTCCTCAATCTGGCGCACACCCTGCTGGTCGAAAGCAATATGGATGGCGCGCGGGGCGCGAGCATCCTGCTCAGGAACCCGGCGCGGCGTGGAGCTCCTGACGGACCCAGGCCAGCATCTCCTGAGAAGGGCGCTCAAGAAATGCCAACTCGAATGTCGGCTTAGCGCCACCCACGTGCATCTTCGCGCGGTCCGTAGCGGCGCGCGCCACAATGGCGTGCGCCCGTTCCCGCAGAAGCGTGAAGGAGGGTTTCCAGGTTCCGTCCTCCGGGCCTCCACCCAATGCCAGGCAAAGGTCGGGCTCCAGGTATTCCACGATGCCGTTGGACTCGAAGATCAGATTTGCGCCCGATCCTGTTATGCGCCATAGTTCCTTCAGAAGGAGCGGAAAATCGGCGCCCAGCGAGTCATCGCGCATCGGTGGCGTGCCCAACAAAGCCCGCTCTGCCCCAGCCTTCAGATACCGCGCAGTATCTGTTTCAGTTCCAGGGGTAGTCTCTTCCCAAACCGGCTTCGGCTTCCCGTGATCATGCGTACTGACCTTGACCGCGCTCCAGCGAAACTCCGCAAGCCCCGAGATGAGACCGCAAACCAGCGAAGTCTTTCCAACATTCCGCCCGCTCCCGCCCACAACAATAATGGCCATCAACTCCAGCCCTTAGTCCTTTAGTCCAGGCTTTTTTCCCTTCGCCAGCCGAGCCACCACCGCTAACTCGCGCAAAACTTGCTTCAACGGCCGCGCCGGCGTTCCCCATAGCACCGTCCCCGGCTTCAGCCCGTCATTCGTCACCGTCTTCCCGCTTAGCACCCCGGCCTGCCCGCCCAGAATCACGCCCGGCCCAATGGTTGCGTGGTCGCCAATCCCCACCTGTCCCGCAATCACCGCCCCGTTGCCCACCGTGCACGAGCCGCTGATTCCCGTCCCCATCACCAGGATCACGTCCTCGCCAATATTGCAGTTATGTCCCACATGCACTAGGTTATCGATCTTCGTTCCCCGCCCAATGCGCGTCCGCTTCAGCGCCCCACGATCGATGGTCGAGTTTGCGCCAATCTCCACATCGTCTTCAATCAGCAACGTCCCCTGCTGCGGAAACTGCGTATACGCGCCCGTCTTCGCATCGCGCACATACCCAAATCCATCCGCCCCCAGCACCGCCCCCGCATGAACCACCACGCGATTCCCCAGCGTCGTCCCCGGATAAATCACCACCCGCGGATAAATCCGGCACTCCTCGCCGATCACAACTCCCTCGCCAATCACCGCGCCCGCATCCACACACGTACCTTCGCCGATTGAGACATGCTCGCCAATCGCCGCGCCGGGGCCGATGTTTACGTTCCGACCAAGCACTGCATTCGCACCGATCACCGCACCTGGCGCGACAGCGACACCCTCCCCACGTTTCACATGGAGGCCCTCGAAAAGGGGGTCACGGAATCCATACCGACGAGCAGCAGGTTTAAGCAGCTTCGCGGCCCGCGCAAACCAAAGACGGGGCTGCTCCGCCTCGACAACGCACTTCGCTCTCAGGGAATCCAACTGTGCCCCACTCATTGCGGCCGCTTCATCGCTGCCATGAATGGGATCGGATAACGCCCCCATCCCGCTCTTCAAAACCACCACCCCAGCGTCGCTGGCAAGCGCCTCGACAACCGACGCAGCGTCCTCGGCGAAAACAAGGTCAGTCGGCCCCGCCAGCTCAGTGGAGTTCACGCCATTAACAACAAACTCCGCATTGCCCTGCATCAGCTTCCCGCCCAGTTTCTCAATCAGTTCGCCAAGTTTCATTCCTACCCCTTCGCGCAGCAACGACCTCAGTACAACCCCACTTCTCCCGTGGGCCGAGTCTTCCATCTCCGGTGAATCCACAGCCACTGGTCAGGATACCGCCGAATCCATCCCTCAATCGCCGCAGTACACCGCTGCGTCCCCTCCAGAATGTCTCCCTGCACATCGTCCGTATGTGAAATCTCAATCTCCGGCCCAAAGTGCAGCACGTACTTGCCGTCAGCCGGCTCCCACAGCATGAACCCCGGCACCACTGCCGCTCCCGTCTTCCGCGCCACGTGCGCCAGCCCCGTCGCCGTACAGGCCTCCATGCCGAAAAATTTCACAAACGCCCCCTGCGGCGGAGTCATATTCGTATCCATCAAAATCCCAACAGTCTTCCCCGCATGCATCGCTGTCAGCAGCCCGCGCCCAAAGTCGTCTTTGTGCAGCACCCAGTTCCCGTGCATGCATCGGATGCCGTTCACATACTCATCCAGCCGCCGGTTATCGAGCCTGCGAATCACCATCCCCATCGGGTAGCCCATAAGCGAGTGGTAAAAGCTCGAAAGCTCCCACGCGCCCAGGTGCCCCGTCACTACTAGGACACCCTTGCCGCGAGCCTGCGCAGCAAGATAGTGTTCCATGCCTTCAGTTCCAATCCAGTTACGCGTGTTCTCCCGCGTGCACCGGGTCATCCTGCAGAACTCCACCAATTGCCACCCAAGGTGCACATAAACCCCGCGCAAGATACGCGTGCGCTCCCGAACGGAAACTTCCGGTAGTGCCAACTCCAAATTCCGCACACCCACTCGCCGCAATCTTCCAAAAGCCCAATAGACGACGAAGGCAATCAGCCCAGCCAGCAGCCGTGCCAGTCCCCGCGGCAAGCGTCCCAGCATCCGCGCCACTGCTACAACCAGCCAGTACTCAAGGTTTTCCCGCATGGGGTGTTCCTGCATCATTGAAGGCAAATATCAGTTTAGACCGCCGCATGCTGCCGCTTCCGTCAGCGGGTCTTGCGCAACAACGAAGGGGCGGCCGGGTCCATTCCGGCCGCCCC
>JBAWCO010000500.1:0-20659 GCA_049590315.1 Occallatibacter sp. | reverse complement strand
GTGGTGGGCGGCCCATACAAAGACGATCAGGAAGCGACTGCCAGTCTCGGCGGCAACGTTCCTCCGGATGACGTTCTGCTGCATGGCTCGGGGAACTTGGCAACCAGTGCCGGGGCGGATAGCGTCTACGTCCTGCAGCGGATCGCAATTGTGGCAGGGCAGGACTTCCGTTCAGCGGATCCCGGCACGGACCAGACTGGTCGGCGCAATGTCCGGTTCACGCTGACCAATGATGCCGGCGACAAATTCTACGACTACACCAGCAAGAATGTAGGTCAGAGCATGGCCGTGGTCATGGGCGGCAGCGTCCGCGAAGTGGCCAACATTCAAAGCGCGATTCGCGATTCGGGCGAGATTACGGGCAGCTTTACCCCGGACGAAGTGACCATTCTGTCGAAGATGCTGCGGACCGGCGCGCTGCCGGCCTCTCTGAACTACCTTGAAGATCGCACGGTGGGCGCATCTCTGGGGGCGGATTCAATCCACGCCGGTGTAACGGCGGCGATTGTGGGCGTCCTGGTGGTGATGGTGTTCATGCTCATCTACTACCGTGGCTCGGGCATCAACGCCGACCTCGCGCTGATTCTGAACCTGGTGATTCTGCTGGGTGTTCTTGGCTTCTGGACCGGGGCCACGCTCACCTTGCCGGGCATCGCCGGTGTCATTCTGACCATCGGTATGGGCGTGGATTCAAACGTGCTGATCTTCGAGAGAATCCGTGAAGAAGTGAGATCCGGGAAGGCGCCATCGGCGGCTGTCGACCAGGGCTTTGCTCACGCCTGGGTGACCATCATCGATACGCACGTCACCACCATCGTTTCAGCGGCCATCCTGTTCGTCTTCGGCAGCGGGCCGGTGAGAGGATTCGCCACCACCCTGACCATCGGTCTGGCGGCCAACCTGTTCACCGCAGTGTATGTCTCGCGGACCATCTTCGATTGGCACCTGGACAAGTTGAAGCCAGGGGAAGCGGTATCCATTTAGGACCAGATTAGGATGAGGCACGACAGCTGCGGAGTCGAGATGGTCGATCGGCGGCCGGACGCAAGTTAACGGCGGAGCGAACGGGCTCCAGCCCTCAGGAAGCGGAGAGAACCAGTGGAATTGTTTCGCGGCGTAAATGTTGATTGGCTAAAGCTGAAGTGGTATTTCCTCGGCTTTTCCTTGATTTTCAGTGTGGCCGGCGTGGTCAAGATGAGCATGAACTGGTCGCAGATCGGCAGTCCGGTTCCTTTGAGCGTGGACTTTCGCGGCGGCACTGAGGTGCGGGTGAAGTTTGAGCAGGCACCCGACGTGACCCAGATTCGTCAGGCCATCGAGGCATCTGGCATAAAAGATGCGCGCATCCAACCTATACAGGATTTGGGCGCGGCCTCAAGCAACGAGGTGCTGATCAGCCTGCCGGAACAGCGCGATGAGACTTCCCTCGACGCGGGCCGCCAGCAGATCGTCGAGGCGTTGCATGCTCACTATAACAACCAATTTGTGGATTCCGGCGTCAAGGTAGATGTCGTTGGTCCCACGGTGGGCAAGCAGCTTGAGAAGCAGGCAGCGCTGGCGACGCTTTACTCCATGGCGGGAATGCTGATTTATCTGTGGTTCCGCTTCCAGTTGATTTACGGCGTGGCCGCAGTGGTTGCGTGCTTCCACGACACATTGATCACTGTGGGCGCATTTGCACTGACGGGACAGGAAATCAGCCTGACAGTAATTGCAGCAATTTTGACGCTCGTAGGCTATTCAATGAACGACACGATCGTGGTCTTCGATCGCATTCGCGAAAACCTTCGGCTCAGCCGGCGCGAGGCGTTGCCCGATGTAGTGAATCGAAGCATCAATCAGACGCTAAGTCGAACAGTGCTGACCTCGGGACTGACATTTCTGACTGTGCTCTCACTGTATATTTTTGGCGGTCCTGTATTACGTGGTTTCTCATTTGCGCTCGTAGTTGGTATCCTTATCGGCACATACTCTTCCATCGCAGTTGCAGCGCCAATGTTGGTGTCCTGGACGGAATGGCGCGCGAAGAAGGGCGCTGCCGTAGCGTTGCCGGCGGCCAAGCGGGCCAGGTAATTGGCGGTAGTTTCAGATTTCAGTTGCACCGGTTTTGCAGCATCCATTGCATGGGGCGAATTGTTTTGATAGAAGTTGAGGACGCTCGTGTGGTACCGTTTGGATGCTTGGGAACATTTGAAGTTTCCATGGTGTCTAAGTATAGGTAACCGACACTCGATACGAGGCTGGCCATGTTTGAAGATTCCACGTTTGAATCCGCAGGCAGGATCAAGAGCAAAAGCAAGTACTGGATGCTGGCGACCTTCATCACCAACGGTTCCATCCTGGTGCTGCTCATCCTGATTCCGCTGATCTATCCTGAAGCGCTTCCCAAAGCTGCGATGCAGACGCTACTGGTAGCGCCGCCTCCGCCGCCTCCACCGCCTCCGCCGCCACCGCCTGAGGTGGTGCATGTGGTTCACGTGCAGTCGGAGATGATGAACAATCAGCTCACGGCGCCTACCCGGATTCCGCACGACATCAAAATGGTTGCGGAGAGGGAAGCACCGCCCTCGCAGAGCTTCGGCGTGGCCGGTATGGAAGGCCTCGGTGGTTCAGGTGGAGTTCCCGGAGCGTTTGCTGGAATGGCGACGAACGCACCTAAGGTGGAAAAGGCGGTTCCCAAGAAGGTGAACATCTCCGGCGGCGTAGCCGCTGGCATGTTGCTCCAGAAGACGATTCCGCTGTATCCGCCGATCGCCAAGGCAGCCCGCGTTTCCGGCACAGTGATTTTGCAGGCCACTATTTCGAAGTCGGGGACGATTGAGAATCTTCGCGTCATTAGCGGTCCCGCGATGTTGCAGCAGGCGGCTTTGGATGCTGTGAAGTCGTGGCGTTACAGGCCTTACCTGCTCAATAACGAGCCGGTCGAGGTAGAAACCACAGTGAACGTGGTCTTCTCGCTCGGCGGTTGATGAACTCTCTGGCTCCTTCCTGCGGTTCGGGAAGGAGCTTCACTTTTTTACTTGAATACGTTCGTCGAAAGCGCCGTATTCCTCAGCAGCCGCACCGCAGTCGCAATTCACAAGAAACTCCTTAGGAGGAACGATTCAGTGATTCTCGCTCAGCTCACACATTTCGCTTCGCACGCAGTCAGCAGCCTTGCCCTCTTCCAGGAAGAAGGCGGGACGGTCAGCTTCAGCCCGATGGGGCTTTGGGAACACATGGGATGGCTCGCGCGCTGCGTCGCCATTCTTCTTTTCATTGAGTCGATCTGGTCGCTGGCCGTGATGATCGACCGTTACCTGTATTTCTCGGCAGCCCGCAAGCAGTCGCGCGAATTCGCGCCCAAGGTCGCCGGTGCGCTGAAGGACAGCAAGCTGGAAGAAGCGATCAAGATTGCCGATCGCAACAAGAAGTCCCATCTGGCCGAAGTAGTTACGGCCGGTCTGCAGGAGTTCCGCGCCTCCGCCGGTCAGGCGACCGAGGAGACCATCGAGAGCTCGGGCCGCGCACTGGAACGTGCCGAGGCAATCGTTCACGCGAAACTGAAGAGAGGCCTCAGTGTTCTGGCCACCATCGGCGCCACCGCACCGTTCGTCGGCCTGTTCGGCACCGTCGTCGGCATTCTGAACGCCTTCCAGCAGATCGCACTCCAGAAGACCTCGGGCATCGGCGCAGTTGCCGGCGGTATTTCTGAAGCCCTGGTTACGACGGCCTTCGGCCTGCTTGTGGCCATCCCCGCCGTTATGGCCTTCAACTATTTCACCGGCCGTGTCGAAGCTTTTGACGTGGAGATGGACAACTCTTCAAGCGAGCTGATCGATTACTTCATCAAGCAGAGCCACAAGCGCTAAGCGAAGCGGCTGTCGGCCTGAGCGAAGAACTTGAGGGCAGGGGACAATCAATCTCCTGCCCGCCAATTTCAAGCTCATACCGGAAAGATGATAGTTCAGCTCCGCCGAAAATCTGGCGGGGCAAGAATTCCTGATGTAGGGAGCTCAAACAATGGCAGTCGCGGTTCGCAACGAAGGCAGCAAAGTCAGTTCAAACATCAACGTGACGCCCATGGTGGACGTGATGTTGGTTCTTCTGATCATCTTCATGGTCATCACCCCGATGCTCCAGAACAAAGTCTCCGTGGATATGGCTAAGGTGGAGAATCCCACATCTATGCCGGATGCCGATAAGGAAGACGCCATCGTGGTGGCGATCACCCGCGATGGAGGCGTGTTCCTTGGGCAGGACAAGGTTGACGTAAGCGAGCTCGGACCCAGGGTGCGCGACAAACTGGCCGACAAGCCAGGCAAAACGATCTTCATTCGTGCCGATGCGCGCGCGCAGTACCGCGCGGTTGAGGATGCGATCGATGCGGTGCGCACAGCGGGCGTGGAAGACGTAGGCCTGTTGACGCAGAAGCGCGAAGGCAACCTGGCTGGTGGCGAGTAAGTTCTGAACGATTGCGGTTTCACTTTAACGATTTTCCTGAAGCGAGGAGTTTAAAACCATGGCAATGGCGATGGGAAGTTCGGGCGGCAGCATGTCCGAGATCAATGTCACGCCCATGATCGATGTTCTTCTGGTGCTGCTGATCATCTTCATGGTCATTGTGCCGGTAACCCCCAAGGGTCTTGATGCGCTGGTGCCCCAGCCGCCCAAGAATCCGCAAAAGCAGGAACAGCCCAACGATCGCACAATCGTAGTGCAGGTATTGCATGTTCCCGGCGGTCCACCGCAATACAAGATCAACGAGACCCCCGTGAATCACAACGATTTGGTGGGCAAGCTCACTGAGATCTATGCCAACCGCGCCGAGCGGGTCATGTTTGTCAAAGGCGATGACGATCTGAACTTTGCCTATGTTGCCGATGTCATTGATATCGGTCGCGCGGCAAACGTGGATCATATCGGATTGATGACGCCGAAGATTCTGGCCGGCCAGTAGTCAATAGGATTCTTAGACGCGCATCCTCCCTGAGCGGGACGAATTGGGGAACCTCGCCATGACGATGAACGACGGCAAGTCCGGGGGCATGTCTTCCGAGATCAACGTGACACCGATGATCGATGTTTTGCTGGTCCTGTTGATCATCTTCATGGTGATTGTTCCTTCGATGCCCAGGGGAGAAGCTGCACAGGCTCCCCGGCCAAACCGCTCAGACGTGCAAATCGCCGACGCCGTTGTTCTGGAAGTGCTGAAGGGGAGTGACGGGCAAGCAGGATTCAAGATCAATCAGCAAACCGTAGCGCGGCAGGATTTAGCGGCCCGGCTCTCGGCGATCTATGCAAATCGCGCCCAGCGGGTGTTATTTGTGAAGGGCGACGATCAAGTGAGTTTTAATCAGGTTGCGGAGGCGATCGACATTGGTCATGCGGCCGGAGTCGACCGCGTCGGCCTGATGACACCAAGAGTTCTGGCTGGCCAATAGGAAGTTGGGGCAATTAGGTTGCTCCATTCTTTCAACGGCTGGCTACACCGTCCGGGGTGAAATTTCCGGCCGGTAACAGGAGTACAATTTTTTCATCCTGGTTTCGGATCCTCCCGCCCGCAGCCAGTTGCCAAGAGATTCCAGGCGCGCGACTAAAAGGCACGACCTGAAGGAGAAGGATACGAAGATGAATGGACCCGCACGTAATACGGCGCTAGCGATTGTGTTGGCCGGCATGGTGCTTTCCATGACCGGTTGCAACCGGCTCGCAGCCCGTGACCAGTTGAACAAGGGAGTGGAAGCTTACAAGAGCGCCCGCTATGAAGAGGCGATCGGACACTTCCAGAAAGCCACGCAACTGGACCCCAGCCTTCCAATGGCAAAAAGCTATCTGGCTACGGCGCTGGCGCAGAACGTCGTTCCTGGCTCGGATACACCAGATAACCTAAAGACCGCGCAGCAGGCGATCAGTATCTTCCAGGAGGTCCTGGACAAGGATCCGACAGATGTAAACAGCTTGAAGCAGATTGCGGCTATTTACTTCAGTGTGAAAAAGCTGGATGATGCCCGAACCTGGCAGAAGAAGGTTCTGGCTGTGGATCCCAAGGATCCTGAGGCCGCCTACACCATCGGCGTGATCGACTGGACCGAGGCACATGAGCACCTGCTGAAGGCCTTGGTGCCCGCGGGAATCAACGATGACGGCGAGGGCAACCCGAAGGCTCCCAAAAAAGTGATGGACGAGGTCAAGTCGCAGAATGGCCCGCTCGTCGAAGAGGCGCTCCAATATCTCCAACAGGCAGTGGCTAACCGTGCCAACTACGACGACGCGATGGTCTACCTGAACCTGGTTTATCGCAGCAAGGCGGACCAGGATTGGGGCGATGTGGCAGCCCAAAAGGCCGATATGGCCAAGTCAGACGAATGGCGCACCAAGGCGATGGGAACGCGCAAGGCCAACGAAGAGAAGAAGGAAAAGGGTCCCGGTGGTATCACCATGGATGCAAATGGCAATATGAAGTAGAACGTAGCTGGAACCAGCTTCAAACGAACGGCCTTCGCACTGAGCGGAGGCCGTTTTTCATGCCGACTCGTCGCGATTCAAAGATCAGGCGCAGGGCAGCGAGCCAAGCCGGCCTTTTGATTTCGAACTGGTCTGGAGCCACACAATGCGGGGCGTTGGACGCCCGCTCATCCGCCAGGATCGATCTGCCGAATAGCTGAAGGCCGCGGCGCATCTCGGCAGACCGAGTCGAGCTACCCCCGACTCAAATCGGCCTCCATCAAACCGCAACTGAAACCTACTTGGCGCCTGCCTTGAGGATCTGGTCGGCCAGGTAGTTGTGGACCTTCGCGTCGTCACGAAGGACCTCAAAGTAGGCATCCTTGAGCAACTGTGCATGACCTTCGCGTAGGCTCTGGCGAATGGCTGCCTGCACGCGCACGTCATTTTCCAACCGTTGCCCTGCCGCTTCCTTTGAGAGCAGCTTGTAGATGGCGTAGCCCATCGGCCGTTGGTTTGGAACCGGACCGCCGTTGAGAGGCAGAACCTCGGTAAACTGGCCAGGTCTCAGCTTGGTGATGGCGTCGTACACTTCCGGTGCCGCGTTGGTACGTAATTGCGACTCCAAAACGAAACCCATATCGCCGCCACTCGGCGCCGTGTCCTTGTCCTCTGAGAAGTTCACGGCCACCGCGCCGAAGTCCTCTCCATTTTCAAGCTTCTGGTGCAGCGCCTGAATCTTGTTCTTCGCATCGACCGGGCTGGATGCCTTGTTGTTCTGCAAGTTTGCGGTCTGCGGCGAGGGTGCGTTAGTGACCACAATCCGCGCGAGGTTGTAGCGCGGCTCGATCAGATTGAAATCGGCTTTGTGTGCTGCGTAAAAGCTCGTGATCTCAGCATCGGTGATGTTGATCTTGGAGTCGATTTCCTTATTCAGCAGCTTGCTTTCCGTCAGATTATGCCGCAGGTCGTTTTTGAAGTCATCCAGCGTCTCGTTGTGCTGCTTGAGCTGTTTGTCGAACTCCTCCTGCGTGTAGGGGAGCTTCTTCTCCGTAAGCGCTGCGTTTACGTCCTCATCGGATGCGGTCACATTTAGTTTGCCTGCCCTCTGCTGCAGGATCTCCTCATCGATCATCGTGCGTAGAATCGCAAGGTGGGCAACGTCTACCTGCTCGGGCGATGGATCCTGTGGGCCTTCTCCCTGGCTGATCTTCCAGATCTGGTACTTCCGTTCCAAGTCGGCGCGCTGGATTTCTTTGCCATTTACGGTTGCCACAACATCGGGAGATGGAGAGTGACGGCAGCCGGCGACCGCGACAAGAAGTGATCCACTGAGCAGAATAAAGGCGGCAGAACGGGCACGCACCGGGAAAACGGAATCGACTTGCAACCTGATGTCTCCTATGGGGCCGCGTCGGTCCCAGCTTTCAAGGATAAATCCACAGGCCAGTGGGACGATAGCTGTACGAGGGTCTATTTGCCCGTTCCGCCCGGCTGTCCGGTGCTGGCGGACTTTGCGGGGGAGGCAGCGGGAGGCTCCTCACCGGCCGCACGCAGAGCGCGGTCGATGACCAACCAAAGCTGATCCTCAGGAATGGCTCCATCAACCCGCTCGCCATCGACGAAGACCGCAGGCGCCGACTCGATTTTCATGGCCTCTGCCTGCTTAGACGAGGCTTTGACCGCAGTGTCATCCTGCTTTGTGAGGCAGGCATCCAGTTTGCCGGAATCCAGTTGGGCCAGCGTGCCCTCCTGGCGGGCAACGCGGTCGAGAGCCGCAAAACTCTTGGGCAGTTGGCGGTCCGGGCCGGTGATCTCATCGGGATGGGAGTGAAGATAGTCCACGTAGGTCCAGTAAACATCGCCACTTTGCGCGGCCAGGCAGTTGGCATCTACAGCGGCGTGGATAGCCCACGGGTGCATTTCCGGTGGAAGTGGGTTGTCCTTGTAAATAAAGCGCACCTTGTCCTTGTAGCGCTCAATCGTGGAGGGGAAGAGCGTATGGTGCATCTGGGCGCAATACGGGCACTCGAGATCGTCAAAGTTGACGACGGTGACCTTTGCTGTCGGATTACCGCGGATGGGGCGGCCGGAGACGTCGATGGAAAAGATGGGATCGCTGACCAGGTCATAGGTCTCCAGGCGGGCCAGGGTCTTGTTGTCAGTCGAAATGAGGAAGTTGACCACCGTGCTTCTTGCGCCGCGAGAAAGCGTGATTGGTAGCGCGTCATAGCCGGAGACCGCGCTCGGCTTGCGTTGGCCAAGAGAGACGGCGAAATCCTGCGGGACATTGAACTGCGAGCGGACCATGATCTCGATGTGCCGGTTGAGCGTGCCAACGTCCATCGAGCCTTGCGAGGTGGCCTGGGGCGGGGTGGATTGAGCCTTGCAACCTGCTCCCATGCATAGGGCAAGCAGGCCAATTAGCAAATAGGTACGCGACAAGTTGAGGTCCTCTAAGAAAAGGATACCTTAGCCGGGGGTATGGGGAGGGGCGGAGCATGATCAAACAAAAGTGAATTTCCGGGTTAATACGCAGGCGGCAGAGTGGAGTCGCGGAAGACGGAGTTGGAGCGCCGAATGTCACCCACGTTGCCGAAGTTGGCCAGGGTAAAGCTGTAGAGGTACTGGGTTTCATTCCTGCTGGTGGTGCCGACGGTGCCCAGTTGGAAGCGCCGATAACCAACCGTGAGGCCGCAGCAATTCCAGTTGTAGACCGCCTGCGCTCCGGCGTATTGAATCGAGCGCTGAACAAAGTCGTATCCGCCGTTTGCGGCCATGTTGAAGCCGCGACCGCTCTGCTTGCCGATGGAAAAGAACGGCTGAATCTGCTGGCTCTGAAGGGTGGTGGAGGCGGAGGAGCCGGTTACCTCGTGGACAGCATTCAGCATGGCGTGGCCCAGTCCGACCGTGGTGCGTCCCCATGTATATCCCGCAAACAAGTTATCCCCATCCATGCGTCCAGTCTTGGGGTCGAAGTCCAAGTCCCACTCGAGGCGCAGATTCTCGATGGCCTCCAAGCGCAGGCGCGAGGTGATGGGGGTCAGGTTGCGCGGGCCCGTAAGGAAGGCAATGGCCGTGAGGTCGAGAGTTGAATCGAAGACGTTGCGCCGGTTAGGCGTGATTGCGCCGCCAAAATAGGGATCAATGTAGAACTTCTGGGAAAGCTGCCAACTTGCCCACTCGCGGGGTTTCTCAGGGCAATCCCCGGAGGCCAGCTTTTCATCGGGCTTGCAAGCCTCCACAGATGTTGGGCGGACATAGAAGCGCTGAGTCAGTGAGTAGCCCACCTCATTGGTGTTTGTGTCAATGTCGGCGGTGTCAATCAGCAGCACGTCGCGGGCCTGCTCCCCGATTCCGCCCAGAAACCGGTACGTAAACTCAGGCTCGATGACATGCCGCAGTTCTCGGTGCCATCCGGAGAGCGCAAAGTCTCGCTCGATGGCTGGAGGCCGCACATCGATGGCGGCTTCGAGATCGGAACGGTTCAGTGCAGCGTGGCTGATGGTCGGAGTGTCTACGTTCCCGCTCAATGCTGCGATCTGGCTTCCGGAGTAGAAGGTGTCGCGCAGGGCAGCCTCCGGAACCACGCTCCAGCCGCCCACATTGATAGGCAGAGAAAGATGCGGATAGAAGTCGATCCGGCCTATGTTGCGGGCGTGGAATTGGGGTTCAGAGCGGGACAGGTAGGTGAGCGATGAACTCAGCCCCCAATAGAGCGGTGACGCGCTGAGCGGGCGGTCAAGGACGTCGTAGTGCAGATTTGGCAGATGGATAATCCTCGCCTCGTCGCCCTCAGTGGCGCCGGCAAAAGTTTGGAACCGCTCCAGCGAGACGGAAGGTATGAAGCCATTGTGTTGGTGGGTAAGTCCCACTACGCTGGATACCTGCGAACTGACCGCTTGCGAATAGTTGTCGTCGAAGACCAGGCGGTAGACGTAGCTGGACAAAAACTCGACGTTGCCGACCATGTAGGTCTGCGGAGAGAAGTCTTTTCGTCCCAGAGCGCCAATATCTACGCCGCCCTGATTCACGTACTCCAGCCCTATCGGGCCCGGCAGGAGAAGAGAGGGCTGAGCGGTATGCGCACCTGTTCCGTCGTCGGATGGTGTGCCGATTGTGCTGCCAACTCGCTGTTCAAAGCCGCGGTCGAACAGGGCATTCCAGCGCACGGTCAGGTGGTCGAACCCCGGGCCTTTATAGCGGAAATCGCCATTCGGCGCGAAGCCGCGCTTGCTGTAGTATTCCGAGCCGACAATCATGTCCATGCTGCGGTTGATGACCAGGTAGAACTGCTCGCCCAGTGTGTAGCCTCTGACGGAGGAGTAGTTACTGGGGAAAACCGGGATCAGGAATCCACTCTCACGGCCTGCCTGGTCCACCGGATGGCGCAGATACGGCAGCCAGAAAAGCGGCACGCCCAAAAATTTGAAAACGGAATTGGATGTCGATGCCTTGCCGTTCTCGAGGGTCATGGCGCGTGAGATGACCTGCCAGTCGGGCTTGGGCAGCCGGCAGTTAGTCATCGTTCCGTCGATGACCCTGTAGTTGCCCTCTCCGTTCTGAATGAGAACCCTTCCTGAGAAGTAAAGCGGATTCGCGGTGCTGTAAACGATGGTATGCGCGCCGGTGCGAACACCCATGGTGCCGTTGACGTTGTAGAAACGCGCGATATGGATATTGAGCACCATGTCGGCGCGGTCGGCGTTCATGAGGATGTCGTCGGGACCGCCGGCAATCCGCACATGGCCATCTGCTCGAAGCTCAGTGGTGGAGCGGTTGTAAGCGACCTTGTCGGCGCTCAGAACGTAGTCTCGATAGTGGAACTCCTCCACGCCGTAGAGGGTCGCGGTATCGCCCATCCAGGTCTGGCGATCGGCACTCCAGCGGACAGGGACACCGGTTGCGGCTTCGGGCTCAGGTTGAGCGATGGGCAGGATCTCCTGACTGGGATCGTCAGGAAGAGGCTGCGGTGCGGATTGCGCGTCGGTTGGCGTCTGCCCGCGAAGGTGCAGGTTAGAGAGAGCCAAAAACGCGATCAACATCATGTAACGAAAACGCATCCAGGGACCAAGGGTCAGGATAGCAAAAGCGGACGCCCTTCGATGGGACGCACAGCGAGCGACGTGGGCAGCATCGGAGAATTCGGGCCGGAGAATTGCATGGCGCTCCACGGACGTTTTGAGCAGCAACTGTGTATTCTCGCGATACCCCTGTCCCCTTTTTGAGCGCGATGTTCGCTGCGTTCCGTTTACGATGTGTTCATATGCGGGCGCAAAGACAGCGGAGTCTGCCAACGCACCGCAAGAGCCGCATCAGAAGGGACCATAGGAGCTTTGAGCACATCCCCAGGCCAAGCCAACCTCGCACCCTCGTGGAAGCAGGAAGTAAATCGGCGCATCGCCGCGCATAAAAATCTCAGGAATCTATCGCAGGCAGGCCCGCAAGCCCATATGCCCGGTCAGACCGCGGCGGGCAACACTGCAAGCCGGGCCGCACAGGCAGCGGCTCGCGTGGCAGCGCGCTATGCAAAGGCTCCCAGCTATAGCGAGATGCTCGCCGAGGAGGCTCGCAGTGCGGTGCGCGCGGCCGAGGCTGCATCCAGGGCAGCGCTGGAGGCCCAGGCCGTAGCTGAGTCGGTGTTGGCCACCCTAGAGGCAGCTTCTGACGAGCAACTGTGGGAGACCGAGTCTCCTCATCGGGGGGCGTCGAATCAGGGACTCGAACTCGCATGGGAGGCGCCGACTGAATCGCCCGCACCTGTTGCGAGCCAGGCTCTTGAACAGTTTCAGCAGCAGCATCGGGAAGTCGACTCGCTGGAAAATCAACCGTACGGAATCCGCTGGAACGAAGACTTGCCTCTGCGTTCAACGGAATTGGCGGAAACGCGGGCTTCGCGGGGGCCAAGCAAACTCGAAGCCCCCGAAGAGGATTGGTTGGAGCCGGGCGCATTCGTCCGGTCCCACGAGGTAGCGGACGTCGTCAGCGTTCAAGTAGTGGAACCTGCGCCGCCCACCCACGCGAATCTGATCGAGTTTCCGCGTGAGCTGGTAGCGACGCGCAAGATGCGCCCTCGCCGGGCTGAAGGTCGACAGGCGCTGGGTCCACCGGTGGGGCAGTTGAGCATATTTGAGGTGGACCCCGCCAGCATCTCCACTGAACCGGAGCCGCCCGCCGCCGTAAGCGAAGCAGTATCGCCAGCGTGGCCCTCCGCGTGGCCGGGCCCCGAGTGGTCTGGAATTGAGCTCGACGCCGAGCCGTTGGTGGAACCGATGGCGGACGCCGCCGCGGCTACGTCGGCCTCGGAATTGCACCTTGCCCCCTTCGCACTACGCGCCATGGCAGCCGTTGTGGATGGAGCGCTGATCCTGGGTGCATCTCTGGTGGTTGCCGCCATGGTCGCAGGACATGTGAAGGCGTTGCCCTCGGTCAAAGCGCTGGAAGTCGAGTCAGCATTGTTGCTGGCTGCAGTCGGCATGTTATATCAGGCGCTGTTTTTCGCGCTGGCCAAGGGCACACCGGGCATGAAATATGCGCGCATCTCGCTCTGCACCTTCGACGACGAGATGCCGACTCGTGCACAAATGCGTAGCCGGCTATGGGCACTGCTTGTTTCCGTGTTGCCGGTGGGTTTGGGCTTGGCGTGGGCCATCTTTGACGAGGACCACTTGAGCTGGCACGACCGTTTATCGCGAACCTATCAGCGCAGATGCTAGAGGTCGGCTAACGGAGATTCACTCCTCGCGCAGCAGGATCAACGGATTGACTGAGAGTGCGCGTTGCGCCGGAATCCATGTAGCAACAAGCCCCAATAACGCCATTGCCAGAACAACACCCGTCAGGACGAGCGGATCCCTGGGATTGGCCTGATAGACGAGGAAGCCGAGGACGCGGCCTGCCAGAATCCCGAGGATCAACCCGGCGGCAGAACCGATAGCCAGCAACTTAAGTGGCCGCCCCAACGCCGCGCGTAGTACCTCTTTCCACTGCGCGCCCAGTGCGATGCGGATTCCCAGTTCGCGGAGCCGCTTGCTCACCGAGAACGCCGCCATTCCAAAGATGCCGGTAATCGAAAGCATTGCGCCCATTGCGCCAAGCACACCAAGCGATACGGTCGCCACATGCGAAGGGAACAGCGCGATGTCCAATCCCTCGGTCCACGTCTGGATATTCAGAGGCAGGCTGGAGTCGAGATTGCGCAGCCTGTTCCTTAGCGCTGACGCCAGTTGCTGAGGGTCTCGGTTGGAGCGCACCACTAGGCAAGCCAAGCTGGTGGTTGACTGGAACAGCGGAAGAAACATGGCGGGGCGTTGGGGCTCGGTGAGCTGGTAATACTTTCCGTCTTCGACAATGCCCACCACCTGCGTGCGTGTTCCATCTTCCAATTTGAAGATTCTGCCCACCGCGTTGGCCTCGGAGCCGAAGAGTTTGCGCGCAAAGAGTCGGTTGACCACGGCGACGCGCGGAGCGTCTTTATTGTCACTCCATGAGAAAGCCCTTCCGGCAAACAAGGAAGTGCGGGCCGCCTGGAAATAATCGGGCGATATCCGGAACAACGCCACGTTGGGAGCGGCAACATTCGCCGGCTTTAAATCTGTCGTTTGATCCGCGAAGACGTCCTCGGACGAACCGCCTCCTCCGAGGGGTGCTTGACTCACGATGCCCACAGACTGCACTCCGGGAATCGCCTGCAGCGCCTCGATCATGCGCCCTTCCATGGCGGGCACGCGATCGCCGCTATAGCCAGCCATGCTGAGGTTGGTGTCTACCAGCATTACGTTTTGCGGTTCGAAACCAAAATTGCTGTGCATCGATTGCACCAGGCCGCGCACGGCGACCAGCGAAGAGGTCACCAGCACCGCGCAGATGGCAATCTGCAGAACAAGGAGTACATCCCGGAGAGTGACTCGACGCCCGGAATTGCCCGCGATGATGCCGAGTGAGCCTGCCTTGACTACCTCGTAGGGATTGGTGCGGAGTATCTGCCTCACCGGGACAGCGCCAAAGAAGAAGCCGCTGGCCAATGCCAAAAACAGAGCAACCAGATAGACATTTGTGTCGGGGTTGACGGGTACGCTGAGCGGATATTCCGGAATTGGCTGCCACGAACTCAATGCGCGCAGGAGCGGAATGCTGCCCGCCAGACCGAGCGCGCCCCCGACGAGTGAAATCAACAAGGCCTCAGTAAATACTCCCCGCAGAATGCGCTTGCGGCTCGATCCAAGCGCGAGACGCAGAGCGACTTCGCGGGAGCGGTCGGCGGCGCGCGCGGCAAACAGGCTGCCCAGATTGGCGCAGGCGGCCAGCAGAATCAGTCCGGCCAGCAGCATCATTCCTGTGATGAATCCTCGAACCGGAGGACCGAGCATGTCGCCTGCTAGGCTCGGACGCGCCAGCGAGAAGGTCATATAGGCTTCGTCTTTCGGATAGGACTTTTCGAGCCAGGCGCCAACTGAGTTGAGATCGCCAATAGCCTGCGCCGGCGTGACTCCCGCTTTCACATGGCCGAGGATCATGTACAAATCCCGGGCGCCGCGCTCGGTCAATGCTTTGAAGCCCTGTACCTGTTCCTGGTCGACCATCGGCACCCACAGGTCAGGCGCGAAAAACAGCAGCGTTCCCCGGAACTCAGGCGGCGCTACACCGAGGATGGTGAAGGGGTGCTTGTTCACCTGGACGACGCGGCCCACTACGCCGCGATCATCTTGAAAGTGGCTGTGCCAGTATGCGTGACTGATCACAAGATACGGAGCGCTGTTGGGGCCATGCTCATCGGCGTCATGGAAGAAGCGGCCGAGAAACGGCCTGACCTTCATCGCGTCGAAGTAGTTCCCGGTCACCTCATATCCCCAGGCCTGGGAGGGATTGCTGCCTGTATCGAGCCCAACCGGGGCGAGGACATATGCGGCCAGATCGTCAAAGCTGCGGTTGCGAGCACGCAGATCGAGAAATTCAGGATAGGAAAAATCCTCAGATTTATCCGCGCCGTGTTCGACGGTGTACAGGCTCTGCGGTTCCGGCACATTCAGAGGGCGCAGGATCATCGCGTTCAATACAGCAAAGACTACCGCGTTTGCGCCAATCGCCAACGCAAGCGTTAAAACGGCAGCGATGGTGAAGCCGGGTGACTTGCGCAGAACACGCAGAGCATAGCGAAGGTCTTCGAAGCCAGTCGAAACGAGGTTGGCGCCAAGCGACGCGTGAATCTCTTCCTTGTACTTTTCCCGTCCACCAAATTCGATACGTGCGCGGCGCTCCGCCGCACCGCGATCCATGCCGGAGCGTTCCAGGTCATCGGCGCGATGCTCGATATGCGAGAGAAGTTCCTCGTCCATTTCAGCGCTGACCTGAGAACGCTGGAAGAGAGCGGCGATGTGATAGCGAAGCGAATCGAACAGTCTCATGCTTCCTCCGGTTGCGGACCGAGCGCGGCGGCAATAGCGCCGGCCAGCCGATTCCAGCTTGCGGTTTCTTCCCGCAGACGCTTGCGGCCGGCGGCAGTCAGTTCGTAAAACTTGGCGCGGCGATTGTTCTCCGATGTGCCCCAACTGGCTTTGAGCAATCCTTGGCGGACCAGGCGAAAGAGCCCCGGATAGAGCGCGCCCTGTTCAATCAGCAGCGCGTTGTCTGAGATTTGCCCGATGCGCAGCAGAATGCCGTAGCCATGCAATGGGCCGAGCGAGACGGCCCTGAGAATGAGCAGATCGAGAGTGCCGGGAAGAAGCTGGGCCTGGTCGGTCACTAGAGTCCCCTAAGTTGATTAGGAGGCTACATCGACTCTCCTAAGCTGTCAAGGGGAAAAATTCGAAGACCCAAAAGAACAGGCCGCCCGCGGTGTGCAGAAACCGGGGCAGCCTGTGGTAACGGTACAACGTGTCGTGAGCCTCTCGCGCGTCTACTTGATGATGACCACATTCATGCTCCACGGAGTAAGAGTCAGTGTCAGCGGCAGGTTCTGCGCTCCCATGCTGGCGTTTGTGGGAGGAGCCCAGACATTGTTCTGCGACTGGTCATAGAGAGACTTGTCGTAGGTGGTGACGTTCACGCTTGCAGACGAAGTCTTACCCGTAAGCGTAACCACAACCGGCTTCGAGGTGGTTTCATTCAGGTTGAACAGCACCAGGGCAGTGCCACCGGGGTTGGTTGCCGCATACGCGCGAACGTCGGTCGTATCTCCGCCTACGGTCGCGGTCAACACCGATTGGCCGGTGACTGCCACGTTGCTGAAGAGTTGAAACGCGCGCGCCGTGGGAGACATGGTCCCTATCGGGCCGCCATAGTTACAAGGCGAATTGTCAGGTCCCACATCGCCGGCCCCATCGGCAAAGACGTTGTATGCACCGAAGTTCTGCCAGCCATAGAGTGAGGAGCTGTCGTTTCCTTCATCGCCATTGCAGTTGCCGAATCCAATCCACCAGGTCAGGCGGGAGACTCCAGCGTTCATCATTTCGCCCAGCACCTGACCGGCATACAAGCCCTGGGTAATCGACCAACTCTGCTTCCCGGGGTTACTGTACGGCCCTCCGATTTCACCCACGTAAATCGGCGTATTTGGAGTTCCCCACTTCGCAAGCTCCGACTTGACGGTGTTGATCTCGGTGGTCAATTTCTGCGCGTCCTGCTGCACCAGCACCGTATCGTTTTCCGCTCCCGGCGTCTCTGGGTAATAGTGGTATTCCACAAAGTCGTAAGAGCCCTTCGCCCCGGACATCACATCCTGATCCCATGGCGCGTAGTTGGGTTCCACGTCCACGCCGACCAGCGTGGTCGGAGAAGCGGCCTTGATCAGCGAATAGTAGCCATTGCTTCCGATCACCGTGTTGGCGTAAGTTGTGCCGTTGTGCTGGCTGGAATGAAGGTCCACCTCCCAGTCCCCGTACTCCTCGTTGCCCACCGTCATGTGGCTGACGTGAATGCCGTCGGCGACGGCTGCTGCTGCCCACGCCGCGCCCTCGTTGGGATTGCCTGGACCGCTGCAGGCGGTGTTTGTGCCATAGTCCGCGGTGAGAGCGAGGTCGTAATTTCCGCCCTGCACGATGCTGGTGACGAACTGTGCAAAGGTGTTGTACCCACCCCAGCCGGTGCTTCCGTTTGGAACCCCGGCGGAGTTGTTCGCGCACATGTAAGGTAAACTGGGATTGGACGAGGTGTTCGGCGTCTGCCAGTGGTATTCGTCAGACCACGATCCACCCGGCCAGCGAATCGCTTTGATCCCCGCCTGCGTGAATGCCCCATTGACAGCCGTCGCATTGCCCACTACGTCGTACCAGGAGGGCAGGTTCATTCCCAAAAGCTGATCGGTAACCGGTATGCCTGGGTTGGCCGGGTTCACTGATACCGTGCTTGCAATATTAACGGTGGCTGTCGCCGTGACCGCTGTGCCGCTGGTCGGGGTGACGGTCAGGGTATAGGTGGTGGTCGCCGTTGGACTGACAGTCACAGCAGTTCCGCTGGTGGCGGTGATATTGCCCGGAGTGATGACCCCGGCGCCATTCACAAACACACCGGTCAGCGTCGCACTTTGCCCCGCGGTGATGATTGTTGGATTGGCTACAAAACTCGTGATTGTCGGTGCCGGATTCACGGTGACGGTGACAGTCGCAGTGACTGCTGTCCCACTGGATGGGGTCACTGTCAGCGTATAGGTGGTGGTCGCGGTGGGAGTCACGGTATCGGCCACACCGCTGGTAGCTGCAATATTGCCGGGAGTGATGACGCCCGTCCCATTCGCGAAAACTCCCGTCAACGCCGCGCTTTGTCCTGCCGTGATCGTTGTTGGATTAGCGGTGAAGCTGGAAATAGCGGCAGGTGGAGGGGTTTGCGATTGGCCCGAGGCGCCGCCGCAGCCGGTCAAACTTGCCAGGCCCAGACAGAGGGCCATGGCCCCTGTTACGAAAACAAAAAGCCGTCTCATAGTTTTTCTCGTGACAAAAAGATGCTGGTTTTTCTTGCCGCCAATCATACGACTTCGACAGCGAGTTTGGCGGAGATTGATTTTTTGAGAGCCGTCGAAATGTCAGCCAGGCAGGATGTCAGGCGCCAAGCCACGCAGCGCCGATTGCAGGCTCTGTTCTCCAGGCCTAGCTCTGGGCTACAAGTGTTGGCTCTTCAGAGACTTGACCGCGACCCAATTGTGTTAATAGATCGCACGGAATGGGAATTGCTTGTTTCAAGCAAAGACGAAAACCCTGTGTCGAGGGATGTCCCGCCCCCGCGCATCCCACTCAAATTGGGCGGCTCTCGCCATGGAGACGATCCGCCAACTCCGGCGGCTCAGCCTTCAGGATGCCAGCGCCCGGACCGCGGAAACTCCTGCACCCAGCAGCGCTGTTGCGTCGTCCGGTTCCAGAATCTCCAGTGAGAAGCTCTGCAGCGAACTCATCTTGACCATCGATTCCAGATGGGCGCGCAGCACCGGAATCTCAAGGAAGTGCGCGTTGTGTCCGGTGAAGTAGAAACGCCCCGGACCGGCCAGGTGGATGAAAGAGGCTGTCGCGGCCGCCAACGCGCGATGCCACAGATCGACGAATTCGCGGCAGCGTTGATCTCCCTCTTTGGCGTGGGCGAACACTTCTTCGGGCTCAAGATCCAGGAAGCGCATGCGCATCGCGCGATAGCCCATAATCCCTTCAAGATGGCCGATACCGCCGCAGCCGCAGAATCGCTCCTTGGGATCGAGTGTGACCGTGACATGCCCGCCCTCCCATACACCCTCGACATACGGCCAGCGCCCGTAACCAATGCCATTACCGATCGTCCAGACGCGCGTGAGCTTGTTCAGTTGGCCGCGTGTTGCGGCCACACCAGCGGCGATGGCATCCGCATCGTTGGCAATGTGCACGGGCGCGTTGATGCCTTTGGCGGCCAGAGCCCTGCCAAGTTCCTCGCCCAGCCGCATCCCCTTGATCTGTGTCAGATTTGGAGCGTCCTCTACAATGTTGTAGCGGACGATCCCCGGAACGGCGATGCCGACTGCGTCCACCGGTCCCTGGCCATTGGCGGCCAGTGTGGCAATCAACGTGGCCATTAGCTCAACCAGTTCTCCACCAGGCAGCGCAATCAGCGCGTCCAGTTCCGTTGAGTCCTCGGGATAGCGAAGCGGGCTGCCGGTCAGCCGCTGATCCTCAAGCCTTCCGGCTACGATGTGTTCGGTAATTACGACGCCGATGGCGGTGGTCATTGAAGCCCTCCGGGCTAGCTCTTAGCTTGCGTCTCTCTCGTTGCGGCCGGCGTCGAAATCAACACAGCCGGGTTACCCTCTTGTCGTTGAATTGCTCATCGCATCTCAATTCCCCGGAAAGCATATCGCAGTGGCTCAAACCCCGTCGACGCGATCCATTTCAATTCGTCAGGGAACCATCCCCCAACCACCACTCGAATCAAGATCACCCAGCCTGGTAGCGGTTCAAGCGGCCAATTCCGTTAAATGCAGCCACTTTGTAGCACTCCGCCAGTGTGGGGTAGTTGAAGACCGTGTCAATGAAGTAGTCCACCGTGCCGCCCAGCACCATGACAGCCTGGCCAATGTGCACCAGTTCCGCTGCGCCCTCGCCAATAATGTGCACGCCCAGAACCTTGCGCGTGTCGCGGTGGAAGATCAGCTTCAGCCGTCCCGTAGTGTCGCCGCGAATCTGGCCGCGCGCAACTTCGCGGTAATAGGCCATGCCCACTTCGTATGGAACATCCTCGTCGGTCAACTGCTCCTCCGTCTTGCCGATGAAGCTGATCTCGGGGATCGTGTAAATTCCATAGGGATAAAAACTCGGGTTGGAAGAAGTGGTCTTGTCGTCGAAGGCGCGCGCCGCTGCCACGCGGCCCTGTTCCATTGACACCGACGCAAGCGAGGGGAAGCCAACCACATCTCCCACAGCAAAAATGTGCTCGACTTTAGTCTGATAGTGCTCGTCCACAGGAATGCGCCCGCGGTTGTCTGCTTCCAGTCCGGCGGCAACCAGGTTCAGGTCGTCCACCGCCCCTTGGCGTCCAATGGCGTAGAGCAGCGCGTCGCCGGAGACCTTCTTCTTGCTTTGCAGATTGGCCACTACGGTTGCGTCCGGCAGCTCTTCCACGCTTTCCACTTCTTCGCCCAGGCGCATAGTCACACGGCTGTCGCGCAAGTGGTAGCTCAGGGCCTCAATAATCTCGCGGTCTGCGAACTCCAGCAGTCGATCGCGTTTCTCAATCAGCGTGACGCGGACGCCGAGGACCGCGAACATACAGGCGTACTCCACGC
>JBAWCO010000499.1:0-10651 GCA_049590315.1 Occallatibacter sp. | reverse complement strand
GATTTTGATCGGAATCACTGCCATCTACGTGATCAAGGGCGGCATGATCAGCGTCGTGATCACAGAAGTCGTACAGTTTTTCATCCTCTCGATTGCCTCGTTTGCCGTCGGGATCATTGCGATGCGTAAAGTAGCGCCGGAGATGCTGCATCGCGTGGTGCCTGCGGGGTGGGACAACATCTTCTTTGGCTGGAATCTGAATCTGGATTGGTCCACATTGCTCCCGGCAGCCAACGCAAAAGTGGCCCAGGACGGCTACGGGCTGTTCGGCTTTTTCGTCGTCATGCTGCTGTTCAAGGGCATCCCCATCTCCGCTGCTGGTCCCGCGCCCAACTACGATATGCAGCGCGTTCTCTCTGCGAAGGACCCGCGCGAAGCCTCGATGATGTCTGCATGGGTTAACATCGTGCTTACTCCTCCGCGCTACTTCCTTGTCATCGGACTCACGGTGTTGGCTGCGGCCTTCTTTGGCCCAAACCTGCGCGCCATGGGAACCAACATGGACTTCGAACTGGTGTTGCCCTATGCGCTTGGACGGTTTGTTCCCGTCGGCCTGCTGGGATTCCTGATTGCCGGCCTGCTGGCTGCCTTCATGTCGAATTTTGCGGCGACAGTCAATGCGGCGCCTCCGTATTTCGTCAATGACATTTACAAGCGCTTCATCAATTCCAACGCGTCGCCCAAGACCTATGTGCGGCTAAGCTATCTGGCATCGTTTTCAGTGATCGTGATCGGCGTAGTTCTCGGGTGGAACGTTACCTCAGTCAATGAGGTTGTGGTTTGGATTGTCTCAGGACTTTGGGGCGGCTACACAGCTTCCAACGTGCTGAAGTGGTATTGGTGGCGCTTCAATGGATGGGGATACTTCTGGGGCATGGTGACGGGCATAGCCGCAGCGCTCGGGTTGCCGGCGGTTATTACACAAGTGCCGCTCGTGCAGCATTTGCTGGCTACCTATTCCATCAACAAAGAAGTCGTGATTGTTTTCCCAGTGGTGGTGGGAATCTCGCTGCTCGGCTGTCTGCTCGGCACTTTCCTCACCAAGCCGGAAGATGAAGCGGTGCTCAAAGACTTCTACCGCCGCGTTCGTCCGTGGGGCTTCTGGGGACCGGTTCTCAAGAAGGTGCTCGCCGAGGACCCGAGCTTCAAGCCGAACAAGGACTTCCTGCGCGACATGTTCAATATCGCCGTCGGTATTGTCTGGCAAGTGGCCCTGGTCGCACTGCCCCTGTATATCGTGATTCAGGAGTTCTATCGCGTAGCTATCGCTCTGACGGTGATTCTGGTGACCTCCGCTATTCTGAAGTTCACCTGGTACGACCATTTGAACGAGCGGGAAGTGGAAACCAACAAGGCTGCCGCCAAAGATGAAGTCGCCGTCGGTAGCTAAATGAAACCGCTGCTGTCCTCTTCTCGCAGGAAGGCGATAGCGGCGGTTACTGGTGCTGGAGTCTTCGGAGTGTATCGACCGCGCAGATGGCGCCGGTTGGCTGCTCCTCGTGCTTGAAATAAGCGAAAACCTCGCCCTCTGCAGACCTTCGGCGCAGGAGGTTCTCAATCGCCTGGAGCTGCGCTCGAGTGTATCCACTCTTACGGAACCGGTAGCACGTAAACGGAGCGGTCACGACATCCGGCGTTTCGAGTTCTTCGCTCTCGGCAACGCAGAGCGCGACAGAATGACGCCGCAGTGAGTCATATACTTCATCGGAAAACCATGTGCTGTGCCGGAATTCGAAAGCCATTCGCAGTCCGCACGTCTTTGCATCCATAAGGAAGGATTCAAGGCGGGGTAGGTCAGCCTTGAAGTTGGGCGGAAGCTGGAAGAGCACCACGCCCATCCGTCCAGCAGCAACGACCGGAGCCAGGGCACGCGACAAGGCGGCTATTGCTTCTGAGCAGTCCTTGAGGCGAAGGAAGTGCGTGATTCGTTGCGGCGCCTTGAACGAGAAGCAAAACCTGGCGCCGCTCGCGGCCAGCCAGCCGGTAAGCATGTTCTCGGTCGGCAGATGCTGGAAGGTATAGTTCACTTCGACCGAGTTCAACTGAGTTGCATAGTATTCCAGGAACTTCTTTTGAGGAAGCGCTTTGGGATAGAATCCCGGCTTCCAGCTCGAATAGGCCCAACCCGAGGTGCCAATGAAGGCCCGGTCCCGCGGGTCTCCCGCGGCTGCGGGAAGCTTTGGAGCTCGCGAGACCTTGCGGTCGGCAGTTTTTTCGGGAGACACTCGAGCGTTCACAGCCACCGTTCCTGTCGTCTCAACTGCGGCCGATCTGGGGAGGCTCCCTCGATGAACACTCATACTCCCTCCACTTCAATTCTGCGCGTCGACCAGAAACGTTGTGATCTGACGTAAACGCTGGTCCAGGTCATTCTGTTGCTGCTGCGAGTAGCGCTTCTGAAGCTCCATCTCCTCTTCGCCCTCCTGCTTGCGGCCGGAACGCAGGCAGGCCAAGGCCAACCGATAGTGGGCGCGGGCAAAGTCCGGCTTCAGCTTTACCGCCTGCTCAAGATTGGAGATGCTTCCTGCCCAATCCATCTGATCCTGCTTCAACACTCCCATCTCGTATTGCGCGTCAGCCAGCCTGGGATCAACTGCGATGGCGTGATCAAGAAGCTGGCGGGCCATGCGCATGTTCTCTTCAGTGAGTTGTCCACCGATGAGTGTCGATGCCGTATAAACCGATACTTTGGCGTCGCCCGGATGCGACTGCGCGTATTTGAGCAGAGAACCGCACCGCGGCTTTTCTCCCTGGATTGCCGCGTCGCACGACAACCCCAATAACTCAGCGTCAAGACTGTTGTCGGGATTGGCATCGAGCAAATCAGCGAAGATGGGGATGGCCTTGGTGTAGTTGCCGTTGCCGAAATATGCTGCACCGAGTCCAACGCGCATTCGAGTGCTGAGAGGGAACCTATCTTCGCCTGCCGCGAACTCTTTGATAGCGGCCTCAAACGTCCAATGACGCAGAAACTCAATCCCCATCATCCAGATATTTGGCTCACTGGGGTCGAGTTGGACAGCACGTTCGTAATGCTCTCCCGCTTCACGATAGTTGCCTAACGCTTCATCGGCGTCTGCCAACAGCGACTGTGCCGGTGCGGATTGGTCGACTCCAGGAAGGCTGACCAAAACTTCGGCGGCCTGCCGCGGATGTCCGGCGTCTTTGAGTGCCTGGGCACGGTCGATCGTCAGATCTCGATTCGCCGGATCCTGTACAAGCGCCGCTGCAAAGGCCGTGGCTGCTTTTTCCGGTTCGTGCGCCTCCATCCACAGCCGACCGAGCGCCTCTTGGGTCGCGGAGTTATTCGGATTGAGCACAGCGGCGCGCTGGAATTCTTCAAGGGCTTCCGCATTGTGGTGGAGCTTGAACTGAGCGGCGCCCAGATTGGCGAGCGCTACATCTGAGGCCGGATCCTCGCGCACCGCGTCCTTTAACAGAGGGAGGGCTGCCGCATACTCCTCGCGAGCCACATATAGCAACCCGAGCGATTCATCGACAGCAAAAACTCCTGGATGCCGGGAATGCAAGTCCAGCAAAAGCGACTTCGCGTGCTCCAGATCGCCTTTGTCCTGCGCGGCCATTGCGTCTTGAAATTGTCGCTCCATCTCCTGTGTCGCTCTGTGCTCATCAGCGGCGAGATGCTGTTCGCTGGTGTTGCGCGCGGAAGAGGATTGGCCGTGCAGCGCGGTGGCAAGCAATAGGCAGCCGCAGCATCGCCATCCAGTCTTCCATTGCATCTTCGTCACACGCAACCCCAGTACGAACTTGCAGAACCATAGTAAAGGAGCGAACGATTGTCGTAGCTCGAAAACTGGATTCTTACCTGCGAAAGTCGGGCTAAAAGAAGAAGGAGATCCGCCGAAACGGATCTCCTTGTTCCATGCGTTCAGTCGCCGACTGAGATGCCGATTCAGAACGAATACTTCATCGACAATTGGAAGAAGCGCGAATCCGGAGCCAGATGCTGTAGAGATTTCGGGCCGGTAATTGCCGCACCGCTGTCAGAGATGTTTGGCTTGCTGCCGTTGTTGCTCGGATCGGCTAGCGAAGGCGTGTTGAGCAGGTTGAAGACGTCGGTGCGGAACTGCAAGGTCTGCTCGCGATACACCTTGAAGTCCTTAAACACTGACATGTTGACACGCTCATATCCGGGCCCGAGAACGGTGTCGCGTTTGCCGCCCAGATAGCCGAGAGCAGAGGTCAGGCTGGTTACGTAGACCGGTTGCGAGGCCGCGCCCAAGTGCGGATCGGAAGGTCCGGTTGGGATGTAGTGGCTGGGCTCATTCGTCCAGTCGTTGGGGTTCCACGGATTTTCGAACGAACAAGGGTTGAACCAACTAGCGCGGGTGCGCGTCTTCGTAGCACAGATGACGCCTCCCTTCGCGGGGTCCGAAAGCACTGGGTTGGGCGACTGGAAGGTTCCGCCAGTGGCAAAAGGATCGGCGATCTTCATAGCACCGACGTTGCTGTTGCCGCTGGCGGGTGTCATTCCTGTTGGCGTAACGGAAAATGGGTTACCTGTTTGAGCAACGAAGGTTGCGTTGGCTGACCATCCTCCAAGAACGCCATTGACCACTCCACCATGGTTCAGAAACTGCCTGCCCGATCCAAACGGCAGGTCATAGAACGCGTTGAAAGTGAATCGCTGTCGTGTGTCGAACCCGGTGTTGGAGTAGTCCATCTTGATCGGAACCAAGTTGCTCTGCCTGTATCCCATATCGCCAGTCGTACCTAATGGCGTCGGTGCGTCGTCTAACGTGTGCGACCAGGTGTAGGTGGCCAAGAGGCTGTATCCCTTGGAAAGCCGTTTCTCCAGCTTGGTCTGCAGCCCGTTGTAGTTGCTGGACCCCACGTAGGCGGTGTACTGCGATCCGCCGAAGTCCGGCAGTGGCCGCGAATTTTGCGTGCTGTTGCTGGGATTCTGCAGAGCTAAGGGGTTATTCGGATCGGGGAAGACCTGCAAGTGATGAGAGGAGTTGCCGACGTAGCTGACGGTGGCAACCAGGTCGTTGGTAATACCCCGCTCGATGGAGAGATTGTAGTCCTCCGTATATGGGGTGGTGGCCGTCGGGTCGGAGCCCCGCAGTTGGAGATCGTTCACATCGCTGGCAAATCCCTTGGTCACGATGGACGCAAAACCGGTGTCAACGCTGATGCCGTCGGTGGGGCAGTTAAACGTGTTGCAGTTGCCGAGCACCGGGAAATTTGCCGCGTACTGGAAGGGGTAATTCTCGCCGAGGTTGGGGTAGTAACCCGTGCTCTCCAAGCCGCCGTAGAAAATGCCGTAGCCCATGCGGACGGAAGTTTTGGCATCCGGCGAGTAGGCAATGCCGATGCGTGGCGCGAAGTTGGTGTGCTGTGCTTTCACAATGGAGGGATCGTCGGTGTAGACAATTGTGAGGTGGTCATCAAAAGCGACTTCCTGGAAGGTGCACTTAGGGGTGGTGGGGAGACAATTCGCAGCGGTTTGTTTGAAGATGGCTTGCGCATAGCTCTTGCCGCCGTTGGGAATCTGGTACTGGGCGGAGCCACTACCGATGCCAGTCGTGGTATCGAGTGAAGCCGGGCCAGTCATGTTGTAAGAGGCTTGGTAGCCACCTACGTCCTGGTAGGGTTGGAAATACTCCCAGCGCAATCCGAGATTGACGGTCAGTTTGGTGGTGACGCGCCAGTCATCCTGCGCATACACTGCGTTGTTCCACCGCGCATCGCCGTTGGTGGTTTCGTTGGAGAGTCCAGCGGTGTTTTGATCGTTGAGCAGGAAATCGGCCACATTATAGCCCGTGTTCGACTTGTTCAAATTGCTGGTATATTCGCCGGTGTAGTTATAGCTGCCGCGCGATTGCTGCGGCTGCAGGGTGGAGAATCGAATGCTCTGGAAGCTGACGCCGGCCTTCACCGTGTGGTTCCCGGCAATCTTGGTTACGTTGTCGATTATCTGATAGACGTTCTCATGTTCCGAGGTGGTCGACCACTCCGGGCTGCCAAAGTTAGAAATCCCAGCGATCGTGCTGGGGCCTGAATTGAATGAGATCCACGGCAAGCCTCCATTCAATGGCGCAGTAGGAATGCCGCCGAAGCCCACCGATTCTGCGAAACCGAGGTTGGCAGCATTGGGATGCTCGAAGCCGGTGTGCATGTAGTTGTAACCGATGCGCGCCTCGTTGGTGAGGGTCTGGGTGAAGACGTGCGTTTCCGAGAGCATGAAGTTCTGGCCCAGGTCCTTCTGGGTGCCATCATCGCCAAATCCGCCGCCGTCAAGAATGGGGCCAAGCGGTGGAGTGTAGAAACCCATCTCATTCCAGTAGCTGTAGCGGGAATAGGCCGTATCCTTGCTCCCAATGGTCCAGTCCAGTCGCGTGTCCCACTGGAAAGTGTTGTCGAGCGCTGGCCGGTTCACCACATAGTTGTTGTAGAGTAGCCCGTTGTTGGTGTTGGGCAGCGGGTAAAGGTTGAGCATCTTAAGCGCGGTCGGGTTAATCGTCAGGCCGGGTGCGTTGTTCAATTTGTTGCCAGCGATCGGCGTAGGCGGCGCCGTGGCGCTCTGCGCGAAGAGCTGCACCGGTGAACCCTTGGTCAACGCCCCATTCAGTATCTCCGAGAAGTCCCCGGTGCGCTCCAGCGCGGTGGGCACCGTTTCGGTTGAGGTTTCGCTGAAGTTGACACGATTGGCCTGCGCATCGCCAAAGAAGAAGAGTTTGTTGCGAAGGATCGGAAGGCCGAGAGTCGCGCCAAACTGATTCTCATGATACGGAGCCACGGGGAGCTGCTCGTTCTCCCAGTCATGAATATCGAAAGCTGTATTGCGCACGTACTCCCAGGCACTGCCGTGAATGTTGTTTGTACCCGATTTCAGGCTGGCGTTGACCACTGCCCCGGCGGAGTGCCCGAACTCTGCTGAATAGTCACTGGTTTGCACTTTGAACTCGGCCAGTGCGTCCGGCGGCGGTTGAGCCACGAAACTTGCGCCGTTGTAGAAGTCGACCACGTTGACGTTGTTATCCACGCCATCGAGGATGAAGTTGTTTTGTTCGGCGCGCTGTCCGTTGGCATTGAAATCGCCTTTGCCCGCACCGCGGGAACCTTCAGGAGGAACTGCGCCTGCGGATAGTTGAGCGATGAACACCCAGTTGCGACCGTTCAGGGGCACACTGTCGATGGTTTGTGCGTCGATCGTCTGTCCCACCGAGCTTTCCTGCGTTTGCATGAGAGGGGCTTCGGTAGTCACGGTCACGGTTTCGGTGGCGGTGCCGGGTTTGAGCGCGATCACGACGTTAAGTTTCTGCTGCAGATTCAGATGCAGGTTGGTCTGCGTCGTTGTTCCGAACCCTTGGGCGCTTGCAGTCACGCTGTAGTTGCCGATCTTGACGGGAGAAAATCCGTAGACCCCAGCGCCGTCGGTTTTGGTTTTCAGTACCTGACCTTCATCCACATTGGTGAGCGTGACGTTTGCGTTGCCGATCACGGCACCTGACGGATCCTGAACCACGCCTGTAATCGCGCCTTGGTCCGCTTGCCCGAGCAGAAAAGCTGCCGGAGCAAACAAGATGCCAAAGGCCAATACAGTCAATATCCAATGACGTTTGTTGATCATCACTTGCCTCCAAATAGTGCCGTTCATAGTGCGAGGTTGGGACGCAATGCGGGGAAACGGCTCCTGACGACAGCAGAAGGCCGAGGGGAAGTCGGTCATTTGCATTCCGAATGTATACGGTTACATCATGGGGAATTAGTAACCTCGAACGGCACACTACGCCCGACGAGCGAAGATTGTCAAGATCATTTTCTTGCGAGCCTACCCTGGTGTTGGAGGCAGGAACGAGTCGAATGTTCTCGGGTACAATTCACTAAAAGAATTGACCTTAAGTACTGGATGAGATCCCAAGGGGGGACCATGTCCGTAAGCATGCGGGCGATAGCGAAGCTGGCCGGAGTTTCGAGCGCAACGGTTTCCCGCGTCATCAACGGTTCCAGCCTAGTTACCGAAGAAACTACGACTCGCATCAAAAAGATTATTCGGGATCTGAATTTCGTTCCCAACAACAGTGCGATTCATCTCAAGAGCGGCAAGAGCCAAATCTTCGGAATCATCATCCCCGATCTGACCAATCCATTTTTCACCGAACTGGTCAAGATTTTCGAAGAGTTACTGGTTGAAAATGAACAGGAATTGCTGGTTGCCAATACCGACTTTCACTCAACGCGGATGCAGCGTTCAGTGCGCCGGATGTTACTGCGCCGGGTGGATGGTGTCGCTCTGCTGACCTCGGAGTTGGAGGCCGCTTCTCTGGAATCGCTGATTCAGAACCGGATTCCGGTGGTCACCACCGACCACTACCGCACCGGCCCCGGGCTAAGCGATATTGTGGTTGATTTCGCTGGCGGAATGGCGCAGATGGTTGCCCACTTGAAGGGATTGGGGCATACACAGGTGGGATTCATTGGCGGTACCGAGGGCCTTGTTACATCGCGTGTTCGACGCGAGTCGTTTCTGAATGCACTGGTGAAACAGAGGCTCTCGTCCAGAGAAGGATGGATGGTGTCGGGAAACTACAAGATTGACGGCGGTTCAGCAGCGATGGCGCATATACTGGCCCAACCGGAGATTCCTACCGCTGTGGTGACTGCAAACGATCTGACGGCTATTGGCGCTCTGAGAACCGCGCATGAAAAGGGATTGAACATTCCCGGGGACATCTCGATTGCCGGATGTGACGACATCGAAATGAGCGATATTGTTTTTCCGCCGCTGACCACGCTGCGTATTTCGCGCAAGGAATATGCCGGAATGTTGTTCAAAGCTTTGCAAGAGGCGGGGAGAGATTTAACTCAACCGGGGCAGAAGTTCACGCTTCACACCAGGCTTGTTGTCCGTCAGTCCACGGGTCCGGCACCAGCGGGAAATCGCCTGACGACCGACCGCAAGCCTGGGCGTGCTGCTACCAAAAAAGCAGGTTGATAAATATGCACGCTGCGACAACCAGGACCGACAACAACACTGTTGGCGAGGAGAAGTGAATCGATACCCGTCGAGCATTTTCTTCCGAGCCTGCAAGAGGCTCATCGGGGCCGCGAATGAGGCCGATCAATAGGGTGGAAGAGGTCGCGACGCAGAAACCCAGACTAGCGGCGTAAAAATTCGCGCTCATCTGGCTTCCATAGTGAAGGACAGCCGCGTAGACAAGTGCCTGGTGCAGGATTGCGCTCAACAGGCCGAGTGAAAAGCCGCCCAGTCCGCCTTTTGCCGCCGTGCGTGGGAGCAGTGCGGCCAATGCCACGAGCGCAAAGAGGGGCGCATTGAATGTGGAGAGAATCATCTGGACATACTCCATCAGGCTCTCGTGGCGGAGAGCCAAAATGGCGGCTCCAATAGAAAGCACAACCGCCGCCGCATTTGTCAGCCGGCCCATCCAGACGTAATGTTCTTCCACTGCCCTGGGGCGAATCCAAAGCTGATAAATGCCTTGCACCCATGCGGAACTAAATCCGGCGACGTTGTTGGCGAAGGTAGAGATGAGGCTGGCAGAAAGCCCCATAACTCCGATTGCCACCCACGAGGGATTGTAATAGTGCAGCATCATCGCGGGCAGCGTTGCATTCCAATCGCTCCCGCGCTGCGCGCCGAGAACCAGTGGGGCCGCAACTCCAGGGACGACGACCAGGAATGCGAAGATCAGCTTGGCCGTAGCCATGCTCAACGGTACATACGCGACGTCGTTTGCCCGGCGTACAGCAAGCGTCCGCTGCATCTGGACGAAGTCGGTGCTCCAGAATCCGAAACTGAGCACCACTCCCAACCCGAAGATGAGGCCGAAGCGATCCATGATCGCATGCGGGGCAAAGGATGGCAGATTCTGCCAGGTATGAAAACGGTTGGGCGGGATGCTGGATAGAAGGTGAGCCACGCCACCGAAGTCACGGGCAACGAGAAAGACGAGCGGGACGATGGCTGCGAGCACCAGGGCAAAATGCAGCAATTCAGTGTAGATGGTTGCGCGCAGCCCACCGATCCACGTGTAAAACAACACAACAGGCACCGTGATCAGAACTCCCTGATAGAAATTCCAACCCAGGAAGGTGACAAGAACCTGCGCCACGGCACACAAGCAAACGCCGGCTAGCAGCAGCATGGTTGTCGCCATACACAGCGCCACCATGGAACGGGTCCGAGGACCGTAGTGCCGACCGATAAAGTCGAGCGCAGTAGGATAGCGGCCCCGAGCATAGGCGGGCAGCAGCCAAAACGCCAACACAACCAATGCGGGAATCGAGCCGATCCAATAGAAGTGGCAGGCCAACATTCCATATTGCGCTCCGAGTGCCATCATTGCGATGACATCCAAGGAGCCGCAATTCGCTGCGATGCAGGCCACGATACAGACCCACAACGGCAGAGCAGCAGTGGCATTCAGGAACTGGTTAGAATCCCGTTTCTTTCGCCCCGCCAGTATTCCCACCAGCAGTAGCCCGGCAAGATAGACCAAGGCAAGCAGCGAATGAAATCGATTCCAAACCATGTCTTGTCGGACCTTGCCCGAGCCGTCAGTTCTCGACGAAATGCGCGACCCGTCCTTGGAGCACTTTCGGAATTAGTGTGGTCCTCTTGAGTGCATTGAAGGGTGGCTTTTCCTTGAGGAAAAAGCCACTG
>JBAWCO010000498.1:0-7157 GCA_049590315.1 Occallatibacter sp. | reverse complement strand
CAGACCAAGCGGCTAATTATTGTGCTCAATGACAACGAGTGGTCGATCGACCGCAACGTGGGCGCGATTGCACGCTATTTTCACCGCGTGGTGACGAACGAGCACTACAAGAATCTGCACGACCAGGCGCATCGCATACTGGAGCGCTTTGGCGGCAAGACGGCTCTGACCGTGGCGCGCCGCGCTGAAGAGGCTGCCAAGGGGATGCTGTGGCCTTCCATGCTGTTCGAAGAATTTGGGCTGCAGTACTTTGGGCCGATCGACGGGCACAATCTGCCTTTGCTGATTGAGACATTCAAGTTTCTTAAGAGCGCGGACCACCCGGTGCTGCTCCACGTGCTAACGCAAAAGGGGCGAGGGTTTCAACCGGCGCTTGACGGGCAAAAGAAGTTTCACGGACTTGGACCGTACGATCCTGAGACGGGAAAGACCAAGCCTGCCGGACAGCTTACCTACGCCGAGGTTTTTGCCAATACGCTGGTGAACCTTGCGACCGATGATCCGCATGTTGTGGCGATCACGGCGGCGATGCCCAACGGCACGGGACTCGACTTATTCCGGCCGCACCATCCGAATCGGTACTTCGACGTAGGGATCGCCGAGGAGCATGCGGTTGTTTTTGCCGCAGGGATGGCTACGCAGGGGTATCGTCCGGTTTGCGCGATTTATTCGACATTTCTGCAGCGTGCATTCGACCCGATTGTGCACGATGTCTGCCTGCAGAAACTGCCGGTGGTTTTCTGCATGGACCGGGCGGGATTGTCAGGGGACGACGGACCTACACATCACGGGCTGTTTGATATTGCTTATCTGCGCGGCATTCCAGAGATTGTGCTGATGGCTCCGAAGGATGAAGACGAGCTGGCTGACATGCTTGCCACTTCGTTGCAACTGCCGGGGCCGAGCGCGATTCGCTATCCGCGTGGACTAGTGGCCGGGGTGGCGCGGAAGCCGGAGCCGCTGGTGATTCCTGTCGGCAAGGCTGAAGTGATTCAGGACGGGCGCGATGTTGCCATTCTTGGCCTCGGGACCATGCTGCCGCTGGCGAAGGAACTGAGTGTGCGCCTTGAGCGGCAGGGGTACTCGGCCGCTGTCATCAATCCACGGTTCGTCAAGCCTCTCGATCGCGAAATGCTGGAACAGTATGCTGGGCGCGTGGCTGCCTTCGTCACGTTTGAAGACCACGTGAAAATGGGCGGGTTCGGCTCGGCTGTGATTGAGGCTCTGGAAGAAATAGGCTGCGCTGTGCCGGTGGTTCGGATCGGGTGGCCGGATCAGTTTATCGAGCACGGGAAGATTGACGATCTGCGGGTAAAGTATGGGCTGACGGTGGATGATGCGCTTGCACAGGTGATGCCGTCGCTGGTGCGGCGCATGCGACCTACGCTGGTGGCGAGTTAGCAGGCTTCTTGGTTGGGAAGTAGCTTGCCGAGATGTTGCTCTTAAAGGTGACTGCAGGTTGGTCGACGTTGGAGTCCGGGCGGATTCGGGCTGGGAACCTGCTTTGGCCCGATGGCAACTGCTAACCTCTCAGCTCGTCACTTGCCAACGATCTAGTTCCGGCTTCCACCCCGCTTATACTGTCACTGTCTGCGCGAGGCACTGGATTGTTACACCTGCTCAAACGTCACGGAGTGCCCATCAAAGCCTATTTGAAGGCTTCTCTGGTGCTGGCTTACGCCGTTCCGGAAGACGTATTGAGGCCGTTTCTGGCTCCCGGTCTCGAGTTGGATACATACCGCGGCTTCGGATTTCTGGCGATTGCAATGGTGGAAACACGGACTCTGCGCCCCGCGTTCCTTCCGGCCACCTTCGGGCTAAATTTCTTCCTGGCTGGATACCGCATCTTCACGCGCTATCGGACCCCGACGGGCCGGACGTTGCGCGGATTGCGAATCTTGCGCAGCGATACAGATCGTTGGTCCATGCGCGTCTTCGGCAACCTGCTCACCCACTATGGCTATGAGCTTTCTCGATGCCGCGTCCGGCGGACGCAGAGCACCTACGGGGTAGAAATTTACACGCCACAGGGAGACGCGGATCTCCAGGTGGAGGCAGATCTCACGAATGAGCCTGGATCACCGCCGCCAGATTCTCCATTTCCTGATCTTCGCGAAGCGCGAAAATTCGCGGGACCACTCCCATTCACCTTCGATTACGAGCAACAGACACACTCGATGATCCGGGTAGAGGGCGTGCGCCGCGATTGGAACCCGCGCCCGGTCTCTGTGAAGGTGCACCGCAATACATTTCTCGAACGCGGGGCGTTTAGTTCGTCCGGAGCAACCTTGGCCAACGCTTTTTATCTTGAGAATATTCCCTATTCATGGAAACCGGGTGTCCGGGAACCTGTGTCATGACGGAAACCAGCGCTCAGAGCAAGTTTGCAGGTGTGATCAAAATCGTCCGCTTCAATGTGCGGTTCTACGCTCTCAGCGCAGTTGCTTTGGCGAGCGCGGGTCTGCTAATCACCTTGGAGAAGATGCCGCTATGGCTCGAACCGATTGTTCTATGCGGCGCGGCCGTTGTGGCGTTTTGGACGCTTAGTTCTCTTCTAGTCTCATGGTATGTCTACGACTACGCGGGCGTGACACGGTGGCGATGGCTGCCTAGACGAATAGCTGCTTCTCCGCATTGCTGGGCCAATATCCACGCAGGGTTGGACGAATCCACATCGGCGCTGCAACAGTTGTTTCCGGGCACGGACGGCTCTGCCGTGGACATCTATGACCCAGGAGAAATGACCGAGCCTTCGATTGCGCGAGCGCGGCGTATTCACCCCTCCGCGGTGCCGTTCCGACGAGGAAAGTACGATGCCTTGCCTCTGCCGGAAAAAGACTGCGACGCGGTGTTCCTTCTGTTTGCCGCACATGAAGTACGTGTCGCTGAGCATCGCACGCACTTGTTCCGTGAAAGCGCACGTGCGCTGCGAGAGGAGGGATGCGTAGTGCTGGTGGAACACCTTCGGGACTGGAAGAACTTCCTTGCCTTCGGGCCCGGATTTCTCCATTTTCATTCCCGGCGAAACTGGCTCCGCTCCATCCGGGACGCCGGCCTAGTCGTCGCGCAGGAGAGCTCAGTAACCCCGTTTGTTGAGTGCTTTGTGCTTCGCAGGGCAGAGCGATGAAGCTCAATTTTGCGGAGCAACTGCTGGTCAACAATCGGGTACGCACAGCGGTGCAGACGTTCTACGAAGGGCCGCTCTTACGCAGACTGGGAGGAATGGTGCGGGGTGGCACTGTGCTTGAGATCGGCTGCGGACGAGGTGCAGGAATTGAGGTGATCCTGCGGCAGTTCGATGCGGCGCATGTTTGCGGAATCGATCTGGACCCACTCCAGATCGAACGTGCGCGCAGGCGGCTTCAGAGTAAGTACTCTGGACGCTTCACGCTGGTGCAAGGGGATGCGGAACGATTGCCCTTCGCGGATAGAAGCTTCGACGCGGTATTCGATTTCGGGGCGCTACACCACCTCGTGGACTGGCAGAGAGGGATTGCAGAAATTCTGAGGGTACTGAAACCGGGCGGCACATTGTTTTTTGAAGAAGTGATGCGGTCTGCACTTGAACGTTGGATCTATCGCAGATTCCTCGATCATCCATCCGAGAATCGCTTCAGCGAAGCCGAATTCATGGCCGAAATCGAGAATCATGGATTAAGACCTACCGTCGCGCCGCGGCGGATCCTCTTTGGGGACATATTCATCGGGACGGCAAAGCTGCCACAACCATGGCAAAGCTGCCACAACCATAGAGAGTCGTGCGTTGACGCATTATCGCGCTTCGCTCCTGATGACAGTGGTTTTTGGGAGCGAGGGGAATTGGTGATGCTAGCAGTGAGTATTCATGCGATTGGCGTGCATCCCGCCTCGCCGTTGACATCCGCCTGAAATCGCTGTGCGACAATCCTTTGCAGACCTGTTTTCTTATGCGACATCTTTCTATTGCCTTGGGTTCGATGGCTGGCGCGGTTGGAATCGCTGGCATTGTTGGAATCACTGGACTGGCGCTGAGCGCCGCTCCAGCCTGGCCGCAGCCGCAAACCCCGGTCCTTCCTAAAACACCTATCTCTGTGCCGCTGGTTCTGGCGGGAGGCACGGTTGTCGACGTCACCAACTGGGGCCGCTCGGCACGGGACCTGCCCGATGCCATCGTGATTGTGCGCGATGGCCGCATCACCGATGTAGGCCCTCGCGGGGCAGTGACCATTCCCAAAGGCGCACGGGTCATTGACTGCACGGGCAAGTTCCTCACGCCGGGGCTGGTGGATGGCTTTGCCGGAATGAACTCGCAGGGACAGGCGAATGCCAATCTTTACATGGGCGTCACTTCCGTGGTGGTTCGCGGCGACGAGCAGCATGGGCCGATCGACTTTGCGGCGTCGCCGAGTCCACACCTCTACTTGATAGACTCCATCGGCACCACAGACAATTGGAGCCTATTGGCGAGGCGTCCCGAGTGGGGAGCCAAATTGTATGAAGGACAGCACCCCGCTGAGTTAAGCCCCGAAGACACGGCGCGTCAACTTGCGGATACGGCCAAGCTGGGGACGCGCGTGCTCTTTCTTGGCCACGACCTGACAGCAGCCAATACACAGTGGATTGTGGCGCGCGCACACCAGATGGGCCTGGTCACTTACGGGGAGTTTGTTTCCACTCCTTACAGCGTTGGTATTGAAGACGGCGTTGATGTGCTGCTGCACATGGGCCGGTATGAACTGGGGGTGATTCCGGAGGAACTGCAGCGCCCGCTGGTCGACAGCTCTCTGGGGCCGTCCGTCAGCACTGCCTACGACTACTCGCAGCGTCTGCCGCCAACGAGCGTGCACTGGGGAACCTATTCCAAGTTTATTGCCGCGCATCATGCAGCGTTGATGCCTACGTTCAGTCTCTTTTACCTCGAACTACCGGGGCACCGGAACCTGTGGGAGGAACCAGCCGCAGAATTGCTTGATCCATCTCACATGTATCTGCCGTCGGACCGGGCGACTGGCGAAACCATTTATCCGCTTCCCACATGGGCTCGCCGTATGCCTGCGATTGCACAGCGCTACCTGGTGGAGGGCCAGCGTAAAAAGGCCGATCAGGCGGCGTTGCGGTTGTGGCATATCAATCAGATTATTTTTGCGGCGTACCCCCACTACCTGGCCGCCTCGGGCTCGTCGACTGAGGGAACCATGGCGGGGATTTCGCTGCACACGGAACTTGAGATGCTGGTGCGGCTGGGGCTCTCTGCACGCGAGGCGCTTGCCGCGGCAACCAATAATTATTCCCTGCAGTTCGGATGGAATGAGCTGGGTCAGATTGCTCCCGGGCGCCGCGCCGATATTCTTATCCTCGATGCCGATCCGGCGGTGAATATCTGGAACGTGCGGCGGATTTCAGGGCTGGTGGTTGACGGCAATGTGCTAGATCGCGACGGGCTTCTGAATCTGAAAAAGTGAAGTAAGAAGTAGCGAAGCCCCAAAGCAGAGAGTTTCCGTCTTAGCGGCATTGGTCGGCAAGACGGACAGCTGTCGCCATGACCTCTGGCAGGCGCCTCCTGCGGTGCGCGAAGGACTTGGCAAAATCGTGGCGCACGAACCTGCTGCCCAAATTGCCGAGCGGGCCAAAGGGCAATCGAAAGTCGATGGTATCGGTAACCAGTGTTCCCCAGACACCGCGGCGGATCTCGGGGCGAATCTCGTGGCGGTGATGGAATCGCTCGAATGGACCTTCAATCTGCTCATCGCAGAAGTGGCTGTACCACTCGAATTCGGTAATGCGCACGCGCCATTGCACGCGCATCCGCAACCAGGAAAGAGGCAAGAAACTGACAAGAATCTCCGACCTTGCGCCCGCAGGATTGATCGGGAGCATGCGCATAACCTCTGAGGTTGCAGGCCGAACCGGCGGCGCCTTGAGATCGGCTTCCTCGATCCGCACTTCCAAACGGGGCGGCATCAACAGAGGCAGATTCGACGGGTCGGCGAAAAATGCGAAGACCAGATCCGAGGGAAACGGGACCCAATGGCTTATTTCGAATTGTGGTTCCATAGTGTTTTGTCGGCGTACCGCAGATTTGGGATGAATTGGTATTTCAATGCGGGGACGAAGCGCAACGAGCGGCGACTTCATTCGCTGCTCTGCGTGCCGCCCTGCACCCTTATCGGGCTTGTTGATGCGTCCTGCGTTTTTTGGATGCCAGATGTTCATGCCTTGCATCCAAGGCAGGTTTGGCAACTTTGGTCTGGCGAGATTAGTTTGGCAACTAAATCGACTTGCAGGGAAGCAGATCCGAATGAATTACGTATATCACGTCAGTTCGACTGATACACATTGAAATTGGTTACAACGGCACTGCAGACAGGGAATTGAGTACACTCCCATAACGCGACAGGATTCCATTTGGATTGGCTTGATCAAAAGGAGTCGGCTGGATCAACAGATCGCCGGGGACTTATCCTGTAGTGAAAGCTCTTGAGCAGGGAGTCGCGCCCGCGCGGGTTTTACCTCGGCCTTAGCAGAACCACGGCTCATCGGTTAACGTAGATCAAGAAGCCATTTTCAAACCCACCGTGGAAGGCCATGACCGACTCCCCCTCGCAAGTTTTCCCAAGACATCCGCGGCATAATAAGTGGCTCATCCTGATCGCGGCCTACAAAGTGATCCAGGCATTGCTGTTCATTGCGCTCGGAGTGGGCGCCCTGCACTTGCTGCACAAGGACTTTGACGACGAACTGACCAAGCTGATTGACCACCTGCGATTCAACCCTGAGTCAAAGCTGGTGAACCTGGTGCTGGAGAAGGCGTCGATTGTCGATGACCACATGCTGCGCCAGTTCAGCGCGATTGTCTTTGCCTATGCGAGCATTGGCCTGATCGAGGGCATAGGGCTCTATCTTGAGAAGGTGTGGGCCGAGTATCTCACACTGGTCATCACCGCGTCGTTTCTGCCCTGGGAGATCTTCGAAGTCGTGCATAGGCTGACCTGGATGAGAGCCGGGCTGCTGGTGCTTAACGTTCTGGTTCTTATTTATTTATTGAAGGTGGTTGCCGAGCGGGTACGTGAGCGCCGCCCTTCGCAATCGGCTTAGACGACGTATCTAAATTTGTAGAAAATCGCGGAGTGGGGATTGTGGTTCGCGGCGCTTTCGCTTTTTATTCGCCTACCACGAGC
>JBAWCO010000497.1:0-5137 GCA_049590315.1 Occallatibacter sp. | reverse complement strand
GGGCGGCACCGGCATGGGCCTCCGCGACCGCACGCCGGAGGCCACCCGTCAGGTCATCGACCGCGAGGCGCCCGGCTTGGCCGAAGCCATGCGGTTTCTCGGCGCTGCGACCAATCCCTTCGCATGGCTTTCACGCGGCGTTGCAGGCCTCAAAGGCAGCACGCTGATCGTCAACCTTCCCGGCAGCCAGCGCGGCGCGGAGCAGAGCCTGGCCTCCATCATCCCGCTCCTCAAGCACGGCCTTGAGGTCGCAGCCGGCAGCCAGACCCATCCGCAATGACCGTACGGTTGCACAGTCCCACATCAAGACTTAAGCGTGGAATTGAGTCGTCAATCTTTGTTTGGCGATTGCTGTTCTGACGTCTAGTTCAGAAACATCGTTCGATATAAAGTATCCCGTTGCACCGGCTTGAATCCCGCGTCGCGGATGATGCGCCGCAGCTCTTCTTCCGTCGTGCAATTCGAGGTTCCGGCGGCCTTCACCACGTTTTCTTCCAGCATCACCGAGCCCACGTCGTTGCCGCCAAAGTGCAGTCCGAGTTCCAGAACCTTCAGCCCTTGCGTCACCCAGCTCGCCTGCACGTTCTCAATATTGTCCAGATACAGCCGCGCAATCGCCAGCACCTTCAGATACTCCACTGACGTAGCTTCTTCCCAGCCTCGCCCGCCCAATGCAGTGTTTCCCGGCTGAAAGCTCCATGGGATAAACGCTGTGAATCCGCCAGTCTCTTCCTGCAGCCGCCGAACTACTTCGAAGTGATTGACTCGCTGGTCGAACGTCTCGCCCACCCCGAACATCATGGTGGCCGTGGTCCGCATCCCGAGTTGGTGTGCAGTGCGATGCACGCTGACCCAATCCTCGGTATTGCATTTCAGGCGCGCAATGCGATGGCGCACCTCGTCATCGAGAATCTCCGCGCCGCCGCCGGGGATCGAATCCAGGCCGGCGTCGCGCAGCCGTGCGATGGTGTCCCGCAAACTCAGCTCGGAGTATTCCGCAATCGCCAGCACTTCAGAGGCCGACAGGCAGTGCAGCCAGATTCGCGGAAAACGCTGCTTGATGCCGGTGAACAGTCGCTCGAACCAGTCGATCTTCAGATCCGGATGAATCCCGCCTTGCATCAGCACGCCGGTGCCGCCCATCTCCAGGGTCTCGGCAATCTTCTCATAGATCTTTTCGAACTCCAGAATGTACCCTTCATTCGCGCGAGGTCCTTTCAAAGGACGATAGAACGCGCAGAATGTGCAGTACTCGGTGCAAAAGTTCGTGTAGTTGATATTGCGATCGATGATATATGTGACCACGCCCTCGGGATGCAAGCGGCGACGGACAGCGTCCGCCTCGAATCCCAGCCCGATGAGGTCAGGGGAGTGAAAATAGTCGAGGGCCTGTTGGCGAGTCAGCGGCATACTCTCGATTCTAACAATTCAGCGGCTCGTGGGCGAGTCAGCGTTGCTCGGTAGTCTGGTCCGGCGCAGCCTTCGCAGGCCGTCGAATCAAGAACAGCCCACGGTGCCCCAGTGGCCGGCCTTGCGTGCGCTCCAAGTTCGATGCTGTCGAAATACCGCTGAAGAGCACGAAGAAGTCCCAGAATGCCCGGAAGAAGCCCTTCTTGTGATCGGTAGCCATCGGGGAGAACCTCGCGCGTCCAGCCAGCCCAAAACCCAGCGTACTCCATTCGAGCATTCAGAGGCGGCGCAGGTTTCACGATTTTTTCGTTTGCGATATCAACGCAAAAGCGCGGAAGCAGCCCACAGAACCGGAGCCTGTCCATGGAAATCACCGGTCCTGCGATGCCGGGCCAGGTAGTAGGCCAGATCGTTAAGTTTGCTGGTCCCTTCGCAGACCTGGGTCACGTCCTCATTTTGGTCAATGTAGCCGACGACGGCCAGCCAACCCTTGCGAGCCGCCGGACCGTAACTTGCGGCATCGAGCCAGCCCATCTTGACCCCGGTGATCATGGCGAAAGTGAACATGGCGGAGCTGGAACTTTCCGGCCAAACTTCATCGTGGTCGATCAACTGCCGCCACATGCCATCTTTGCCCTGGTACCTCAGCAGCGACGCCATCATGCTGCGATAACCGGCTAGAATGCGCGGCCGCAGCGGGTGATCCTGGGGCAATTCCCGCAGCATCTCGGCCATGCCGGCAGCCACCCAGCCATCCCCCCGTCCCCAATAGAACGGCACATCCGGAGCGTGATAGAAGAGTCCGTTCGGTTGTTGCAGTTTATCCAGGTAAGCAACCATCTCTTTCGCGTCGCGGTCCAGATAGGTTCGGTCGCCGGTAGCACGATAAGCCTCGAGCTGCAGGATCGTCAGCATGTACATGTCATCGATCCAGAAGCGCGTCTCACCGGAGAGTCCGTCCGGTTGCGGGTTCTCCCATTGACGGTCCGCCCACCGTTTTCCTTCGGACAGATAGCCTTGGTCCTTCGTTTCGATCGCAATTTCAAGCGGAACAATGCCGAAGATCGAGTCGTCCACATGACGTCGCTGCGGAATCCGCGCTGCCTCGGCCCCGCCCGGCCGCAAAGGTTCAAACTTGTGGATCAGTCCTTGTTGCAGCGCGTCGTCATGCGTCAGTCGCGAGAAAGTCAGCGCACCGTACCAGGTGGCGACCTCGGAGTAGTGGATGGTCGCCGTGTATTGGTGAGGACTGGTCACAAAATGTTCGGCCAGTTTCTTGCCCACTTCCTGAGGTGAGGCGTCTTTAGGCCAATTGCTGAAATAGTCGGCTTCCTGCGCAGCCGCGAAGTTTGTTGAACCCAGAACCAGCGCTCCAATGAAGAACGCGCAGCCGAATATACGCTTCCGATTCATCTCTCTTCATCTCCGTTGCTATAGTCCGGGTGTTCCCGTCTCCAGAACGCGTTGGCCCGAATTGGCGATGCGCTAACCTTATTCGCTTGTTCCGGCCTTAGGCGTCGGCTTGGGCACCGGCTTCGGCTTCTTTGCTGGACTGGAAACCCCCATGCTCATCAGAAGGAAGCCGAATCCCTTGCGCAGCGAGTCGAGAATGCTCATGAATCTATTCTCCACTATCCGGAGTTCCTCTGTCCGGCATTGGCCCGGAGAATTCGAAACACACATCGGGTTCTACGGTTCTTGGGTGGGAACCGGTGCCAGCCTAATCACTACGCTACGGAGACCGTTGAGCCTACGAGCCAACCTGGTTCTGCTTATTACTCTTTCGTCCCTTGAGCCGAGTGTGGACGGACTCAAAAGCGATCATGAGGAATTCGACGAAGCCTCCAACCACAGTTCCAACAAATTCGAACACGGCTGTGAGCAGGCGCATGGTGCCTGTCCTTTCCAAGTCCAGTACTGCATCTTCACTTGCAGTGCCAGCCGGAAACTATCTTGTGACCTCGGCTACTTGCTTATCGAACCCGGCATTGCTCCTGCCGCTGCCGGAGCGGTTGGTCCGCGCAGAATATCAAGAGCGGCCGGGGGCAATGGCTTGTCTGCGTTAGCTAGCAGCAGACTTACCTGCCACATCTGTGTTTCAGACAGCACTGTCTTATAAGACGGCATTCCGGTGAGCCGGATACCATTCGACACCTTCCAGAATGTCTCACCGGGCGGGTCGTCGCTCACACCCACAACCTCGTTGTTGTGATGCTTCTCCCATAGCTGAGGTGCATCCGGGAACATATGCGCTCCGAAAGACGAAGGCTTTCCATGATAACCATGACAGGCAGCGCACTGATCGCGATAAATCTCCGCGCCGGCCACAAGGGTTGCCTCATCAGCCTGGATTGGCGGCGCCTTTACAATCTCACGGTCAATTCGCGCATTCAACGGTACGCTGGTAATCAGTTTTTCCTGTGGCAGGGGCGCATCGGCAACCGCTACCGGCACCGTGCCGAAGTGGAACCATGTCACCACGGCGAACGGCACAAGCAGCACGCCAATCACAATTCCGAACAGAAAGCGTCCCATAAATCTTTCGGACTCCTAGCCCTTCATCCTACGACATCCTGAATCAAGCAGTCGTATACCCCAATGATCCTGCGCAATCTCCAAGTGCGATTCGACGAGCAAATCGCCGCGGCGCGCGTCAAACAGGTGCTGGTCCACCCACAATGCTCCGGCAGGTGGTTTAATACCTAAGGGGGGAGCACTGCCTTGGGTAGGCTTCCGTACTCCCGTGGAGGTAACCCGAAACCGATGTTTTCTTTCCGCCGTCTTGCCCTTTTGCTGGCGCTTGCTTTTCCAGCCATGCACGTCCTGGTCGCCCAAAGTTCCAGTTCCAACAGTGATCCAGCACCCGCAACGTCGAGCCAGGATTCCCAGGCACAACCCCAGACCCAATCCCAAGGCCAGACTCAGGGACAAATCAGCGTGCAGGCACGCATCCGCACACGCCGCGCGCAGCGTCGCGCTGCAGCCATCCACGAAGTTTACGATCATCTTTACGAGGTATATGTCGGCGCGGGCTACCTGCGATTTACGCCCGGTTCGACTCTGCAACGCGTCAATGAGTACGACTGGAACGTCGGCTTTACACGCTACTTCAATGAGCGCCTGGGCTTGACGCTCGACGGGCGCGGCACCTACGGCACCCCATTCATTACGCCTTTGCAGAGTCCCAGCGGGCAGACCAAGCCGGCCATCAGCCAGTACGCGTTCCTCGCCGGACCCACCTATCGTTTCTACCTGCAACCCAAGTACTCCGTCTCGGGCCGCGTGCTGGCTGGGTTTACGCAGGGTAAGTTCTCAGGGGACATCAATGGATTCAACCCCACCTCATTTGGTCTTTGGCCGGATGGGTCTACTTTTGCCGCCAGCGCCGGCGTCATTGCTGAATACAACCTGGCTCCGAACATAGGGTTTCGGGTAGCGCCCGAGTACTACGCCACGGGTTTCGGGTCCACTGTCCAAAATAATCTGGGCTTCACCGGCGGAATTGTCTTCCGCTTCGGAAAGCAATAAAGGGCAGGGAAATTGCGATTAGAAACGTGCGAAATGTTCGCCTATAGGGTGTGGCGAGAATAAGCAAACGTTCGCGTCGAGGGTTGCGATTTCGCGCAAATGTTCGCCGATAGGGTTGTACTTCTTTGAAGGGTTAACCTTTTGGGCCTGCTGCGAGTGCGAATCGGAACCTGGAATAGCTCCGAATTAAGCATAAGGG
>JBAWCO010000496.1:0-2402 GCA_049590315.1 Occallatibacter sp. | reverse complement strand
GTTTCTGCATCTAACCCTTAGAGGGATGATCGCCGCTGCAGAAATTCCCCCAGGTAAAAGCCGATGGGGGTAAGTTTCCACCGGATGAAAATGGCCCCAAATCCGGTGCTACGTCACCACAAAGCCTTCGCTCCCTTTCTGAAACAGCATGGACAGAAGCGGCAGAAGAACCTAGACTACTTTTTCGCAACCTGGTGAAATTCCCCTGCCGCTTCGGCCCAGGAAAGGCAAGCTCATGTCGAAATTGAAAAGTCAGTACCGCGTTTTTGTCGTCGATGATGAACCCCTCATCGCGTCGACTCTCGGAGAAATATTAAGGGGCCAGGGTATTGATGTGACCACCTTCACAGATCCTCTCAAGGCGCTGGAGGCGATCCACACGAATGCTCCCGATTTCCTGATTGCGGATGTAGTCATGCCCGGAATGTCGGGGATCGAACTGGCGATTGTGATTCGAGAAACTTGTCCAGGCTGCTTCGTGCTTCTGTTCTCAGGTAACATCTCCACAGCCGCAATGCTCGATGCCGCCAGAAATCGTGGGCACGATTTCCCGATCCTTGCTAAACCTGTACAACCGTCAGTAATGCTGGAAATGGTTCGCACAGGACTCGGAATCGGCTCGCCTGCCGCAGGGTCGACCGGCCCGTCGCCCTCGTAACCCATCTATGCTCATCGAGTCCGACTTAACATGTTGCGGAAAAACTCGGATGTTGCCGACGTTTTGAAAGGGCACGGATTCATCCGTGCCGATTGAGTCTTCGTAACCACACCGGCTTTAGATGGGATGATTTCACCTGCAAACGAGCTTTTTGCGCAACCTGTTAAGTCGAGTTACTTCCAAATTGCCGGCCGCACAACCAGAACCCAAAGGTCAAGCCCGAGTAGGCCGGTCAATAACACTTAAGTGATGACGATGCATCCTTGATGTGATGGAAATTCCCTTAGGAGTCCTACATTCTATGAATTGACTCAGTGCCAGAAGGCTTTTGCAATTTCCATGGGCTCCTTCAAAATCAGACCGTTTTCCACACTACTGCTCCTCGGGCTATTGGCTTGGATTGCTTATGTGTTGATTGCGCCTGAAATTGACTTGCCCGACACGGCCTTTCAAAGAGAGGGTTCCCCTCTTGCAATTCACGCACTGGTTTGCCACGCCCCGCAGCGAAACGCGAATGTGAGCGCAACCAGGATTACATTCCCATCCGTTCACGCCTCCTACCATGCTCAAGAGGTTTTCCTCTCTGACAGCGCCGTCGCGGTATCTTCCACCCCTCCCCGAATCCTCCGCTGTTAAAGATCGCCTTTTCGCAGGCGGGAGCCGAGTAAACGCTTGAATCACGCATCGTGGTTCACTGGCGCTATCCTTTGCATCCAACTGCTTCAGTGAGATCTCCCGATCGGCAGCGACAGTCTTCATAGCCTCAATTCGCGCTGAATCGGAGTCCGGTTTCCTGTCAACGCAGAATCTGACCAAACCCCTTAACCGGTTTGCCTGTATTTTGGTCAGCATACGTGGCAGAACACCGAGCGCAGATCTTCAAAGATTCGCGAAACAACAACTCTTGATGAGGAGACGGGAAAATGAATACATTGCTGCTTCGCACCTATCTGTTTGTGAAACAAATTCTTGAGCGGGAAGAAGGCCAGGACCTGGTCGAGTACGCCCTGGTTATTGCTTTGATCGCGCTTGCCGCCACAGTCGGCATGAAGGCCTTGGCCGGCGGAATCAACAAGGCTTTCCAGTCAGTCAGCGTCTCGCTCGCCACCGACATCTAAGTCGGATGCGCTGTCCTGTGAAAATCACCTGTTCCGCTAACCCAGGCTACAACTCGATCCAACCCTGCCCCCAAGCGTGACCGCATCGGCCACACTTGGGGTTCAGGCGGTGGACCCTGCCAGTAGTGACTCTCCCGGCCTGGGCTCGGCCACTGTTCTTTATCGTGTCGGATCGCGGTCTAGTTAATTCCCTCTAGCCGGCCACTCGCCCAGAATCGCATCTTTACGCTTCCTGGAACCCCGTTCGCCCAGGTATCGTGAATCGAGTCGCGCTCGTCGCCATCCTCTTCGCCACCTTCGACAACCGGGCCTCCGGCCATAACCACGTCACCCGAAAGCACGATTTCTGCTCCGTTTCGGCAAAATCATTCGAAAGGATGACGACATTCGTCCCGTCACACCGCATCGTCACTCCATCCTCAGTCGCACCAGGAGCCTCACATGAAGAAAGTCGTCCTCACCTTCGGCCTGATCTCCGGCGTCATGATCTCCGTCCTTATGGACGGATCGCTTCTCCTCGCCGACAAGATCGGCTCCGGCCACAGCATGATTCTCGGCTATGCCATCATGGTGGCGTCGTTCCTGCTCGTCTACTTCGGCATCCGCAGCTACCGCGACAACACCCT
>JBAWCO010000495.1:0-11713 GCA_049590315.1 Occallatibacter sp. | reverse complement strand
CCCCCATAGCGCGCCACCCTGGCACCAGCCCCGCCAACAGAGCCGTCGCCATCAAAATCACAGCCGCCGCGCCCATACTCGCCGGATCAGCAGGACGCACATCGGCCAGCATCGCAGTGAGCGAGCGTGTAAGCATCAGACTGAGCGCCAACCCGACGCCAATGCCCCACACCGCGAGCCAGGCAGCGCTCTTCACCACGTCAAGCAGGATCACGAACTTGTCCGCGCCGAAGGCCATCCGTATACCAATCTCGAACGTTCGCTGTGTCACGGTATAAGCAATGGTGCCGTACACTCCCATGGTTGCCAGCAGCAGTGCCACTACAGCAAAGCCAACCGTCAGCACCGCGCGAAACCGATGTGCGGCGACGGAGTTGCTCACCATGCGGTCCATCGTTGTAAATCGAAGCGCAGCCAGCGGATTGACACCGCGAATCGTGCGCTGTGCCGCTGACATGACGGACAGCGGCTTTACGTGTGTGCGTAACACAATGTGAATCTGGTTGGCGTATCCAGGATGTTGCGTCATCGGCATATAGAGCGCCGGTCCCGGCTTGTCTGCGGGGGAGCTCTGCCGCACATCGCTAACCACGCCGACAATCGTCATCCACTTGTCGGTATCCAGTCCGCAACGGATCTGCCTTCCCACCGGATCCGCGTCTCCAAAGCTCTGCCGCGCCAGCGATTCGCTGACAATGGCAACCATCGCGCTCTTGTCCGTATCGTCGGCGCCGAAGTCGCGGCCGCGCTTCATTGGAATCTCCATCGCGCGAAAGTACCCAGGGCTCGCAACATTAAACAGAGCCCAAGGCTTGTCATCAACCGGAAACGACAAACCACCCTGGGTTTCGTAGTAGCCGTTTGAGCCATATTCGCTGGTGGGCAGCCCCATGATCCCCGCCGCATGCTCCACACCCGGTATCGCCGACAGCTTTGTAAACATCTCGTTGAACTGCTGGATCGCGCGATGATAATCCTCGTCCGTATGCGCCGGCACATCCGCGTCCACCACCAGCAACTGCCGCGTGTCATAGCCCATGTCCCGCGCCGTCAGTTCCATCATGGTATGCAGCAGTAGTCCTGCCGCCACCGCAAGAACAAACGTAGCCGCCACCTCCGCCACCACCAGGCTGTTACGCAGCGCTGTCGATCGTTTCGAGTTCATGCCGTGCAAAATATTCTGCTTTAATGCCTCCGCGGGATCCACCTTCGCAGCGCGCAGCGCCGGTACCAGCGAAAACAGAACTGCCGTCAGGATAGAAACGCACAAAGTAAATGCAAGTACCGGCAGGCTGAGATGAATTTCGGCGGCACGGGGAAGTTCGCGGGGAGCGTTCGCCACCAGCAGCCGCACCGCCGGCCACGCCAGCAAAATCCCGCCCACTCCTCCCATCAGCGCCATCAGCAATCCCTCCAGCAGAACAGGCCGCATTACCTGCCAGCGCGACGAGCCAAGTGCGCGTCGAATCGCAAGCTCGCGCTGCCGCTCCAGCGAGCGCACAAGCTGCAGATTGGCCACATTGACACAGGCGATCAGCAGAATGATGGTGACCCCGCCCCACAGCAGCAGCAACGTTGAGCGAGCGTAACCCGTCATCTCGTCCTTCAGCGGCACAGCAACAAATTCCTTGTTGCGGTTCTCCGCTGGATAGGCCGCCTGCAGCCGTTGTCCAAACTGGCTCAACTCCGCCTGCGCGCTGCTGAAGCTCACTCCCGCGCGCAACAATCCAACCACCCTGTAGTTGAAGGCTGTCCTCGAGTGCGAATCCGGTTGCAGCGAGGCCGCTTCCCACACCTCCGTTTGATCCGGGAAGTCGAACCCGTTCGGCAGCACGCCCGCAATTTCAATTGCCTCGGTCTCAACGTGCATCACCTGGCCCACAGCCGCCTGTGCGCTTCCAAAGTTCTCTCGCGCAAAGTGCTCGCTCACCAGCGCTGCTCGGTGCGCCTCTGTATCGTCAAACAAGCGGCCGGCAATCGGTTGCAGATCAAAAACGCGAGCAAAGTTCCTGTCCACCCACGTCACCGTTGTATACACGCCGTGGTCCCGCAACTGCACGCCTTCATTGCCGCCAAAGTACAGGCTCACCGCCTCGAAGCTTCGCACCTGTTCGCGTGCGTCAATCGCATCCGGCCCCGTCATGCGCGGAGTATCGTGTCCAGTGTTGCTCCAATGCGTATCTAGGTGCACCAGCCTGTCGGCATTCTTGTAGGGCAATGGCGTCAGCAGCACCGATTGCACAACAGTAAAAATCGCCGTGTTTGCGCCAATGCCGATCGCAAGCGTGACCACGACGCTCGCCGTAAACGCGCCGTGTCGCCAAAGCTGGCGTGCGGCAAAGCGAAGATCTCGCGCGATGGAATGAACGTGGTTCTCCCAGCCGTAGGATTGCGCTGTGTCCTTCGCGGCCGCCAGGCTGCCCAGCTCGATCCGCGCCGAGCGCGCTGCATCTTGCGCCGACTGGCCGTCTCTGCGCCGTTCTTCGATTGCCATATCAAGAAAATGCTCGAGTTCCTCGGCCGTCTCGCCGTTCCGCCGCTCGCGCCCAAAAAGGTTCCGCACTCCGAAGGACAATTGGCGCCACAGGCTCATATCAGGCCTCCGCGCTCAACAACCGAGCGACCGCCGCTACGCGCCTCGTCCAATCCGCGGTCTCTTTCGCAAGCTGCTTCTTGCCGCTCGCGGTCAAGGAGTAGAATTTGGCGCGCCGCGAGTTTTCCGTCTGCCGCCACTTCGAGTCAACCCAGCCCGCGCGTTCAATCCGCTGCAGCGCCGTCATCAGCGAGCCAGGATTTGCCTTGAACACCCCTCGCGAGACCTGCTCCACACGCCGGGCGATCCCAAAAGCATGCATGGGTTCCAGGCTCACAGTCTTCAGGATCAACATGTCCAGCGTCCCCTGGATCACATCTGTACCGGCGTCTTCCATGAACCAGAAGCTACGCGCTGCTCCCCTTGACTGTCAAGGGTTGATTGTCAAGATGTGAACATCAGGAGATACCCTCACTCGTCGCACGAAGTTGACCTGGTCGACATTTGGCTCACGGGCCGGCGCCGTGCATCGCAGCTTCACGCGTTGCCATAGACCGGGACAGCCGCACCGTGAATAGTGTTGGCAAAATCGCTCGACAAGAACAGGATCACGTTCGCAATATCCTGCGGCCTGGGCCACGTCGCAAAGTCGGCGTCCGGCATTGCCGCACGGTTAACCGCGGTATCGATGATGCTGGGAAGAATCGAATTGACGCGTACTCCGGTGCCTTTAGCATCCGCTGCGAGGGAGTCGATGAGTGCCACGGCAGCGGCCTTCGACGCCGCATACGCAGCCGCGCCCGCTCCATGATCGAACGCCGCCTTGGCCGCCACATTAACAATGGATCCATGCCCGGCCTTCAACATCGCGGGCATCGCAGCGCGCGCCAACGTATACCCCGAACGCAGATTCAGATCCAGCATGTGGTCAAGAACCTTGCCGGTCAAATCCCACAACTTGATTCCTCCCGCATACCCGCCGACCGTATTCACTAGCACGTCAAGCGCCCCGTGCCGCGCAACAACTCCATTGATGAATTCGCCAGTCGCAGCCTCATCCGTCACGTCAATTTGTTGGCCCTCGAGCGAAGACGCCTGCTGCCCAGCGGCCTCCTGCAAGGCGCGAAACTCCTCTTGCTTGCGATAAGTGACAACGACCTTTGCGCCCTCCTGGAGAAACGCAAGGCTCACCGCCATCCCCAGCCCACCTGTGCCGCCGGCAACCACAACCACGCGCCCTGAAAAACTGATATTCATGCTGCCTCCACGATTCAAATGTGACCTCAGAATTCCTCTGAGTGAACAGTGTAAGTCTAGTGCGGGGACGCCATCCGGGTGTGTACGCCGAACGCGAAGCCGGCAACTCCTCCTGAAGAAAAAGAGAAATCTACATGTTGACATTCTGCCTATCCTGCCCCACTCTATAGGTGGACAGTCAACAGGAGGGAAGTCGTGCCCGATAACAAGTCGGATGTTTTACAGGGAACGCTTGACCTGATGGTGTTGAAGACGCTGGAGTCGATGGGGCCCTTGCACGGGTACGGCATTGCGCGGCGAATCGAACAGGTGAGCGACAACGGATTGAGCATCAACCAGGGAACCATCTATCCAGCTCTCCTGCGCCTGGAGCAGCGAGCCTGGGTAAAGGCCGAATGGGGCACCTCCGAAACGGGACGCCGCGCAAAGTTCTACTCGCTCACCCGCGGGGGCCGCAAGCAGATTGAGCAGGAAACCGAAAACTGGGAACGCGTGGCCGCGACGATGGCGCGCTTCCTGGCCCCGTCGAATTAGGCTTCCGTCGAACCAGGCCGCCGTCAAACCGAGGAGTCATCCCATGGAATGGATACGCATATTGCTCAGCCGCTGCGCCGCACTCTTTCGCAAACGCAAGCTCGACGCCGATCTGGACGAGGAGTTGCAGTCGCACCTCGACCTCGCCATTCACGAAAACCTGCGCACCGGCATGTCGCCGGCAGACGCCCGCACCGCAGCCCTGCGCTCCTTTGGCGGCATAACCCAAATCCGCGAGACCTATCGCGTGCAGCGCGGGCTGCCGTGGTTCGAAGAAAACGCTCGCAACATCCGCTATGCCGTTCGCCAACTGCGCAAGTCGCCGGGCTTCGCGCTGACCGCCATCCTGACCCTGGCGCTCGGCATCGGCGCCACAACATCGGTGTTCAGCGTAGTGAATGGGGTGCTGCTGAAGCCGTTCGCATTTCGCAATCCGGATCGCCTTGTCGTGGTGCGAGAAGCATACGAGGAGCCCGGCAGAGAGAGATCGGTCGAGCCCGATAATTACCTTCATTACTTGCGGCTGAAGAAAGAAACCAGGACCCTTGAGGACACGGCGATCCTTCAGCAAAGGGGAATGAGCGTTTCTCCAACCGGCGATCATCCGCGCATCGTCGGCTCGGTGGTCACTTCGCCGAATTTGTTCCGGGTGCTCGGCGTGCAGCCAATACTGGGCCGGAGCTTTGTAGACGCCGATGCGGCAAAGGGCGCGGCCAACGTGGCCATCTTGAGCTACGAAGGTTGGCAGGTGTTCTTTGGTGGCGATCCGAAAGTCGTAGGCAAGACGCTGCGATTCGGTGGCGATCCAACCACAGTCATCGGCGTGCTGCCACCCGGCATGCGCTTTCCGCGGCTTACGTTGGCTCCCAACATCGCTTCCAGTGCGTCACTCGCAACCCTGGTCTTTGTGCCTTTGACGCCAAGCGACTGGGATTTGAGCGCAGAGACCGGCAACTTCAACTACAGCGTGATTGCGCGGCTCAAGAACGACGTGACTCTGGCGCGCGCCAATACCGAACTGGAGACCTTGCAGAAGGCGTACACGGTTTCGGCCCACCTGCCCATTCATCTTGGAATCGCGTTGACCCCGCTGGCGAGCGATGTAACTGCGGGAATCAGCGGTGCGCTCTGGCTTATGTTTGCCGCGGTCGGGGCCGTGCTGCTGATTGCGTGCGTCAATCTTGCCAACCTGCGACTGGCGCGTGCCGTATCCGCCGAGCGCGAAACAGCAGTGCGCGCGGCGCTGGGCGCAAGCAAGGGTCAACTGGTGAGGTCGCGCCTCACCGAGAGCATGTTGCTTGCGTTGGCCGGAGGCACAGCCGGAGTCGCACTGGCGTACACCGGCATGCGGCTTCTGCTGGCCCTTGTGCCTGCGAGCGTACCTCGCCTGAATGAAGTGCAGGTGAGCGCGCCGGTGTTATGGTTTGCGGCTGGCTTGTCCATCACGGCTGCGCTGGTCTCTGGCGTCCTGCCGGCGCTGCGCTCGCTGCGTGTAGACCCACAGTCTGCACTGCAGGCCAATTCGCCGCGCACTTTCAATTCCAGAGACGGCCGCCGCACGCGCAGCATTCTCGTTGCAGGCCAAATTGCCTGTACCGTGGTGCTGCTTATCATCACATCTCTGGTCCTGCGCAGTTTCTCGCGCCTGTTACGGCAGGATCGCGGCTTTGATTCAAGCCACCTGACGCTGGCACAGGCTGACCTGTTCGCACCCGAGTTTGGTGACAAGAAGCCCAACGTGAAAGCGGTGAAAATGGCCTTTGCCGGCCGCACATTGACGGCTTTGCAACAACTGCCAGGCGTGCAATCGGTGACGGTCACCAGTGCAACTCCATTGACGGGCGAAACCTGGGTGGACGAGCTGAAACGTCCCGACCATCCGATGCCGGAGGCGCAGCGCCCGCTCATCAACCTGAGGTGGATCAACGATGACTATCTTGCAACCATGCGGATTCCGCTGGTTGCGGGGCGTAATTTTGCCGCGTCCGACCGCGCCAACCCGTATGTTGCCCTGATCTCTGAAAGAACGGCAAAGGAGGGTTTTCCGGGCGAGAATCCAATTGGCCGAACCATCTTCGACATTGTTCCGGACGACGAGCATTCAGTTACCGTCATCGGAGTTGTGGCGGATGCGCGAGTCAATGGACTCAAAAACGCGGCCCCCATGGTCTACATCCCTTACTGGACCTTTACCCCGTGGACGCTGACATTTCTTGTACGCAGCTCGGAACCGAGCAGTGCGCTGATTCCGGAGATGAGGCGCGCGATCTGGCAGATTGATCCGCAGGTGGCCATTCCCTCGCTCAAGTCGATGGACGACCAGCTCAGCGAATCGGTGGCGACTGACCGCTTCCAGGCCATGGTGCTGAGCGGGTTCGGCGCGGCCGCGCTGCTATTGGCTTTGCTGGGAGTCTATGGAGTCCTTGCCTACTCGGTCACATTGCGGCGGCAGGAGTTCGGCATCCGAATCGCATTGGGATCCGGAAAGAACTCACTGATCGGGCTGGTGCTGCTTCAGGCCTCGCTGCCGGTGCTGCTTGGTACAGGCATTGGCCTGGTGATGGCGCTGATTGCGCTGCGCTGGGTGCGGAGTCTGTTGTACCAGACGCCGGTCATGGACCCGCTGGCAGTGGGCGGCAGCGTTACGTTGCTTCTGGTCGCCGCCGCAGTCGCGGCAATTGTGCCGGCGCGGCGGGCGGCTTCCATCGATCCAATGCGGGCACTCAGAATGGAGTGAGCGGTCACTGAATGCGGAGAGCCGCTGCCCCGTTCGTGAACGTACAAAGCGAGGCGGGACTGCCGGCGCATCCCACAAGCTGTCATCTTGAGCGAAGCGTAGCGGAGTCGAAAGATCTGCGGTTGCTCTTGGAAATCCATGCGATCGGTCCCACACTTCAGGTCAGCGGGTTCAATATCGTACCGCTCTTTGCGTTACTTCCCAAGCCATGAAGGACCCTGTTCCTTGACGCAGCCCCCTATCAGCGCCAACGCGGAAAAACAGTGCGTTTTCAATAACGTACAGCTTTATCTCCCACTTTTTAATCCTTTTCCGCAGAAACACCGATCAATTCCCAGCAACCCTTTGCATTATTTCGATCAATTCTCAGCGGTCAAAACACAGAATTAGCAGGCCCACAAGGTTAAGCCTTCAAGGAAATGCAACTCTCCAGACGAACATTCGCGCAAAATCGCAACCCTGTGAGCGAACCTTTACCGTTATCGCAAGCACCGTCCGAACGGCCATTTGAAACCCTCTCCGCCTACAATTAAATCTTGCTGAACGAAGACCAACGCGAACGCATCGGAGTGGTGTTGGTCTCGCCGCGCAACCCGCTGAACATCGGCGCTGCAGCGCGCGCCATGGCCAATTTTGGTTTTCAGCGGCTCTCCGTGGTGGCTCCGTTTGAAGCGCACTGGCGCGAAGCTCGATCGGCAATAGGCGCGCCAGACCTGCTCCAAAATGCAATCGAGACCAGCTCTCTAGCCGAAGCCTTATCCGATTGCACCCTGGTAGCAGGCACAGGAACGTTGACCTATCGCAAGCCCGAACAGAAGGTAGTTGTGCTTCCCGCACTTGGTGAATTGGTAGAGCAGGAGCTAGCCCGCGGCAGTCGAGTTGCGCTTGTATTCGGCCCCGAAAAGCACGGCCTGACCCGCGAAGAACTAGGATTCTGCCACGTCCTGGTAGAGATCCCCACCGACGCCCGCCAACCCTCAATGAACCTCGGACAAGCGGTTGCAGTTTGCCTGTACGAACTAGCAATACGGCCTGACATAACAGGTAACTTAGCGACGGAATCGAGACGGCGAAGTGCGACGAGCGAGGATCTGGAACTACTGGCAAGCGTAGCGGAAGAGGCGATGTCCGCATCGGATTACAGGCCGGGCGCGAGGCAGCAGACGAACCGTCACGAGCTGCGACTGCTGCTGCGAAGATTGGCGCCGACAGAACGAGATGCGCGAAGAATTCTGGGAGTGTTTCGGCGGATTTTGTGGCGACTGAGGCGGGACCGATGAACCGGGTCGGTTGCCGAAAAGTTGTAGGTGGGCTGGCGACGGGAAGCGATTCTTTAGGCGACTCTGTCATAAAATCCTGTTAAAGTGGCGCACAAAGGTCCCTCAATGAATTCAGCAATCGTTTGCCCACAGAGAAAGACGGGGATGGGAGTCCGGACCCGGTCGGGTCTGGCGGTTATTTGCGGCGTGGTGGTGCTTGGCTTGAGTGCGGCGGCGCTCGCGCAGGATGTGCCGGCGGCCCCACAGCAGCAGCCGGCACCAAAGCAGACACCAGCAACGCCAGATGCGACTCAAACGGCGATGCCGGCCCCGGAGTCGGGCCAAACGGGGGGGCAGCAGACGGCGGGGAAAGACGTATCCGAGCCAGCCACCGGACAGGCGACATCTGCAACAGAACAGTCATCCACAACTGGACCGTCTGTGGATGGGCAGGCTGTGGGTGGGCAGAAATCCGCAGGCGGCCAGGTGGGGGGAATCACGGAGGAAGAGCTGAAGCAGATGCTGGTAGGGAAGCCTCTCTACCTGCGCGGCGGTTACCTGGATAACAGCTTGAGCTTCAACGAGCATGGCGGGCTGATTGGGCGCTCGGCACAGGGATCGTACACGCTCAGCGCCATTGAGATCGACAAAGTGCACCTGACTAAACACAAGGTGGAGTTGGACGGCGCAAGGTATGGTTTGCACTTCCTGGGGGCGCTACCGTATGAGGATCCAACCAAAGCGCTTGACCGAGTGAAGATCACACCAAAGAAGAAGATGGTACGGCTCACGATTGACCGCGAGCTTGTGGTGATTCCGAAGAAGAAAAAGGAAGGCAAGGGCGGGGAGAAGAAGGGTAAGAGCGGGGCTTCTTTAAAGGCTCCGACCGCAGGGATTGCGGTAACGCAACCGGCTGCTGGGGCGACACAAAGCGCAGTTTCGAGCGGTCAGGCAGTGGCGCAAAGCGCATCTGCAAGTGTGCCCGCGGGTGACCAAGCTGCGATGCAGACTACGCCTGCAAGTGGTCAGGTAGCGGGGCAGAGTGCACCCGCGAGTGATCAGGCGGCAGGGCAAGGCGCGCCTGAAGAGAAAGAGATGAGTGAGGCAGACCAGAAGAAGGCAGAGATTGCGGCGGCTCCGGCAGCGGAACGGCCGGCTGATCCAGCGAGCGTGACCACGACCACGTCGCCAGCTCACGCGACGGCGCTGCTCAAGGACGCATTGGACAAGATATTTGCACCGGGACTCGACGACCGGATGATGGCCGCGATGCCGGATTTTTGGAAACTCTATTACCAGGCTGTGGCGGCAAAGACGGATTACAAGCCGGCGGATCCCGCGGTGCAAAGGCAAAACACAGTGGACAAGAAAGCAAAGTTGACGACTAACTTCGAGCCTGAGTCCAATGAGTGGGCGCAGGCAAGCGGAGTAGCAGGGATGGCGCTATATCACACTGTAATTGGGCCGGACGGCAAACCGGGGGAGATTGCGGTAGCGCGTCCTATCGGCTTCGGGCTGGATGAGAATGCGGTTGCGGCGATCCGCAAGGCTACATTTGATCCCGCCATGAAGGACGGAAAGCCTGTTCCAGTGCTGCTGGATCTGGTGGTGCAGTTCCGGATCTATTCGAAGAGGACTGCGGTGAGCGGCAAGCCGGAAGTGGACGATAAAACGGCAAAGCAGCTTCCGGGACCGTACAGCATGGGAGACAAGTAGCTCAGGCGGGGTAAGAGGCTGCCAGGGCTCGACTCATCTGCCTCCGGATCCCAGATCGACCTACTCTTCCTGACGGATGATTTCTTCCAGCTTGGGTTTGTGCTTGACCTCGCGGCCAGTGCGGGGTTCTGTGTCGACCACGCGCGCAGGCTTGGGCTGGCCAACGCGTTCACGCGCGTTGGCCTTGACGGCCTTGGTGGCCGAGAAGCGGACTGGCTTGCGTTTCGCCATGGCAAATACAAGTATGGATCAAGTCATTGGAAATGGCCAGGACCATGATTTCATTGGGTTTTTATGTTATAGGTGGATCTTTTCCCGAATTTCGGGGATCGGTTGCCCGGTATCTGCAGTGCTGAATTTACCGCCGGCGCATGAGGGACTCGCCTTTGCTCCAGATTGCGGACCCCGGCTTAGTCGCTCTATCCCAACCGCCTAGTAATTGCTGTTGGTTGGGCTGAGTTGAAAGAGCCGCGTAGGGTTGCAAACATGGTCGAACTCGGGCCGGAAAAGGTCCTTCTCATTCTCTGCCGTTGCGACTTTCTGTTGGCACACGGTACAAACTGATTCGTATGTGCCGTCCCGGTTGATTCGGTGGGGAAACGTCAAATGAAGCATGATGTGCCCTTTCCGGAGCCCAGAGGCTGCGATTGAGGTTAGGTAACACCAAAGGAGTCTTCTGTTCAGTTTTGCACACTTTGAGATGCGTTTTTTGCACAGGTGCACGACGAAGATGCCAAGCGAGAAGATCGACAGCTGATGGTTGCGGCTACGACGCAATAGGCACCAAAGGATTAGTATGGATTAGATTGAACCGGAGCGAGGGCTCTTATACGCGATCTCTGCGGGAGTCAGTTTTACAGGCCTCGCAGACGGCGATTGCAGGCTGGGTGGAGCTTCTGAGGGCTGGATACTGATGGAAGAGCGAGAGTTTTTCAACGAGACTACGGAACAACGGAAGCACACCCTCACCTGCCCCAAATGCGGCCAAGCCGGTGAGTACCAGGTGACGTGGGTGGTCCGGCGAAAGCGAGCACAATTGCCGCGCGGAGCAGATGAGCGGGACCGAGCCCGGTTCGCTAAAGCACAGTCGTACATGGTGCGTAGGGACGACAAGCTGGCGTGTGCCAATATACGCTGCCGGAAGCCGTTCGAGATTACGCAACTGCAGTCGCTGGCGTTCTTGTCGGAGTAGAGACCGGCGAAAGTCGCCCTGTCTGGCTGCGAATGCATAGGCGTGCAAGTGGGCGAATGCGTCAACCGGTCGCCAAAACGCTTGAAAGTCGGCCTGCATGGCCATGAAAGATAGCAGAGTAGCCGCATATAGGTAGTTAAAGAGTGCCGGATATTGCCGCTTTTTGGTGCAAAATTGCGTGTTTTGGTGACTCGTGACTGCGAGCTTCGGTCTGCGAGCCATGAAGGGACAATCCATAAAATCGGGTCTTAAAGAAATCCTGTTGACAAGCTTGTGGGATTGATTTACTTTGCAATACAAAGTTGAAGAGCAATGAACGATTTAAACAAAGCGTTGGGCGACATCAGCAGTATCCGCAGGCAGGTTCTATAAAAGGGGATGTCAAGAAAAAACACTTCGCCTGATCCGCCGGGGGAAGATATTTTTCTGACATCCAGCCCCTGTTGGCAGCCGCAATACCCTTTTCGAGGGCATGGTTTTGTTTT
>JBAWCO010000494.1:0-2083 GCA_049590315.1 Occallatibacter sp. | reverse complement strand
TCGAAGTCGTAGGGATGATCGGGATAGAGCAGGAGCGTGTTGAGCAGGATGCTCATCAGGCTTTTGTTTCCGCGATGGGCTTTCATCGCGGAGCGAATATCCTCCTCCAGCTTCTCGTAAGCCTGCTGCAGGACATCGTCCATATCAACCGAAATGACACTCTCGTCGTATCGCGGCAGATTGTCCGAGATGTCCTCAAGAGACAGAAACGCCGTCGTGGTCATCAGGAACTTACCGAAGAGCATCGGCGATGCTCCGGGCTTCCGCAGAACCCGGACCGTCTTTTTGGTCGCCCTCGAACAGGCGTTGTCTGCTTCTTCCACTTTCTCGATCGTTTCGAGAACGCCGTACTGCTCCTGGAAGTCTCGGCGGCCTTGTCCTCCATAGGCGAAGCCTTCGCGCACCATGGCGTGCGGCTCCATGCGGTAGAAGATGTTGAACAGGTCATCGGCGTAGCCGCCCATCAGAGTTCCAGTGAGCGCGATCAATCTCTGCGCCGCGCGTCCGAGCACGCCAAGTCCGTTTCCTTGCGCCGTGTCGCCGGCCAGTTGATGCAACTCGTCGGCGATGGCGAAATCAAACCACCCGCGCATGTAGCGCCCGATGTACTCGATTGGCGCCATGCGTTGAATGCGCGACCGATCCGCTTGCCACAGCGCGGAGAAGCGCGTAGTGCCGCCGCGCGGCGCGGTCAGAGCTTCCGAGACCTTGAGTTTGTCAGTGAAGTCTAGCGCGGTAAGCTTCTGCATCTCGGAGTCGAGGATGGCAATGCCGGAATCCGGATTGACGACACCGCCCAGATTCGGACCGGATTTTGCCTTGAGATAGACGTGCTCCCAAAAGTAGCCCAGCTTTCCTTTGTCTTTGCCCGTGATAAAGAAAGTCGGCCCAGGAAAGCGCTTCCGCCATTCCTTGCGGCCCATACGCCGCATTTCGGCCAGGCTGAGGCGCTTGCCCTCGTAAACCGTCTTGCCTTTGCTCAGCTTCACCTCGCAGATGCCGTGCGGCCGGCTGGGATCGCCGCCATTGCGCATGTCCTCGATGAGGAAGGCGCGGGCCCGCGGTATCGTCAGCAAGACCTCGCGCGCCCACTTGTGGGTAATATGCGATGGGCACATCACCAGCGTCGCGCTGGGGCGTCCCTCCGCGAGAACGTGGATCGTGCCGAGCGCCATGAATGTCTTGCCCGCTCCACACTCGGCGACGATCCGCGCAGCTTTGGCCCGGCGCAGATACTTCGCGGTGCCGGTGATGGCGAGCGCCTGAGCAGGGAGAGCTTTCCGTAGAAGCGTTGCAATGCGCGGCGCAACAGGGTCTTTCGTGCTCTGCAATGGCGGATAGGTTTCGAGAATGCGCGAGCCCAATTCGACTGCGTGGGCACGCAGGTAATCGAACGAGGATTCCATGCGGACACCTCACAAGGGAACACTTTGGGGAGAACTCAGTCGATACTTTGGAAAGGAGATGGGAGGTGCTGGTGAAAATGCGGGAACAGGAGACAAATTGCCGACGATTCGACAACACAGCAGGAACTCGGAAACACAGCACGACAGGATTCTTGAATGAGCGTCGAGGTTTGTCGGCGCTCCTTCTGGTCAGGATTTCTTGCGGGATGCCGACTTCCCATTACCCATTTGTCGAATCCATAAGTCCGAAAGGTAGAGATAGCGCTCAAGAGTCAATCCAATCAGCCAAACTGGGTCCCCATCAGTCACAACGCTGGCAAGAGCTGACAACCGCGGCATTTGTCAAAAAGTCCTACTTAACCCGAATCGCACCTGAAATGGCTCGACAGGGTGGAAAACGCGTGTGAATTCTGACGTGCCTGTTGGACTGATGCGGGATGCATAGGCATAGTCGATGTCGCTGTCTCTGCGGTTCAGCAAATTCAAGAATTCAGCCGAGGCGTGCCATTTCTTGCTGATTTGATAACCTATTTCCCCATTGAGCAACGCCGTTGGCTTGGACTGATAAATCCCGTCAGACGTCAAATCGCGCGGACCAAAGTAACGCAAGCGCAAACTCGACGAAAAGCCTGCGTAATCGTGCAGCGTGACGCCCGAAGAAATCACCAGGCCAACCG
>JBAWCO010000493.1:0-6101 GCA_049590315.1 Occallatibacter sp. | reverse complement strand
TCACCGAAGTCTCGACGTCGATCTGCATCTCTGTGCAAATCGACGATCCACCGGATATTCCAGCCGGAAACCTGCGGCCGCGAATGTTCTAAAGGACATGGAATGGAAGTTCTATCAGTTCCCAATTCAGCGGAATTCACCGCCGACCAAAAGCAGTATCTTCTGGGCTTCTTCGCAGGAGCGCTGCAACGAGGCGTACGGCCCTTTGTCGGCCAAACCACTGCGGGCCTCATCACGCACGATCGAGCCTCAGGCACTTCCAACCAGGCGGAGAAGGCGGAAGAGACCTATCACGGCACACCTGTCTCGGATCTCTGCCGCGAGGAAATGTGGAAGTATGAGCAGAATCCACTCGACATTTGGGACAAGCTGCTTGCACATGCCGACGAGAACCGCGTTCCCGCTGCGGACGATCTGTTCCGGTTCAAGTTTCACGGACTATTTTATGTAGCGCCGGCCCAAGACTCCTTCATGCTTCGTATGCGGGTTCCAGGAGGGATTCTCACGGCGCGCCAGATGCATGGGCTGGCAGAGATGGCATCTGAGTGGGGCTCTGGTCGCGCCGATATCACCACGCGCGCCAACCTGCAGATTCGTGAGTTCCAACCGAAAGACATCATTCGCGTGCTGAACAAGGTGCAATCGCTCGGCATGAGTTCCCGCGGATCAGGCGCCGACAATATCCGCAACATCACGGCATCGCCCGTTACTGGCCTCGATCCAACCGAACTTTACGACGTTGCGCCTCTGGCCGAAGCACTGCACAACTACATCCTCAATTCACGTGACATGTACGGGTTGCCCAGAAAATTTAACGTGGCCTTCGACAACGGCGGCGCAATCAGCGTTGTCGCCGACACAAACGACATCGGCTTTGTTGCCGTGCGTGTTCGCGAAGGCCGCGGTATTCCCACCGGGGTTTATTTTCGTGTGCTGCTCTGTGGAATCACCGGACACAAACAATTCGCAACTGATTGTGGTTTGCTGTTGCGCCCGGAGCAGACCGTGGCCGTGGCCGCCGCCATGATTCGCGTCTTCAGCGACAACGGCGACCGCACCGATCGCAAAAAGGCACGAATGAAATACCTGATAGATCGATGGGGCCTCGAAAAGTTCCTGGGAGAAACCGAAAAGCTTCTTGCCTTTCCGGTCATTCGCTTTCCTGAGGCAGAGTGCGATCCACGCAACCGGGTTGATCGTGCCGGCCATATTGGAGTACATCCGCAACGTCAGTCAGATTTACATTACATCGGCATCTCTGTGCCCGTTGGCCGTCTTCCCGCACAACAGATGCATGCCCTGGCCGAGGTAGCCGAGCGGTTTGGAAGCAGCGAATTGCGGCTGACTGTCTGGCAGAATCTGCTCATTCCCAATATTCCTACCGGCCATCTCGAACAGGCTCTGGCCGCAGTTCGCGTCGCAGGTCTCCACCACACCGCCGGCACGGTCTTGAGCGGAACGGTCGCCTGCACGGGCAATCGCGGCTGCCGCTATGCCGCTTCTGACACCAAGACTCATGCGGTTGAGCTGGCCGATCTGTTGGATTCTAGATTCAAGATCGAGCAGCCTGTCAATCTGCACGTAACCGGCTGCCCCCATTCCTGCGCTCAGCACTACATCGGCGATATCGGTCTGCTGGGCACAAAGGTCGCCGGCGAAGAAGGCTACCAGGTCTTTCTCGGCGGCGGCTCCGATCAGGATCAAGGTCTCGCACGCGAACTGATGGCGGCCATCCCTTACAGCAAACTGCCTCCGATCATGGAGCGGCTCTTCACCGCATACATGGAGCGACGCAATGTAAGTGAGACATTCCTGGAGTTCAGCCGCAGACACGGCATCGCAGAACTCAGATCCTTTTGCCTGGCTGGGGAGCAGACGCAGCCATGAGCACAACGGTTCCCTACATTCCGGAGAATGCTCCATTCACACCCGAGCAGCGGGCGTGGCTGAATGGTATGTTGGCAGGCATATTCTCTTCCATGCCCACTCGCACCACGACAGAAGCGAAGGCCTCGCATCGCATTGCCGTGCTGTACGCATCGCAGTCCGGAACCGCTGAAGGATTGGCCCGCAAACTCGCAAAAGAGCTGAAAGCCCAGGGACATGTGCCCGCAGTTTCAACGCTGGTTGGTTACACGCCGGCGGCCTTGGCTGCTGAGAAATACGCCCTCCTCATCGCAAGCACCTACGGTGCGGGAGAGGCCCCGGATGGAGTGCAGCCCTTTTATGAGGAGCTCTGCCTGGAGCATTTCCCCCGCTACGATAAGCTCTCCTACGCGGTGTTCGCGCTCGGTGATCGGCACTATGAGCATTTCTGCAAATTTGGCGCCGATCTCGATACCAAGCTTGCCGCTCTCGGAGCCAATCGCATCTGTGACCGCGTCGAATGTGATGTAGATGCGGACGAGCCCTTCGCGCAGTGGAAAGCATCTCTGATACCTCGATTGCAGGAAATCGGAAACGGTCACAAGCCGATCGAACCGGCTCTGCGCCCAGCATCCACTGACCCCAAGCCACTCCCGGCAATGGAATTTACACGCGAGAACCCCGTGTTTGCTCCCGTTGTAGACAAGAAGCGCCTGACGCACAAAGAATCCAGTAAGGCTACGTTGCATCTTGCGTTTTCGATTCAAGGCACCGGCATTACCTATGAAGCAGGCGATGCCTGTGGCGTCATTCCGAAGAACGATCTGAATCTGGTAGCCGAGGTTCTGCAATGCGCCCGATTCAATGGGAACGAGCAGGTTCGGTGCGGCAAGCCTGAGACAACGACACTCCACGATGCACTCACGCACCACAGGCAAATCACGCGCCTCAATCATAAAACTGTGACCAACTACGCGAAGCTTGGCCAGTGTGCGGGGCTTCTAGATTTGCTGGCTCCAGAGCACCAAACCCGGCTTGATGCATATGTTTACGATCGCGGATTGATTGATCTTCTGTCGGAATTTCCCGGAGTCATTGAAGATCCCGCCGATCTAGTGGCCATGTTGCCCAAACTCACGCCACGACTTTATTCGATCTCTTCCAGCCCAGCCGCGCACGCCGGAGAGGTTCACACCACAGTTGCAGTTGTTCGGTTTCACGCACACAACCGGGAGCGCGGCGGCGTCTGCTCGACCCTGTTCGCAGATCGTGCATCGGTGTCGGACCGCCTGCCTATCTACATTCAGCCCAACAAGAAGTTTCGCCTGCCGAAGGACTCGGCAGCTCCGATCATCATGATTGGACCCGGCACCGGCATTGCACCCTTTCGCGGTTTCCTGCATGAGCGCCGTGCAATGGGAGCGTCGGGCCGAAACTGGCTTTTCTTTGGCGAACGAAGCGCCACTACCGACTATCTCTATCGTGATGAGCTCGAAGCCATGCAGGCCGATGGGCATCTCAGCCGTCTCGATACAGCGTTTTCTCGCGACCAAGTCCGCAAGATTTACGTGCAGGACAGGATGCTGGAGCAAGCGCATACATTCTGGAGTTGGTTGCAGGAGGGAGCAAGCGTGTACATGTGTGGCGATGCTTCCCGAATGGCCAAGGATGTCCATCAAGCCCTCCGGACCATCGTCGCCGAACAAGGCGGGATGAGCAATGACGCTGCCGAAGAATACGTGGACTTGCTGAAGGAGCAACACCGCTACCACCGCGACGTGTATTGAAAACTGCGCAAGCCTCGTTGAAGCAACTGAAGCACAACCGGACAAGAACAGAGACCAAGCATGGCCCTGCCACTGCACGAACGCGCATTGACCGCCGACGCCAGCGAACTGGTACGGCTGACCACTGACGCGTCAGAATTCGGCCGAAGTTCGATTTTTGATCTGGTGGCTTCTGCGCGGGTACTCGAGTGGCCTCCAATCCCAGCGCCTGGCCTCATTCCAAAGCGTGCACTTGAAGAAGGTGAACAGTATCGCTTTCACTTCAATATGACCAAGTGCATCGGGTGCCGCTCCTGCGAGATTGCCTGCAATGAGCAGAACGGCAATCCGGCCGAGATTCACTGGAGACGCTTCGGTGAGATTGAGGGAGGAACTTGGCCCGACACGCAGCGCAGCTACTTATCGATGGGATGCAATCACTGTCTTGACGCCGAATGCGTGAAGGGATGCCCTGTCGAGGCGTATACAAAAGATCCAGCAACGGGGATTGTCCTGCATTCTGCGGACGCATGCATTGGATGTCAGTACTGCGTATGGAACTGCCCCTACAGCGTGCCGCAGTTCAATCCAGAGCGCGGGGTCGTTGGAAAGTGCGATATGTGTCATGGCCGTCTTGAGGATGGTCTTGAGCCTGCCTGTGTGAACGCTTGCCCCGAATCGGCTATCGAGATTGAGATTGTGAACATGGCGGAGTGGCGCAAGGACTATACAGGCGCTGAGTCTCCTGGAATGCCGGCTGCCGGAGTGACCATTTCGACCACGCGCATTACGCTCCCCGAATCCGGCGCTCTCCAGTTGGAACGCGTGGACCTTGGCCATATCCAGCTGGAACATGCGCACCTCTCGCTGGTCTTCATGACTACAGTCATGCAGGCTGTCTCAGGCGCATTGATCTTCGAGTTGCTTGACAAGACCATCCCTGCAATCACCCTGCTTGCGCTGGTGCTGATCGCATCCGTGGCGTTGACTGTTTCCGCGATGCACCTCGGCAGGCCGGCCTACGCTTGGCGCGCGTTGAAGATGTGGCGCCGTTCATGGATCAGTCGAGAAGTTCTTCTGTATAGCCTCTTCTTCGGGGGACTCGTCGCGCTCGCCGGGCTGTCGATGGCAGCGAGCCTTCCTCCATCGCACTTACGCAGCTTCATCATTTCACTGCCGGCCATCCATTTGCTTTGTCTTCCAGCAAGCCTGCAAGCGATCGGTTGGACTGCTGCGGTTCTCGGTATTGGAGGTACCATCTGCAGTGCGTACATATACCTTGTTCCGGCGCGTCCTGCCTGGAACATGATCCACACGCCTCTGGATTTCCTGCTTACCACTTCGTTGTTAGGCACGCTTCTTGCAAGCTTGCTCGAAGCGGTGAGTGGCTGGGTGGCGGGGCTGGCCGTCTTGCACTCGCTCGGCCTTCCTCACCCTTCAGGCAGTTTTCGGTTCTACCCGGTTCTCATTTCTGCGGCACTCTGGTTCCTTAACCAGATTGTCCGCCGGATTCGACTCTGCTATTCTCGGCTGTTTGAACGCCGCGCCAGCGCATCGCTTCTTGGCACCGAATCCCTGCAGGCCATCCTGTTCTCATCCTTCGCTCTTGTTGCAGTCGCGGCCTTCTTTGCGCTCGCAAGGATGGATGCCGTTGCCTGTGTGACTGCAATGATTGCGGTCCTGCTAGCGCGATACCTGTTCTTCGTTTCCGTCGTGCCCTTGAACATGGCCCTCACTTTCGTTGGTGGAGGCCGCCATTGAGCTTCGCGAAGCAATGGATGACACATCTCCGCCGTAAGCTTGGCATCGACACTCTGCGTGAGAAGTACAGCTACGCAAATGACCAGCGCTTCGGAAAGGTGTCGGCTTCCCGCGTTGCCGACCGCTGGGTTAAGACAACCTGTGGGTACTGCTCGGTCGGCTGCGGCATGGAAGTCGGCGTCAAGGATGGGAAGGCTGTTGCGGTGCGCGGCAACGAGAATCATCCGGTCAACCGAGGGAAACTCTGCCCAAAGGGACTGAGTGAACATCACACGCTTACGGCTCCCGGCCGAGCCACGCAGCCCCTCCTGCGCAAGCAGGGAGAGCTCGTTCCAGTGAGCTGGGATGAGGCGCTCGACACTATGGTTGAGAAGTTCGGCTCCATCCAGAACAAGTATGGAAAGCCATCGCTCGGCGTTATCGGTACGGGTCAGTTGGTCACCGAAGAGTTCTACACGCTTGGCAAGCTGGTGCAGCTAGGGTTTGGTACTTCCAACTTCGACGGCAACACAACACTCTGCATGGCCAGTGCGGTCTCGGGCTACAAGTTGTCTTTTGGCAGCGACGGACCTCCAGGATCTTACGCCGATATGGAAACCGCCGATTTAATTCTTCTCATCGGAGCCAACATAGCGGACAATCATCCGATCCTCTGCCAGCGATTGGAACGGAACAAGAATCGGACGCTGATTGTAGTCGACCCACGCG
>JBAWCO010000492.1:0-6858 GCA_049590315.1 Occallatibacter sp. | reverse complement strand
ACCTATATATCATTTGTCAACTGCCATCCTGGTTATCACCTTGATTCCGTTTTCTGAGAGAGCGCTGCGGCAGACCTTGATGCGTTGCGGTGTTCGGCTGCGCTTTCCGCCAAGCGATACGGCGCATCATTACACCCGTATACTTACTGCCACTTTATCCTTCACTTTTGCACTTACTGCCACTTTATGCTTCAAAAGAGGCTCTCCGTCCATGAGGACACGCGCAGATCGCAAAGGGATTACAAATCCAGCAGTGCCACTTTATGATTCAACCCGGTGCCATTTTATGGTTAAAGGCACAATGTGTGATTTGAACCATAAAAGGGCGGTGGGTGCCATGTGATGGTTCCTCTGGCGCTCAAAGCCCAAGCGCAATCGGCATTTTAGCCTGAAGTGTAGTCGATATGAATGGTTGTGTGTCCGCAACGAAAACGTCGCTTGACGATTAACGGAACTTCTCTGGTTCAGAACGCAGAGCTAGGGGGACCTCCAACTGAGCGGCTCGGGCTGTAGTCATCATCTGACGTTGAACCGAACATCGATGAGGCACGCAACACTCCGCCGTCTCCTATTGACAGTCTATAAGAGTCTTGCTACCGTCTTATAGATATACGATAGGAGAGATCATGCCCGCCCCTCAATCCGATCTCCTGCAAGGCACACTCGATCTCCTCATCCTTAAGGCTCTTGCCCTCCAGGAACTGCATGGGATGGGTGTATCGCGCAGAATCGCGCAAATAACAGACGGGGCCTTCGACGTGAAAGCCGGCTCTTTGTTTCCGGCCTTGCACCGCATGGAACAGGCTGGCTGGCTCACATCCTTCTGGGGCGAATCGGAAACCAACCGGCGCGCGAAATTCTACTCGTTGACCAAGTCCGGCAAGAAGCAACTGCACACCGAATCGGAGCGGTGGGAAAGAATATCCGTTGCCATAGCGACTGCCTTGCGCACCACGTAGGAGGCTTTGTGATCAGTCGACTCCGCGCGTTCTGGAACAATGTGTTCCGCAGAAAACAACTCGATCGCGAACTGGAGGAAGAACTCCAGGCCTATGTGGAACTGGTATCGGCCGAAAAGGTGCGTGCCGGCGCTGATCCGGAAGAGGCGCATCGCGATGCCCGTCGCCAGACAGGTGGAATCGATCACGTCGTACAGGGCGTACGCGATGTTCGCGTGGGAGCCTGGTTGGACAGGCTCGCGCAGGATGTTCGATACGGCGTACGAACGCTGGCGAAAAACGCGGCTTTTTCGTTCGTCGCGATTGCGACGCTGGCGCTCGGAATCGGCGCGAACACGGCAATGTTCAGCCTGCTGGATCAAGTGGTTCTGCGGCTTTTGCCGGTTAGTGATCCGGAACGGCTGGTGATCGTTCGCGAGACCGGCAACCATTACGGCAACAGCTATGGCCCCAACACAATTTCCTGGCCGATGTTCGAAGACTTGCGCGATAACAACCAGGTTTTTTCCGGGATGTTCTGCCGGTTCCCGGCAAGCGTAACGATTGGTTTCAGCGACCATGCTGTCGAAATCCCTGCGGAACTGGTCTCGAGCGCATACTTCGAGACACTAGGCGTCAAGGCGATTCTAGGCCGCACCATAGGCCAGGACGACGACTCCGTTCCCGACGGCAAGCCGGTCGTGGTGCTCAGCTACAGCTTCTGGCGGAGCTACTTCAACGGTGACCGCAACATCCTGGGGCGGACCATCTCGCTGAATGGTTATGCGATGACCGTGATCGGAGTTGCGCAGTCGAACTTCGATGGCGTAGATCTCGGATCGCCGGCGAATGTTTTCGTTCCCATCATGATGAAAACGGAGATGACGCCGCACTCGGACGGGCTCAAGGATCGGCGCCGCCGGCTGAGTTGGGTCACCACTTACGGACGTCTCAAGCCAGGCGTCAGCACCGCGCAGGCTCAACTTTCGTTGCAGCCGCTCCTGCACAGCATTCTCGAAATGGAACTTAAGCAGCCTGAATTCACCAGGTCCGCAACGGCTTCCGACGGCCAGCTGTTTCTGCGTAATCGCGTGGAGCTATTGCCTGGTTCGGATAACGGGCTCCGCGAGTACATGCGAAAGCCGCTATGGCTTCTGCTCGCGCTCACGGGAGCGGTGCTTCTTCTTGTCTGTGCCAACCTGGCCAACCTGTTGCTGGCGCGCGCCGCAGCGCGAGAGCGAGAATTCGCTGTTCGCCTGGCCATCGGCGCCGGCCGTGCCCGCATCGTCCGCCAGTTGCTGGTCGAAAGTCTGCTCCTCTCGGCCGCTGGAGCGGTTGTAGGCTTGGCGCTCGCCTTTCTTGCCGATCGTATTCTGATGCGCATCTATCTGCCTGCGGACGCTGCCGCTGAGTTTCAAATCTCCCCAATTCCGGACGGACGCGTGCTCGCCTTTGTTTTGGGAGCCATGCTCCTCACTTCCCTGATCTTCGGACTCGTGCCCGCGGTTCGCGGCTCACGCACTGAAATTACGCTTTCCCTCAAGGACAGGTCCGGGACACTCTCAGCCAGCGGCATTTCTCTTCGCCGGATGCTCGTTGCAGTTCAGGTGTCGCTGTCTCTGCTGCTGCTTGTCGGGGCGGGCCTCTTCGTTCGCACTTTGCGCAATCTCGAAAACCTGGGGCCGGGTTTTCCAACCGACCACCTGCTGACATTCACAACGGCGCCCACGCTCAGCGGATATTCCTACGCAGAAACCAAATCATATTACGACCGGCTAAGCGTCAACCTGGAAACCATGCCCGGTGTTGCTTCGGTGGGACTCTCGACTATGCCCATCCTGAGAGGCTTTGCATGGCAGAATGCGATTGTGGGCAAGGACTTCGAAGGAATAGCAATTGAACAACAGCCGGTTCTAAGCCAGGTGGACCCGAACTACTTTAGGACGCTCGGTATTCCTGTGGTCGCAGGCCACGCATTCATTGCACGGGATGTTGCGCCTGCCGATTACGCTATCGTGAATGAGACCTTTGCCAGGGAGTATTTCCCAGGCCGCAATCCGATCGGACAGCGCTTCGGGCTGGTGGACGACATGCGGGCAGTCACACCGAACACGGAAGTCGTCGGTGTGATTCCGGACAGGAAGTACAGAGATCTGCGGGAGACGCCCCCTCCGCAGGCCTATTTTCCTTCCACCGAAATTTCCAACATCCGCGGCATGACCGTGTATGTGCGCACGATGGGTGATCCGCGCCAATTCGAGGACGCGCTGCGCAACCGGATGCGCCAGTTCGACCCGCATGTTCCGGTGGTCGATCTCCAAACGGTGAACGAACAGATTGGATTCTCACTCCGGACCGAGCGACTCGTCGCCAGCCTCTCTGGAGTATTCGGCGGCCTTGCCACACTACTCGCTGTCATAGGGCTTTACGGAGTGATGGCTTATGTCGTGCAGCGGCGGACGCGCGAAATTGGAATCCGCATTGCGCTGGGAGCGGCGCGGAGCAACGTGATTGCGATGGTCATGCGCGAAGTGATGCTTCTCATCGGAGCCGGCCTCGCCACCGGTTTTGCGCTGGCGCTGACTCTCGTCGATCTGATCCGAAGCCAACTCTATGGACTGAGCGCGCGCGATCCATTGACGTTCATCGGCTCGGCAATCGTGCTTATTGTGGCTGCGGGATTGGCTGGCTTTATTCCCGCGTTGCGCGCGAGCGGCGTCGATCCAACAACCGCACTCCGGCAGGAATGATCCGGTTCGTGATGGGTCTGCGCCTGCCGCGCAAGCGCTTTTGAGTTGTCGGTAAGTCGCAGGGCCACTCAGGGAATTCTCCAAATGAATCCGTGGAGACCGCGGATCAATCGCCCACCTGCACACACTGCCACCCTATGGTTCTCTTTTTTCGCGGCGAAGCAGTCCGCCAGGCAAGAAACGACTTCTGTCGATGCCGCATTGGCCAACCGCATCCTGAATCTATTTTGCGAGGACTGCCTGCCCTGAATGAAAGGACGCGTGATTGGTGCGGCTCAGCACGACAGCAAGACGGTTGCGTGTGGGATCTTTGGCGAAGTCCTCGTCCGAGACGGAAGCGTGCTTTTCGAGCCAGGCTGCCGGAGTGAATCTTTCAAAAGCGTCCGTAAGCTTCCCATTGACTTCATTCCAAGCCTTCTTGAGTTCGGAGGCCGACACCGGATCGGCAAGAGCTCTGTCCGGGTTGGTGATGTAGGGCTCATCCAATTCAGGATGGAGCCTTTCGCCGATCCCCAGCATCGGAATCATGCGATCATGTACCGCGGTCAGGTGACCCACAAGATAGAACAGGCGATTCTTGCCAGGAGCCACCTGCTTCTGGAGTTGCTCTTCGGTGAGTATCGCAAGGTTCTGATCGAAACGGCCGATGATGAGCTTCCACGAGTTGAGAGCGGTTACACCGAGCAGTTCTTCGTTTGTCACTTTGACCTGACTTTCATGTGTACTGCGAATCCTGCCATTGGATTCGGGCCGCAGAGACAGGATGCAAAAAGCACAGCAGGAAATGAACCCGACCCAGGATGGGCAGCGCGGACTTGAAATTCCATGGTAACGACTGTGGGGACGAAGTCGATCTGGTCTAAAGCAAGAATCCCTCCCGTTCAGAACCGCGTTCATCAGGACGGACTCGAATCGTCGAATTTGACGCATTTCTTGACGAGAAGCTACGATGCGACCTCAATGATGATGGAGCCCATTCCGCTGCCGCCGGCGTATTCCCGATGCGCGCTCCGAATCTCATCCAACTTGAAAATGGCCTTGATCGGAACGGAGATCTTACCCTCCCTAAGCCATTCGAAAAGTTGTTTGAGGGCAGGCTCAAAGCTCTTCGATCCCCGCCTCACGCCGAAGAAAGTGGTTCGCTTGCCGGACCAGAAGAAGAGGTTCATCGAGAACAGTTTCAGGACCGAAGGAATGATTGGCCGGCTGGGGCGGTTGGTCCATGAGGGAAGGTTCATTCCATAGCCCACCAGCACACCGCCCTTGCCGAGGATTGAATACGATTCGTCGAAGCTCTCGTAACCGAGGGGATCAAAGGCTGCGTTGACACCGCCCAGCTTCTGGATCACAGGAATCCAGTCCTTGTTCGAGTAGTCGAAGGGCACTGCTCCAAGCTTTCGCAGTTCTTCGTGTTTCTTTGGTGAGGCTGTGCCGAAGACCTGAGCGCCCTGAAGTTGACCAAGCCGAAGCATCGCACCGCCCACGGCGCCGCTCAGCGCGTGAACGAAGATCCTGTCGCCAGCCTTGATGTGAGCAGCATGATGGAGCAATTCGTAGGCCGTAACCCAATCTAAAACCAGGGCGACGGCGGCCTTTGGATGAACCCCTTCAGGCACAGTGATCAGATATTTTTGGGAAGATTGATCAGTTCCGCCTGTCCGCCGTACTTCGTAAGACATGCGAGGCGATCGCCGATTTTGAACCGGGAACACCCGTTGCCGTTGAGGCGCACCTTGCCGATGACGCTGTAACCCGGAGACAGGGGCGGCTTGTTCTGAAACGGATAAGTGCCGCGGCGCATGCTGACGTCGGAGCCGGAGACGATTGAGTACTCGACAGAAAGCTGAACTTCACCGGCGGCCGGATCGGGGAGATCGCTCTCTACGATTTCAAGTTTGCTCTCGTCGCCGAATGCCGTAATGACAACTCTTTTCATCAGGGTCACGAGATCACCTCGATGCCTCTCTCGTGATTAGAACTCATTCTGTTGCTTCCCGCCATCGTGATTGACAGTTCGCATCCCTTTGCGGTTCGGCTATTCGCCCCGACACCCCTAAGCCGCCTTTGCAACCTCAAGACAGAATGCCGGAACAATGCAACCCGACGAAGCCGGACCCGAATCCGGACCACTGGGGGGCCGATCGACCAGCGTGATAAGGCGCAGGACAAATTCGCTTCCGCATTTGCCACAGCATTCAGAGGGCGAGTTTGTGACGTTTCTGCAGGCATTGCAATAGATCGCGAGATCAACTGGGATACTTACGAGCCGATGCATGGGGCGAAGCACCGTGACCTGACACATGAGTTCCCTCCCGGGGAGTTCGGCCCTCTTATGCAACTTGCTGGCCGGTGATGGCTTCGAGTTCCTCAACCAATTGCTTCAAAGCTGCCAGGCTGGGAAGGCATCTGGTCGTCGTGAACTTCAGGTTGTCCATGGCAGCGATGAACCCGGCCTCTCCTGCTTTCTCAACCAGCCCATGAAGTCGCTCAAACCCGCGCGCTGCTGTTTGCATCCACTCCACAACATTCTTCTGCCGGTCAGCATTCGGGATCGTCCGGGCATCGATACTGTGGCCAGCCCGTCGCAGGATCTCCTGGTAGATGTCCACCCCCAATGTGCCGCGGAAACTCTCAATTTCCGCCGTCACCTTGCGATCCACAGGACCGCGCACATCGGCGGCTTGGCCGGCTGTCGGCTGAACGGTGACTCCGATTGGCAGCGCCCGCTCCGGGAGCACAGGGAGAGCGACCGGTTCTCCGCGCCGGTTCAATTGCACCCATGTCTCCTCGAAACGATAGAGATAAAGACCGAGATCAAAGCAGATGCATGCCCGCTTGAAAGCCTGTGCGTCAAAACCTTCATCCACCTTGTCAATTTCATCAATCAGCAATACGCAGGGCTTCTCGCATTCGAGAGCCCGCATCAACGGGCCCGGACGGAAGAAGTCGCGGCCCTTGAGATTGGACTGCAGCTCGCGCCAGTTCCCCTCCCTCCTATTAGTCTCCTGCCCCTTTGAGAACTCCATATAAAGGCGCTGAAGGCTCTCATCGAAGCGGCCAATGGCCTTATCTTCTGTGACGCCCCGATAGCATTGAAGCCGCTCGACATGGGTTCCGGCCGCCTGCGCAACCGAGACCGCCAATTGCGTTTTCCCGCTCCCCGCAGGCCC
>JBAWCO010000491.1:0-26068 GCA_049590315.1 Occallatibacter sp. | reverse complement strand
TGTCAACGCTTCGACGCCGCCCTCACGAGCGACTCCGCATGACTCGGGGCCAGCGTGGTTCGCTAAACCTTCACTGTATGAAACTTTCATTCAATACACCTCGCCGGTTTAACCGGCGCACAAGGAGCACTCCTGCCGCAACAGCTGCATTGATCGAATCGCAACGGCCACGCATAGGAATCCGAAGAACAAAGTCGCAGGAATCAAGCAATTCTGGCGACAATCCCCGCCTTTCACTCCCAATCAGTAGCACTGCTGGCCACCGGCTGTGGAATGCTTTGAAGTCCAGCAAGCCCCCCGGCGAAGAGCCAATGATTGCTACTCGCGAGGACCTGGCCCAATCGGTTAATTCCCGGTTGGTGCAACGAACCAATCGCGGCGAGAAAAGCGATCCCATACTTGCACGAACGCACGCCGGATCCCACGGGTCCACGTTGGCGCCAAGCAAAATGATCCCACTCACACCAGCAGCCTCTGCGCTGCGAATGATGGTTCCCAGGTTTCCGGGCAGATCGACCGACTCCACCGCAAGCCAGAAGGAATCCCGCGCTGGCTGAACCTCCCTGATTGGAGACCACTTTTGTCGCATCACTGCGCCAATGCCTTGTGGTTCGGCCGCTAGCGTTAGCTCACTGTAAAGTCGGGCGCTGAGCCGGATTCCAGGAATGCCCGACTGCCGTATTCGTCGAGCAAGCTTTTGTCCGAATGGATTGGAAAGTACGGACGGTTCCACGAACAAAGATTGAATCGGCGCATGTTGCTCCACAGCTCTTGCTACGTGCCGTATCCCTTCAATGAGGTAGAGGCCCGCGCGCGATCTGCTGCTTTGAGTCTGGAGGGTACGGAGGGTAAGAAATCTTGAATCGTGCGAGTCGATAATTAGAGGGTATTTGTTTTCATGCATGGCCTCTTGGCGGAATGGGTCTGCCGGCCGGTATTGGAATTGAACTGCTTACAGATTGTCACACAACTCGAGGGTTAGAACAACGCCACATATTGTTGGGCCGCTTTACATCGGATGATAGCTCCCATCGCCCCATGGAAGTTCCAACGACAAGGAGCACGCCCTGATATTCAACGAAATCTTCACCACGCCCGCATTGATTCCCTGCACCGTCGGCGAAACAATCGCGACGGCGTGGCCGTGTGTATCTGCGATGACGTGAGGAGCATGCGTCTCCGTTCCCGACACCGTTTGCAGCGGAACAGCGGCCCCCGATGCAAGGCCATCGACATACACCAGCATCCCCTCGCCTTCGGGGAAACCAAGCCTGACTTCCATCCTGCAGTTTCCGCTCTTGATCTCCGCTGGATACGGAACGACTGTGCCCGGAACAAAGAGTTTCCCGTCCGGGCTGGCCAGCATGTAGCGAACCGGCTCGCCGCGCGCGACCTTCAAATCTACCTCGATTTCCTCCTTCGCGCTGAGCGAGTCCTTGTCCTCTTCGCGCGGAGTAGGCTCATGCCACATCAGCAAGCCCTTTGCGTTGGTGTAGACCGGCTGTGGAGTAAGCTGCACATCCGTCCCTATGCGCCATACCTCCAACCCATAGCTCTGTTTCTCCGGCGCACCCGGCACCAGCAGCCTGTACCGCACCAGATGGCCGTCGTGCTCCTGGACTTCTGATATCTTCTGAAACTGGATCCGAAGCCCATTCGGATTCATCTGATTCGGGGCATTGTTGTCCAGCCCGATTTGCTGCTGCATCAGCTTTATCGCCGCCAGTTGGGCGCCCGTGCTTGCGACTTGACCCTCGCCATTCCGCGCCATCAACACAATGCACGTCGAGGCCAACAACACGATCAATTTCTTGCCACCAGGAGCCACGAAAACCGTCTTCACTTTCAACATTCTCCTCACGCCCTTCGCCGCGCTACTTCCTCATACACTTCGGAATACTCACGTGCAGGCTGTTCCCATCCATAATCCCGCGCCATTCCGTTCCGCATCAACTGCTGCCATCCGTCCTTGTCAGCGAACGCGGAGAGGGCTCGGTCAATTGCCGCGAGAAACCCATCGCCGCTGAGTCCTTCAAACTTGAAACCCGTCCCTGTTCGCAACTCCGGATTCCATTCCTGGATGGTGTCTTCCAGGCCGCCTGTAGCCCGCACCACGGGTACTGTTCCATACTTCAGCGAGTAAATCTGGTTCAGCCCGCACGGCTCATACCGCGATGGCATCAGGAAAATGTCCGCGCCCGCCTCAATCTTGTGCGCCAGCGCATCGTCATAGCGAATCTGGACGGCCACGTTCGATTTATGCCAGAAAGCCCAGTCTCGGAAGAACCTTTCGTAGCGCGCCTCGCCCGTTCCCAACACCACCATTGCCAAATCTCGTTCAGACAGTCTTCCCGCAATCTGCCCTACAAAGTCGATGCCCTTTTGCGGGGCAAAACGAGAGACAATTCCGAGTACCGGAATCGTGTCGGCAATCTTCTCCAGTCCAAACGCATGCAGGAGATCTGCCCGGCACTCTTTCTTACCCGCCAGATTGTCCGGCGTATAGTGCGCCGCCAGATTTCCGTCCGTCGCAGGGTCCCACTGCGCATAATCCACGCCGTTCAAAATCCCTACCAGGTCTTTCGCTCGCCTCCGAAGGGTCGCGTCGAGCTTCTCACCAAACTCCGGCGTCTGAATCTCCTCGGCATACTTCCGGCTCACCGTGGTCACCATGTCAGAGAAGACGATGCCACCTTTTAGAAAATTGAATGTATCAAAGTGCTCCACCTTGTCCATGGTGAATATATCCCAGGGAAGCAGCAGCCGCTCTGTTGTGGGCGGCGGAAACCACCCCTGGTAACCGGCGTTGTGAATCGTCAGCACTACGCCAGCGGCCCTGAGTATCGGATCAGACGAGTAGATCGTTCGCAGATAGACGGGAATCAGCGCGGCCTGCCAGTCATGCACATGAAACACCTGCGGCACGCCCAGCAGCTTTGTCGCTTCAAGCACCGTCCGGCAATACAACCCGAACCGCTCCCAGTTGTTTGGATAGTCGCCTTCCCTGGTTCCGTAGAGTCCCTGCCGGTCAAACAGGTCCGGGCAATCCACAAAATAGTACTGCACCCCGTTCCGCTTGCCACCGTCCACAATCCCCACAAACCGGTTGTAGTACTCGAAGGGAATCGTGATCGACTGCACCAGATATTTCCATTGGCCCTCGATATGCGATTTCACTCCGGCATACAGAGGAAGATACACCGTAACTTCGTGTCCCAGCTTTACTAACTGCGGCGGCAGCGCTCCCACCACATCGGCAAGCCCGCCTGTCTTCGCAAACGGAACGCACTCCGAGGCGGCAAACACAATGTGCATCAGACAATCTCCCTGGTGCACGCAAAGAACGGTATGGATCGGACATCGCGCGCAACCAAAGGGTCAGTCTACTACGCCATCTTCAGGTGCGAGAGGTCTCAGTATGATGAAAAGGCTCGGAGCAAGAGTCCGAGCCTTCCATCTTCAGTGCTAGTGCAGAAATCGCCGGCAATTGGCTGTCGTACTACCTTCTCACTGTGAAGGTGAGGGTTGTGGAGTGCGAAGTGGTTCCGCTGGTTCCCGTGATGGTGATTGCGTGGGTCCCCGTTGGCGCGGTTCTGGAGACCGTCAGAGTGAAATCTGAAGTGCCGGAGCCTGTGATGGACGTGGGGCTGTAGCTGCCTGTCACGCCAGCCGGCTCGCCCGACGAAGACAGTGAAACCGCCGAGGCAAACCCGCCGGTTGCTGTCACCGTCACCACCGCAAATCCGCTCTGGCCCCGGGCGAGAGACCCGGAAGTCGGCGAGACGGAAATGCTGAATCCGCCGGTTACAGGCGCGGTCACGGTAAGTGTGAAGGTTGCTGTTTGGGTAATGCCGCCACCAACGCCCGTCACCGTAATAGCGTACGATCCAGCCGCGGCAGTAGACGCCACTGCAAGCGACAATGTGGACGTGCCGGAGCCCGTGATCGAAATCGGACTGAAGGCTCCAGTGACGCCGGTTGGGAGGCCGCTGAAAGACAAGGCAACCGCCGAGTCGAATCCGTCCACAACCGTGGAGGTAATGGTGGAACTACCGCTTGTGCCCTGCAAGATGGAGACCGACGTTGCAGAGAGGCTGTAGTTGGGAGATGTAGCGACTGGAGCCAGCGCGTTGATCAGCCCAATCCCGTTTGGGCTGCCCCAGCCTGTCACCAGGTCGTAACCGGTCACCGCCGAGAAGCTTCCCGAGGTACCGCTTGTGATGTCGTGAAAGTCGGTCGCATAGTCTGACCCTACGTTTTGCGAGTAGATGGTCGGGTTGATGAAACCGATGGTCGGCTGGCTGTTCTCAGCCAGTTGCTGATTGACCAAGGCAATGTAGCCCGCCCACATCGGCGCAGCAAAGCTGGTGCCGCCGAATTCGTTCGCCAGGCAGGTTGTTTGGTTGGCGCAAGTGTAAAAAGTGAAATTCGCATTCGCCGAAACATCCGGCCCATTGCGCAAGGTCGTCGATCCCTTGTTGCTCGAATTGATGACGCCTGAAATCTGCTGCCATGACGGGATGGGAATGCTGTCCGGCGAAATGCCGCCGCCGCTGTCGACCCAGGCCGTCTCCGACTTCCATGGCCCGGCCGCGCTCGCCGTCACCAGGTCCGTGCCGCCGACGGAAACCACAAATGCATTGTCTGCCGGCCAAGCCTCGTTACTTGCCGACCAGGTGGAACTGTCTCCGGAGGCTGCAAAGAAGTTTTGTCCCTGCGCTGCCATCTTCTGAAAGAAGGGGTTCAGCGTCGACGGATCGGCCGGTGTCCAGCCCCACGAGCAGCCTATGGTGGTGGGCAGCGGGCTGTGCGTCGTCATCGCACTGATAATGGCCGTATCTGTCGACCCAATGTACATCACGAGGCTGGACAACCCTGGGGCCATGCCGAGGGCCTGGGTCATATCCAGAGTCTGCTCCGTATCGTCGCAGCTGCCACCGGCTCTTGTATCCACGCAGCTTGTGCTGGTCCCGTCCGTCGACAGCAACGTAACGGACACGTTGTTGGTTTGGCCCACATTCTTGAAATACGTGGTCAGATCGGCCAGGTCAGTACCTAGAAATTCGAACAATCCAAGGTTTTGCCCGGACCCCGTCAGAGCTGTGCCGCCGTAGTAGGCCGCGCGCATATCGCTGCCCAGGAACGAAGCCGACGGCCCCGATCCGGTTGTGGCATGAGAGACAACGTCCTTCGCATCGATCCCGTGCGCCGCCGCATAGTCGCTCTTCTTCATCAACATCGGATGCGGAATTGAATAATTGTCCAATCCCGAGACATGCCACAGCGCAAACGGCAGGTCTGTAGTTGGTTCGCTGTCTGGCGCGTAGAAAATCCGGCTTTCTGTTGGATGCTGATAGGTCCGCATCGCCACATGGAACGCACTTTCTACAGCCGAAACGGGACCTTTGACCTGTATGTCCATTCCATCGCGTGAACCGCCAACCACCGTCAGCCCGTTCGCTTTTACGTAAGCAACCACTGCGTCGTAGTCCGCCTGGCTCGGCCCGAACTTCGCGGTAAATTGCTGCGGAGTCACGAACCGTCGATAGGAAGGACTCGACGGATCGTATAGATCCTTCAGAAACGATTCCAACCCTGCTGAGTCGCTCAACGGCAGAACAACATCCAATTGCATCGTCTGAGATTGTGGGAGGCGTCCAACAAACCTAGCCTCACCGGTGCGAGCAACTTCCCGTACATGACGGGTAAGCATGGACTGCGCCTGGCTTTTTATTGCAACCAAAGGCAGAAGCGCAGCGATTGCGAGCAAATACAGACTAACTCTCCGAACCATGGTTTCTCCTAAGAGGGGGATTTCATAGGGGTGTCCGGTCGGAAGTAGCGGGGGAGGGCACCCCTATGGTCCACGTAGGGTACCACTGAAAATGTGCAATCAGCGAGATAATTCTGGCGTCGATTTGCAAGTTACTGATTCGCGGATGTCGCGCGTCCTTCAATGCCAACCATTTCAGGCGATTCGGCGACGGCTTTCTCAAGGACGGTCAGCACCGGCGAGGTTATAGCCCTCGACAATAACTCGCGGCTTCTGACCACGCGTATCTGCATTTTCAAGTGCGATGTGGATGGTTCTGCGTTCACCTGGCATCAGCGCCAAATAGTTGTCGTCGTAGAGCGCCGGCAGAATGAGATCGCCAGAGGTTTCGCGCACAGCCTTCACGCGCACCATTAATGCCGGGGCGGCGGAGACGTTGTTAAGTTCGGTTGTAATACGCCATTGGGAACCGTTGCGCACCACGCTGGTCTTAAGGTCCACCTTCGCAGCGGGGATGCCGCGAATGCCGCGGTAGTCCTCATCTGCAAGGCCATGCAGATAGAAGTTGGAGGAGAGCACTTTGCTGCCGCGAAAGAGAGCGAGTCGAATGAAATGTGTGCGCGCGAGCCCCGCCGGAAACTCAATCTGAATCGGCGCCTGCGTACTGTCCTCTATGCTGTCGATCGCCGCGGTCTTCTCCCATTTCACTGAGCCATCGATATTCAGTACTTCAGCGTGTGCGGTTAGACCATGCTGATCACTCGCACTGTAATTCACCACCTCCACGGCATCGGTAGCGGCGTTCCACTGAATATGCAACGGCTCCGCACCTTTTTTCGCCCCGAAGTATCCCGCATCCGTATCGAAGAAGTAGTCGTATGTCTGCCATAACAGAGAGGGCCACGCGGGGTGGCTCATCCAGATCAACAGCCCGAGACGGTTCTTGCTTTGGCCTTCATACATGCCGCGGTACGCGTTGTAATTCACGAATTGCGCCAGGCTGTCCCAGTCGGCGATATTCGTTGCACCGCCGTAGTCACGATCGATCGCTTCTCTGAATGGATTATGATCATGGAAATCGTGAAGTGGCCATTGGCTGCCTTGCGGCCACATTGCAGATTCCGGCATGGTGCGGCGCAGGCTGTCCATCTCCACCACATTCGGCGAGCCCATCTCGCTGTGGAATTTCTCCGGCGCATGCTCGAAATAAAACTTCAGAGGTTCCACGCGATACGGACCATGCCCGCTCACCGGGCCGTCCGCTGAACTCGATATATAGTGCGATCCCGGTTCGAGCGTCGCCACAAGACTGCGCAGCCCATCGTCGATGGGCTTGGGCGGAAAGCCCTCGTTCCGGCCACAAAATAACCCCAGGGACGCATGATTGCGAATGCGAAGTACGTAGTCTTTCGCATTGGCGAGAAATAAATCTTTGTTGTCCGGGTCGGGGCCGTCCCACGGATTAGCCAACCAGAAATCCTGCCATACAACCACGCCATTTCGGTCGGCAGCCTCGTAGAACGCCTCGTCGCCTGTCTGCCCCACCCAGTTACGAATCATGTTGAAGTGTTCGTCGCGATGGTAGCGCAGCGCGGTCTCGTACTCTCGCGCGCGATAGCGCAGCATCGACTCTGGAAAGCCCCAGTTGCCGCCGCGCGCAATGAAGCGCCGGCCATTGATCCACAACTTCAACACGCCACCATCTTCGGAATAAGTGAATTGACGAATGCCCGACTGGAAAGAGATCGTGTCAGACACTTCGCCGTCGATGACAAATGAAATCGTGACGGGATAGAGGTTGGGCTCACCGTATCCAACGGGCCACCATAGTTTCGGATTCGCCAACCGAAGTGCTGGCTGCGCTGAAGGCGTAAACTCGACAGTCTTTGTTGAGGAAGCATCGAGCACAACTGGTTTTTCCACCGTAACGGTGCCAAAATGTACCTTCAACATGCCTGAGACGGCATGGTCCTCCAAATTGCGGACAGTGGCCTGAATGTTGACGTCGGCGTGCGTGGTGTCAGGTAAAGGCAGCGTAGTCTTGACCAGCGGGTCTTCGACGCGAACTGCGCCTCTGGTCAGGAGCGATACGGTACCCCAAATCCCCGTGTTGCGGCCGCGGATGGTTGACATCCAGTCCCATCCAACGGAAGCGTGATAGGTCGGGTTGTCGCGTCCGAGTGCGCCGCCATTCACAGTGGCTTCGGCCTTATCCTTTGTGCTGCCGGGATTTGCATTGCGAATGATGCGTACAGCCAACGCGTTTGCGGCTCCTGGATGGACCAGCGCAGTCACATCGAAGCGTCCGCGCATGTAGCCGCCATCGATACGTCCAACCTTTTGCCCATTCAAATAAATCTCGGCCTTCCAGTTGATCCCGTCGAAGTTGAGCCACATGTGCTGCCGGGGACCGCGCAACAACGGCGCCGTGAACTCGTCGCGATACCAGAAGTCCGCGCAGAAAAAAGAATCAGAGATTGCGTACTGGTTGTCGCCAAAATCGGGATTGACGATGGCGCTGTCATTCAGATAGCTCGTCAGTACCGTCCCCGGCACCGTGGCGACCATCCAATCTTTGTCTACAAATCCTGGTGCAGATATCTGCTCGCCGGCTTCCGGAACTAACGACGCACGCTGAACGCGCCAATTCCCTCCGGTGAGTTCGAGGGAGCCATCTTCTTTCGTAGTGGCCGCTGGTTTGGGAGTTACAACTGGGCCACCACGTCCGAAGACTTCAAGTTCGCTCAGAATGTAATAGCTTCCCGGGTTCGGAGGTTTGGTCATCAATACGCGGAGATAGCGCCCTTGGGCGGGCTGCGCAAGATGAAGGTCATCCGGCCCGGAACCGAACGCGTCGTCTTGCTGCAGCGATTGCAAGGTCCGCCACGACTCCGACCCATTTGAGACTTGAATCACGCCCTCGGCCGCTCGACGAATCCACGTCAGCACAACGCGGTCAAACGTGCACGTTGCGCCCAGATCCACGTATATCCACTCTTCGCCGCTGCCCGCGCTCATCCATGCGCAGCTAAAATGTTCCGGCCCGGCGACGCGCACCTCTTTGTCTTTGTCGAACAGGACGAGTTCCGCTACTGCCCATTTCTGGACACTAGCAGAAGAAAACTGCACGCGGTAGTATCGGCTTCGCGAGGGCGCGGAAAACGTGATCGTCTGTTCGAAACCGGGGCCAGGCTCACTCATATTGGGCCATTCGGAGCCGCTGGCGCGTCCCAACTGTTTCCAGGTCGCATGGTCGTCGGACCCGAGTACTGTATAGGTCCATCCCCCGACTGGCAGCGGTCCATAAATCTTGCGCAAGTAAAGATCGATGCGGTCCAGTTCCGGAGGCTCACCGCCCCCCTCCATGTCAAACTCGACCCACGGATTTGCGCCGGATATATCGACCGACGAGACTACATTCCCGTCGAGGAACAACTCACGTTCATTCTTCTTTAACACCCCGCCGTCGCTGGTGGATGCGACAATCCACTGCGGCAGTGCAGTGTCCTTGATGCCGTCGGTGACCAGTTGCGCCGTCAGATTGTAGTCGTAGGCGCTGGATTGATAGGCGGGACGATGCAGTGCGAGGTTGCGGTACGTGCTCGCATCCACAGCCAGAGTCGGTCCCATGTATTCCTTCGGATCGCCCGGATAGACGCCGATGCCGCGCGTGTACTCCTGTGCATTTGCAATTGACGAGGCAACAAGTAAGAGCAGAGCAAGGTACTTCATCTTCTTCCCTCGCAGGATTTCAAATCTTCTGGAATGTGGTTAGCAAAAGCGCATTCAGCTTACCAGAGGATTAGAGCCTCTGTCGGTTACTGCCAGAGACTTATTGATGGCGCACCCGTCACTTCTCTTTCTTTTCTGCAATCCACGCATTGATCCGCGCGTCCAGAAGGTCGAGTGGCAACGGCCCCTCGTCGAGCACCGCGTCGTGAAAGGAGCGAATGTCGAAGCGGCTCCCAAGCGCCTGCTTCGCCCGCTCGCGCAGTTCCAGAATCTTCATTTGTCCGAGCTTGTAGGCCAACGCCTGCCCTGGCCACGCGATGTACCTGTCGACCTCCGTCTCGATGTTCTGTTCGTCCATAGCGGTGTGTTCGTGGAAGAAGTCGATCATCTGCTGCCGTGACCAGTGTTGGTCGTGCACCCCGGTATCAACAACGAGCCGCACCGATCGCCACATTTCGTTTTCCAGACGTCCGTATTCGCTATATGGATCCTGATAGAAGCCAACGTCCTTGCCGAGCCTCTCGGCGTAAAACGCCCATCCCTCGGAGTACGCGTTGTATTGAGCGAAACGCCGGAAGGCGGGAACATAGGGCAGTTCCTGTGCAATGGAAAACTGCATGTGGTGGCCCGGAATTCCCTCGTGGTAGGCAATGGCCTCCACGTTCAGCAGCAGGCGATGAGTCGGATCGTACTCATTCACATTGATGCGTCCGGGGCGGCTGCCATCGCCAGAGCCAGGCGAGTAATCCGCAGGCACTGCACTCGGAGCACGATAGGCCTCCATGTGGACAACCTCCAAAGGCGTCTTGGGCAGGTGGCCAAAGAGTTGCGGCAGCTTCATTTTCATCTGGTCGGCGTAGTGTTGATAGAGATTGAAAACCTGCTGACTCGATTTCCCATAATGATCGGGGTCGTTGCGGATATGTTCGTTCAAGCTTTTCAGATCGTGGAAGCCGAGTGACTGCGCGAGCGCGAGCATTTGTGAGTCGATCTCAGCCACCTGCTTCAATCCCATTGCGTGAATCTCAGCAGGAGTCAGATCGGTCGTGGTCATTTGGCGCACAGACATCTGGTATCGCGCTTGACCGCCCGGCAGCGACCAAATTCCATATTCGGTTCGCCCGTGGGGAGCATAGTCGTCGCGAACACCGCGAACCTTGCGTAAGCCGTTTCTACTTCATCCTTCACCACAGCCTCAATTGCCTGCGCAAGCCGCCGTTGTTCCGGGGCGGGAATCGCAGAAGGAAATTTACGCAACGGTGCGGTGAAAGGGCTCTCCTGGAGCGGCTTGGCAGCAATATCCTGCGCCTCGGAAGCTACTTTTTCGAGCAGGTATTTCGGTGGCATCAATTGGTCGACGATGCCCTGCTTCATGTTTGCGATGTCCTGATCCAGCGCATGTGGAATGGCATGCAATCGCGCGAGATAATTCTCGTAGTCCTTCACCATGACGAACGGCATCTGCGAAGGCATCGCGGCCAAATCCAGATGATCGCCATTCATCTGATCCACCGGCATCTCCCACGGCCGGAATTGCGCGCGCTCCACGCTGTCGCGCAGATGGCGCAGCATCAATGTCTTATCCAGTGATTCCTGCTCCGGAAATCCTGTAGTGTCGATTGCTTCAAAGATGCGGATTTCATCGCGCGCATATTGCGCATTCCGCTCTGCTGCCGCCACAGAGCGGTCATAGAGACGATCGTTATAACGCGGATCACCTATCGCTGTTGCCAACTCAGGCGTGGCTTTCAACTCATGTTGCCATTCCTGTTCGATGGCTTCGCGCAGTTGCGCCCGGCGAGCACCGAGCGATGTGCTCGGCTGTGCCAAAGCGAACGGCAGTATAACCAGCGACAACCAGCTAAGTTCGACAAAACAACGATAAGCAGCACGCATTAGCGTACCTCCGCGATTCGAGCCGGGGCAATACTTCGAAGCTGACGCCGGACCTTCAACTCACGACCGGCTCACGAGTCAGGTTTCCATTGACCTTGCGTAGAATACCGAGCGGGTTGTCGTCACGAAGTTCCTCCGGCAATGAGGATTCGGGGAAACCCTGATAGCAGATCGGCCTCGCGAAGCGAAGAATGGCCTGGCTGCCCACAGAAGTCGACCGGCTGTCGGATGCGGAGGGATACGGGCCGCCGTGAATCATCGCGTGCGCCACTTCCACTCCTGTTGGAAATCCATTGAAGATCAGGCGACCGGCCTTGCGCTCCAGGATCGCGATGAGATCTCCGTATTCCTCCAAATCTTCCGCCGACCCCACCAGCGTCGCCGTCAAATGCCCTTCCAGCGCCTCGGCCGCCTGCATCAACGCTTCGCGCTCGCTGTAGCGAATGACCAATGTTGACGGGCCAAAGATCTCCTCGCTCAGCTCCGGATGCTTCAGCAGCACATCGACTTCTGTCTCCATCAATGCGGCGGAAGCCACGCATTTGCTCGTCGCAGCCAACGCAGTTTGGACTTCCATATCTCTTCGGCTATTGCGAGCACTGACTGCACGGCGATAACTTGCCGCAATGCCCGGCGTCAGCAAATTGAAATCACCGCTCTTCGCAGTTAGGCTGCGCAGCTCGGCAAGAAATGCCTCCGCCCCCGGTTGTTGGGGTAGAAATACGAGGCCAGGCTTGGTGCAAAATTGGCCCGCTCCCGTCGTGAAAGAACCGAACAATCCCGAGGCAATCTGCGCACTTCGCTCACGCAATGCACGCGAGAGAATGAACACGGGATTCGTACTACTCATCTCCGCAAAACAGGGAATGGGTTGAGGGCGCTGGGCGGCGAGATCAAACAGCGCCCGGCCGGCGGCGTGCGAACCCGTGAAGCCGACAGCCTGAATGGCCGGATGCTGCACCAGAGCTTGTCCAACCTCGATGCCCGCGTCAAACAGCAGCGAGAATACTCCTGGCGGCATGCCACATGCGCGAACGCTCTCTGCAATCACCTGGCCGGCTATCTCGCTGGTCCCAGGGTGAGCGGGGTGCGCCTTCACCACCACCGGATTGCCGGCCGCGAGAGCTGACGCCGTGTCTCCCCCAGCAACTGAAAATGCGATGGGAAAATTGCTTGCGCCAAAAACCGCGACCGGTCCAAGCGGGCGCAGCATCGAACGCAAGTCCGGTCTGGGCTGCGGCTTGCGATCGGGCAGAGCCGTGTCAATGTGCGCCGCAACCCACGATCCCTCTTCGATGAGTTCGGCAAAAACGCGGAACTGCGTGGCAGCGCGCTTCACTTCTCCTTGCAGTCGTGGTTGTGCCGGCAGCGCTGACTCCTGTTGCGCGCGCGCCGCCAGTTCTTCCGTTGCGCTTTCGAGCCCGTCTGCAATCGAACGCAGGAAACGGGCTCGCTCGCGACCGCTCACTGCGCTGTAAACTGTAAACGCTTCGTGCGCAGCGTGCGCTGCTTCATCCACCTCCTCAACGGTAGCGGAGAAGAACGGCGGTTCGAGCAACTCCTCCGTTGCAGGGTTCAACGCGCGAAACCCCGCGCCCGATTTCCCGCCCTTCTTTCCGCCAATCAGCGAAAGACCCTTCAAATCCATGCCTGCTCCTTATGACCGTGAAAACGCAGTGCTCCGCACGGAGGGTGGATGACGCAACGCTTCTGCGACAACTTCACGCGCCTCTTCCAACTCCGTACCGGTAACTTCCAACCGCGGAGGACGCACACGCACATTCCCAGTTCTGGTTTCCTGCTGCACCTGATGAATGAGCTGAACAAACTTCGGCACTGTGTCCATGCGCAGTAGAGGTAGAAACCAGGAATAGAGCGCGAAAGCTTCTTCCCGCTTGCCTGCAATGGCCAGGTTGAACAGCGCGACCGACTCCGCCGGAAATGCATTCACAAGGCCCGCAATCCACCCCACTGCACCCGCGGAGATTCCTTCAACGATTGCGTCATCAACGCCGACAAACACCTGCAGCCGCTCTCCCAGCAATGCGCGGATCCCCGTGACTCGGCGCATGTCGGAACTCGATTCCTTCACAGCCGCGAAGTTCTCATGCTCGTGCGCCAACTCGGCAATCTGCGTGGGAAGAAAATCGGTTCCGTAAGCAACAGGGTTGTTGTAAAGCATGCAGGAGAGCGGCGTGGCGCGAAATACTGCCGTTACGTATGCTTTCATCTCCCGCCAGTCTCCGCGATAGACGTAGGGAGGTAGAACCATCAGCCCGGAACTGCCGGCGCGTTCCGCAGACTTTGCGAGCGCTACAGCCTCATCTGTCGAGAGCGCGGAGATCGCAGCCACCACCGGAGCGCGATCCCCTGCCGCCGCAACCATATTGCGCAAGATCGCTTCCTTCTCAGCAAAAGTGAGCGTCGCAGCCTGGCCTAGCGAGCCGAGCGAAACAATCCCTGAGCAGCCATTGTCGAGCATCCACCGTGCATGCGCAGTCATGAACCCAGCATCGACCTGAAGATGGTCGTCCAGACAGGTTGTCATTGCAGGCATTACGCCGCACCACTTCATTGGCTCTCCTCTTGATTTGCTTTACCGACCAAAGCCGGGCTAACGCTCTCGTGAGTAAGTTTATCTGTGATCCCCAGGCTGGAAACCGACGCTGGAAAGATGGGCGGCCGAACGCTGAAATGCACCGGGGAAACATCCCATCCAAACAGAAACTGCGCCGCCGCACCGCAGATGCGGCCCTGGCAAGGCCCCATGCCGCAGCGGGTATGCAGTTTTGCGTCACGCCAACCTGCATGTTCGCGCATTCTGCCGAAGGAAATGTCCTCGCAGCGGCAGACCAGCGTTGCGTCTGACACGACCGTTTTCAGCCGCGGGTCAAGAGCGGTTACAGCACGCAGCCCGCGAACAAATCCCAGTCTTCGCCTCCGCTTCCGTGTCAACCTCTCGGCATCCTTCGTTCTTCCCACGGCCGCAAGACCGGCAATCTCACCTTCCAGCAGCGCCAATTCCACGCCACCGATGCCGGTCGGTTCGCCTGCGCAGAATACATCTGCAATGGATGTCCGCTGCACGGGATCTACAGACACGAATCCTTCCTTGATACGGCAGCCCAGCAGCGCTGGCAATTCCAGATTGGGCACTAGATGAAAACCGCAGGCAAGGTAGTCACAGCGTTGGTCCCATTGCTTCCCATTTCGCTCGAGGGTTACCGCTTCCAACTTTTCATCGCCGCTTGCCGCGATGGGCCAGCAGTTTGTATAGAATTTCGCACCGCGAGTCGCAAAGCTGTATTCGATTCCTTGCAGCAGTTTCGCAGGCTCGCGAAGTAGCCGCACTCCAAACGGGAAAAACCGTCGCAACGGCGCCTGCTCGCAGATGGCCGCGATGATTGCGCCGCTACGCACCAAGTGAGCAGCCACAGCCAACAACAGCGGACCCGTTCCCGCTACCACCACGCGTTTGCCGGTGATCAGCAACCCACCGCGCACCATTGCATCCAGGCCGCCCGCACCCATCACATTGGGAAGCGTCCATCCCGGAAACGGGAGAAATCGCTCGCGAGCGCCGACGGCAAGAATCAGCTTTCCATAGGCTAGTTCGCGGCACTCGCCTTTGTATTCGGCGCATAGAGTTCCCGGCGCGGGGGCATCGAATACCCGCCAACCCTGCAACCGCGTCACGTGCGATGCATCGAGCTTGCCAAGCCAGTTGCGCGCCGCGGATGATGGATGAGCAGCCTCACCACGCCAGATCTGCCCGCCCGCAGCCGGATTGTCATCAACCAGTCCAACACTCTTTCCCGCAGCCGCGGCACTCACCGCTGCCGCAATACCCGCCGGCCCCGCGCCCACAACCAGAATGTCGAAGCCCTCACTCATGATGTGCGCACGTCCATTCCCTCAGCGCAGAGAATCTGACAGCTCTTCTGGTGCGGCACTCCATCGATCGTTGCCCGACACTCGAAGCAGACACCCATTCCGCAGAGCGGCGCACGCGGTTCGCCGATTACCGATTTTCGCGTGGGCGCGCCGGCAATCATCATCGCCACAGCAACCGTGGTTCCAGAGGCAACCGTCACTGCGACACCATTCACCGTCAGAGTCAGCGGATCAACCATCTCAGACATGAGCCACGCTCTTCGCAAATCGGCCTGGCAGATACGGCTCGATCGGGATCGCGATTTCGTCTTTCAGCAGATAATCTACCAGTATTCGCGCGCTTCCCAGCGACGTAGTAATGCCCAGTCCCTCGTGTCCCGTGGCGAGAAATAGCGATTCATCCTCGGGCCATGGCCCAATCAGCGGCAACTTATCCGGTGTGGCCGCGCGAAATCCGGTCCATACGCGAATAACGGAGAGGCCGGCAATCTCCGGCATATACCACCGGGCCCGCTGGATCATCGCAGACAATATTTGCTGACTCGCCTCCCTGTCCTCCGCGCCGAACTGACGCGAAGATCCGATGAGAATCTGTCCAGTCTTGCGCGGCTGCACGTTGAATGCAACGGAATCAGCAGTGGACGAGTGTGCGCTCTTCAGGTAGCCAAGCTCCACCAGTTGATGCCGGACAAATCCCGGATAACGATCCGTGATCGCGAGATGACCCTTGCGCTTCCTGATGAGCAAACCCGGCACCAGGTCGCATGCATCCGCGCCGCTCGCAATGACAATGTGCGCCGTTTGCAACTCTGTCCCATCGTCGAGCCGCACCACGCCGGCCTTCGCCAACTGTACCTTTCGTTGGTATAGCTGCACACCGAGACGCTGAGCTTCCTGCATCAGATATCCTGCTGCGCAGGGCGGGTACAACACCGCATCCGACCGCACCAGCAGCGCCCCCGCGAGAAGCTTCCGCAGATGCGGCTCAGCCTCCGCCAGCATCAGGGCATCCAGTATTTCAGTGTGAACGCCGGCGGACCCGTATATCGCACTCTTGCGGCGAACCTCCAGCATCTCCTCTTCGTCACTTGCCACCCAGAGCGTTCCGCACGCCTCGTATTCCACGTCTGAAGGAAGGCGCTTGGAAAGCTCCTGCCACAGTGTCTGCGAATAGTGCGTCAGGGCAAGCTGCGCTGGTGAATCGTCCATCACCACAATGTGCCCCATCCCCGCCGCCGTCGCTCCGCTCCCAATGCCGATGGCTTCGACTACTGCGGTTCGCAGGCCTCGGCTGGCACACTCGAGCGCGCAGGCCGCACCCACAATGCCGGCCCCGACAATTACCACGTCCCAGCTCTCGCTCATTTCCGTATGCCTGCGCGGAACGAATCGCCTGGGCTTAAGATCAGCCGGCTTTCACCCGTGATAAACGCAGTTCCGGTAATGCTAGGGATCAACTTGCCCTCGCGCAATTGATAAGAACCCTCAAAAACAGTTCCCAGAATTCCGGCCTGCCGCCATACTTGGCCGGGAGCAAGTTTGCCATCTGCCGCCAAGCAGGCCAGCTTAGCGCTGGTTCCCGTTCCGCAAGGTGAGCGATCATAGGCCTTGCCAGGACACAGAACAAAATTCCTACTGTCCTCGCTCACCGTCTGCGCGCCATAGGACAACTCAATGTGGTCGATCTCCTCTCCATTCGCACCTGTCACGCCATTCTCGCGCAGCGCCATGCGAACGGCACATGCGAATACAATCAATCGCTCTACGTTGTTAAGATCCAGCTCGATGGGCGGAGCTTCGACCAGAAAAAACCAGTTCCCTCCCCAGGCAATATCGCCGCTCACGATCCCGAAATGCGGCAGAGTCACGGAGACATTTGACTGGAATCGGTAACTCGCCACATTCTCGACCGTCACGTTGCCTAGAGGGTGAAGCGTCGCGCGAACCACGCCCACCGGCGTTTCGATCCAGTGCTCCCCCGCGCGGATTCGGCCGAGATGCGCTAGCGTTGTCACGACGCCGATGGTGCCGTGTCCGCACATTCCCAGGTAGCCGACATTGTTAAAGAAGATAACACCCGTGACGCAGTTTCGATCCACGGGTTCGCAGAGCAGCGCGCCCACCAGCACATCCGAGCCCCGCGGTTCGTTCACCACTGCGGACCGAAAGTCATCATGCTCCGCGGCAAACCGTCGCAGCCGATTAGCGAGTGCGTCGCTGCCCAGCGCCGGCCCTCCAGCGATCACCACGCGCGTCGGTTCACCAGCGGTATGCGAATCGACGACCTGAATCGAGGGGAAGGGCGCGGTAATTCCGGACATGGCAAGAATTCTAGCTGACGACGCCGGCCTTAATCTTTGAAACTCCAGTGATGCGGTAATATGACGAGAGTTGGGGTGGAGATGAACATTCATAGCAGGATTCGCTGGGGCATTGGCTGTGTTTTGGCGCTTTGCTGCATTGCCGGATTGGTTCAGGTGTGCGGTTTTGCTCAGGGGGCGGCGGCGCAATCGTCCACTGTTTCCGCAGTGATGTTCAGCGACCTGCATCTCGATCCTTTTCACGATCCCGCGAAGGTGCCTCTGCTGGTCAAGGCTCCGGTGGAGGAGTGGGAAACGATTCTGCGCTCGCCCGACTCGGCCACGCAAGCGGCGGATTTTGCCGCAGTGCAAATGGCGTGCAAGGGCAAGCAGACCTTCGACTCGCCCTATGCGCTGCTTATCGGCGGATTGCTAGCGGCGAAAACGAAAGCGCCCAACACGCAATTTGTGACGGTGAGCGGCGATCTGCTGGTGCACGATCTCGATTGCCGCTATCGGGCTGCGATGAAGCTGCCTAAAGAGATGCGCGATGACCAGTCGGTGTCGGCCGCATTCGCCGAGAAGACAACCGTGTTCGTTATGAAGCAGGTTGAGAAGGTGTTTGCGGGCGTTCCGGTCTACCTCGCTCTGGGCAACAACGATTCCCGATGCAAGCATAACCGCCTGGATATTCATGATGAATATCTGAAGGCAACCGGACAGGCGCTGATCGATGGACTCATTGGGGTCAGTGCAGTAGAACGGAAGCTTGCGCTTGCCACCTACGACTCGGGCGGATACTACGGCGTGACGATGGCCGCGCCCATGGAGCGAACGCGTCTGCTGGTGCTGGATGACATTTATATGATGTCCGGCTACTCAAACTGCGAAGCAGACGACACCGATCAGAAGGGCGCGCAGGAGCAGCTTGCCTGGTTGGCCAGGGAACTCGACGGAGCGCGGCAACGGGGCGAACGGGTCTGGGTACTGGGACATGTGCCGCCGGAAATCAATCCTAAGGCCGCGCTGGCCAAAGGGATCGCGCTATGTACAGGTGGAGACGTTGAAGGGTATCTGTCTTCCGATGCGTTTGTAAACTCGCTAACCACTCACGCGGATGTGGTGCGCCTCGCGCTCTTTGGACATACGCACATGGATGAGTTACATCTTCTCGGAAGTAAGGGAGCCGAAGTTCCGATGAAGGTGGTTGCCTCAGTCTCGCCAGTGGATGGAAATACGCCTTCGGTTACAGTGGCCAAAGTGTCTCCGGCATCGGCGATGCTGACGGACTATACGGTGTACACGGCATCCAACACAACTGGCGTGGGAACGACGTGGGCTAAGGAGTATGCTTTCGGCGAAACCTATGGCGAGACCAGCTTCTCTTCCAAAGCTCTCGAAGATTTGATCGGACGTTTCCGCGCGGACACCTCCGGGACCGGTGGGGAGAGCCTAGCCTATCAAACACATTTCTACAAGGGCCACGCTCCCATTTCTCTGGGGCCCTTCTGGCAGGCCTATGTGTGCAGCCTGGACCACGCTACGGGAGATGGCTTCAAAGGCTGCGTCTGTGGCGCAAATGACGTTGCGCACTGTGTTCACACATCGCAACTGTCGCATGAATGAGCGTCCTCGCAACAACGATACGCGGTCCCCAAACCACGGTGACATATCAATGGTTTTCAAGTTATATTCAGGCATGCTTTTCACTCGGTGGCTTTGCTCCGCTGCTTTGCTGTGCGTGTTTTCTGTCGCTTGTTACGCTCAGGTGAAAGATTCAACTAACGACGCCGGTAAAGTTGCCGCCAAGTCAGCTTGGGTCACCCTGACTCCGGAGCAGAAGAGCCAGGTGATGCAATTCGCAGAACCCTACAAAGACTACATGCGCCACGCGAAATCAGCCGCGCTCTCCGCGGCGGAGTTGATCCGCCTTGCCCATGCCGCCGGCTTTGAGGAATTCTCTTCGCCATCGCAGGTCAAGCCCGGCGCGCGTTTGATCCTCAGCAATCGGGGCCGCGCTGCTCTCTTCGCCGTCATTGGCAACAATCCAATCGAGTCCGGTTCGCGCATGGTTGCGGCTCATCAGGATTCGCCTCACATCAACCTCAAGGCTCGTCCCGTCGTCAACGCGCCAGGCTCCATTGCCCTGCTCAAGACCGTTCCATACGGCGGCATCAAGCGGTATCAATGGGCCAATCTTCCCATGGCGCTCGTAGGTCGCATCGACACAGTGGATGGACGCCACATCGACGTCAACATCGGTTTCGCGCCTGGCGATTCTGTCTTCGTGATTCCGGATGCGGCCCCGCACTCTGACCGGCTTCTGCGCACGCGGACCTACACTGAGGTTTTTTCCGGTGAAGAGATGAACCCAGTGATCGGCAGCATACCGGGCGCCGATTCCTCCGTCGCCGACCAGGTGATGACCACACTGCGCGAGCGCTTCAAGATTCGCGATGAGGACCTCGTCGCATCGGAGTTAGAGTTGGTGCCCGCAACGCAACCTGCGGATGTCGGCATCGATGGTGGGCTCGTCGGCTCCTGGGGGCAGGATGACAAACTCTCTGCCTACTCCGCAACACGATCTCTCTTCGATCTCAAAGGAATACCGCGCGAGACGGCCTTCGCCTACATCACCAATTTTGAAGAAGTCGGTTCCGTGAATGACACTGGCGCAGGCTCCGATTTTCTTGACTCAGCCTTCACCGCCCTCATTGACGCCCAGGCCAAGCCCGCGACTGCACTTGCCGTCCGGAATGCGTTGGCTCATGCCGAAGTGCTTTCGGCCGATACGAACGACGGGGTCAACCCCATCTTCCCTCAGAACTCTGAGAACTCTAACGCTGCAGTTGTTGGCTATGGAGTCACCATCAAGAGATACGGAGCGGGCTTTGATCCAAACTCCGAATTCACAGCCCGCATCCTCCACATCCTCGACGCCAATCACATTGCATGGCAGACCCAAACGCCCAAAGTTGATGTTGGCGGCGGCGGCACCATCGGCGGCTTCTTATCTCAGCGCAACATGGAAGTGCTGGACATCGGAATTCCGCTTTTATCGATGCATGCCACTTACGAGATGTCGTCGAAGGTCGATCTCTGGTCTTACTATCGATTCATGCTCGCCTTCTATTCCACGGAGTAATTCGGAAATCTCTGACGCTGCCACCTACGCCGCCACGCTCATTTCACCTTTGCGGCCTGCGTCTGGATCACTGCAGCCGCGTGCGGCTTCGCCCATGATTGATAGCTATTGAAGAGGAATTGACCACCCAGGAAGAGCAGCCACACCCAAAGAGCGAAGCGCAATTGCCTGCGCGGTACGCGTGTGCTGATGATGGTCCCTACAATAGCGCCGCCCACGCCGCCTTCAATCAGACGAATCAGCAAGTCCAGACTTTCTGTGTGAGAAAACCAATGCGCACCGCTGCCAATCAGCGAGACGAGGAAGCCGAATGCAATGTCCGTGCCCACCACCTGCGCGGGCAGCAGCGGTGTCAGGCTCAGCAGGGCGGCAGAGCCCAGTGCGCCGGCGCCGGCGGAGGAGAAGCCCACCTCTGCGCCTACGGGCAACATCAGCCATGCAAGCAGCGGACTCCGGTCCTTCTGATTTGCATTCTGTTTCAGTGGCCTAAAGAATACATAGATCTGCCAACTCGCCGTCGTCACGAGAATTGCACCCAGCAGCGCATTCAAGGTGGTTTGCGGCCCCACGGTGACCAGGTGCTTCAGGAACAGCGAACCGATAATTACTCCGGGCACTCCGCCCGCAAGCATGAATCCGAGGGTCCGCCATTCTACGTTGCGGCGGATGATTTGAGTGGGAACCAGAATCAGTTTCACGGCGGTCGCGAACATCAGGCCGATGCCCACCGCCACCGGCGCAGGTACTCCGAGAAACAGGATCAGCACTGGCACAGTGATCGTGCCCGCACCCACGCCGGTCAGCGCAATGAACAACGCAATTAGAAATCCAATCACGTATTGCATTCGGTCCTCAGTTCCGCGCCTTCCCTAATTCGCAGGCGCCGCTTCTATGTGAATCCCGCATTCTACTTTGCGGCCAGCCCAGCGGCCCGACCGCGGGTCATTCGGATCCAATGGAAGCGAAGTACATGGCTCACAGCCGATCGATGAATATCCGCGCGCATAGAGCGGCAGCAATGGAATCGCGAGTTCTTCGCAGGCGTACCACACATCCCTGGTTGTCCACGCGGCCAGCGGCGCAAGCTTCAGCACCTGTTGTCCCCCGGGGAGCGTGAACAGCGCTGACTCCTCAAGCGCCGCACGGCTCTTTGCCTGCTCCCTGCGCAACCCGGTGAGCCATACACGATACCCCGCGACAGCCTTGAATAGCGGTTCCACCTTGCGTAGTTTGCAGCATTGGTCGGGCGCGGACTGATACAGCAAACCGTGCTCGCTCTCCTGCTCTGCGACTGTCTTCTCCGGCAGCAGATTGATCAGATTCAGTTGCCATTCGCGCACAATCTGATCGCGGTAGGTGTAGGTCTCTTTGAAGTGATAGCCCGTGTCGAGAAACAGGATTGGAATGTTCGCATCCAGTTCCAGCGCCAGCTTGGTCAGGAGCACGTCTTCAGCCTGAAAGCTGCATGTTAGGCAAACATCTCCCTTGCCCGTGACTGCAGAGGCTAGCGCCGTTTGCACTTCGTCCAGCTTGCTCGCTACTTGCGCCGTAATTTCAATAGTGCTCATTGAGCCTTCTCCCGAACTAGATTTCCCAATCCACGCTCTCCGATGCCCGGAGAATTCCGGCACGCATCAACAGCCCGCGGATGCCTTGAATTACCCCGTCGGGGTTGTTTGAAGCCAAAGTAATTTCGTGGCTTTCGGCGCGAGCGATAAGCTTATCGCCGGCTGTTGTGGCCGCGACCAGGACAAGAAAGCCGGACCGAACGTTCAGCTTGACAAGGCTTTCCAGCGAACCTGGACGATTCTTGAACAGTTCATCCCCGCTCTCGATGCGCGTGGTTACAGCCCCAATCGAAAACAACGACCGTTCAACTTGATCGATCAGCGCAGCCGGACCGCTTAGCTCAAGCAGCCCGCCGCGATGACCCCATCGAGTCGCTCTCTCGCGTGCCGTGACGGGCCCCGTCAATGTTGTCCCAGAAGTCCAGCCGTTCGCCCCGTGACTGCTTGCCGCGGTGACCATCCCAGCCGCCACCGTCGCGTTCGTCTCCGGGTCCATCAGAATGAATGCGCCAGTCGAGCGATTCTCTCCATAGGGATCGAGCGCGATCGGCTGTAGCAGATTCAGCGCCACCACGCCGATGCCATTCATCTCCAGCGTTTCGGCTGGCTCATGCGCGAGGGTTCCGATGTCGGTACGATGCTCGATGGAAGATACAAACGCGGGCGCGGTCTGGCTGGTGTGCTTCAACAGATAACGACGATTTATCGCTAGAGGCCGCTGATCCATCCACACCAGCGCGGCTTTCAGGCTCTTGGTCACGGTTGCCGGCGACTGCGAAGACACAATCAGATCGCCTCGGCTGATGTCCAATTCGCGATCCAGCACCAGGGTCACGGACAACGGCGCATTCGCCTCCGCAAGATCGCCGTCCCACGTCACAATGCGCTCAACCGCTGCACGTCTGCCCGATGGCAACACCGTAATCTCATCTCCCCGGCGAATCGTCCCTGAAGCGATCTGCCCCGCAAACCCGCGAAACGCAGCATCAGGGCGAAGAACCCGCTGCACGGGAAAGCGGAATGGCTCGGTACGCGTGTCCACAGAAGACGGCAGGTTTTCCAGCAGCTCAAGCAGCGATAGCCCTTCGTACCATGTGGTCGCTTTTGAACCATGAACGATGTTGTCGCCTTTCAGCGCGCTTACGGGAACGAAGGTCGCCTCGACGGGATTCCCGGTGTCTGCCGCAATCTCTTCCAAGACCGCACTGAATTCCCGCTCGATGTTCCGGAACCGATCCTCGTCATAATCGATAAGGTCCATCTTGTTCACGGCCACCAGAATATGACGCACGCGCAGTAGCGATGCGATATAAGCGTGACGCCGCGACTGAATCAAGACGCCTTTCGAAGCGTCGATCAGCACCACCGCTGCATCTGCGGTGGAAGCTCCGGTAGCCATGTTGCGCGTGTATTGCTCATGCCCTGGCGTATCCGCGATGATGAATTTACGCCGCGCTGTGGAGAAGTAGCGGTAGGCCACATCGATCGTGATTCCCTGCTCGCGCTCCGCCCTCAAGCCGTCGGTCAGCAGGGCAAAATCGATCTGCCCCGGTGCTGTCGTTCCCTTTCCCTCGATCGACCGCACCTGGTCTTCGTAGACACTTTGCGTGTCGTAAAGCAGCCGACCGATAAGCGTTGACTTGCCGTCGTCCACACTGCCCGCGGTCGAAAAGCGCAGCAGGTCCTTCTCGCGCTCGTGCTGCAGAAACTCATCGATTGAAAATCCTGGAACCGTGAGAGCGCACATTTAGAAGTAGCCCTCCCGCTTCTTGATCTCCATTGACCCTTCCTGGTCGTGGTCGATGACGCGGTTGGCCCGTTCGGAAGAACGAAACGAAATCAGCTCGGCAATAATCTCCGGAATTGTCTCGGCATCCGACCGGATAGCCCCCGTGCACGGGCTGCAACCCAGCGAACGCAGCCGTGACTTCACCATCTGCGATTTTTCCCCCGGCCATGCCACAAAATCCTGTTCGATAGGGAGCAGTGCGGACTCACCCGAACTCGTCGGGCGCACATACATGGGCCGCTCTTTGGCAAAATACAAATCGACGACGGGAATCTTCTCCTCGTGGATGTACTGCCAGACGTCCATTTCCGTCCAGTTCGACAGCGGAAAGACGCGGATGGTTTCGCCTGGATGAATCCGCGCGTTATAGAGGTTCCACAGCTCAGGGCGCTGGTTCTTGGGGTCCCACTGTCCGGCGCCATCGCGGAATGAGTAAATCCGTTCCTTGGCACGCGATTTCTCTTCATCGCGGCGTGCTCCGCCGAACGCCGCGTTGAAGTTGTAGTGCTTCAGAGCGTCCAGCAGGGCCTGCGTCTTCAGCAATCCGCAGCAACGCTTGGTGTCCAGTGCAATTGGGTTTGTGCCAGCCGCAATCGCTTCTTCATTGCGCCACACGTGCAGAGTTGCCCCGACCTTGCGCGCCATTGCATCGCGAAACTGGAGCATCTCGGCGAACTTGAACCCGGTGTCGATATGCAGGAGCGGGAACGGAATCGGTCCCGGATAGAAGGCCTTCTGCGCCAGGCGCAGCATAACGGAGGAGTCTTTGCCGATGGAGTAGAGCATCACCGGACGCTCGAACTCAGAGGCCACCTCGCGCAGAATATGAATGCTTTCTGCTTCCAGCAACTGCAGATGGCTTAGATGACCGGGGCCGCGCGACTCGGCATCGGTGGTTCGGATTTGAGGATTCGGCGTTTCTTGTTCGGCGACCGGCATTGCAGACCTCTTTTTGAAGGGTCGTGCTGAAGGCCGGCACAGGAAGAAGAGAAACCCGGCTTTTCAGCTACGGGTGTGTCTTCTCAATCGTTTGTCCAGGATTATTTCTTCAGGATTATCCAGGGAGATCGGAGACTAGCAGGTACACCCGTCGAATGTGATCGACAGGCGACAACAGGAGCGACTTGGGAAAGCGCAAATCATCTGCTAATCAATAGTACCAAGAATCTGGGACAGGTCAACTTGAGGCTGCCAGCAGATTGCCACTGATATCGGTTTCGATGCGTAATTAAGCATATTCGACTCGCGATTTTCGCCGGGCCATTTACAATCCCCCTAACCGGAGAAATTATCCCTGCCAATGCCTCTCATGACTTCGCGACAAACCGCCGCTCCAGAAGCGGTGTCCGCCGAGAACGGTTTCTCACTCATCTCGAACCAGAAGCTGCTTGAGCTCTACGCCGCCATGCTCAAAAGCCGCATGCTCGAAGAGCGCATCAAGGCAAAGCGCGCCGGCAACCTCAATGGGCATGGTGAAGCAAGCACCCCCTGGCAACCCGCCCGAGGCCGCGAAGCAGCCTCTGTAGGGGTCCTCATCGACCTGGTTTCAGAGGACACTGTCGCCTCTCATCCTGGCAGCCATATTCCCCTCTTGCTCAGAGGCGTGCCACTTAGTGAACTTTTTGCGACCTTTGCACGCTCAAACGGACATTCCTCTCCAGCCGGCACGTCGCTCGATCTGGTGATCGCTGCGGCCCAGGCTAATAAGGCCAGCAAGAACCGCAAAGTTGCCGTGGCCTACCCGGACCCGGGTGCAGCCTCGCGCCGCTCCTGGCAGGAAGCTCTATCGCATGCGTCGCTCCACAGCCTGCCGGTGATCTTCATATCTCACTCCGCGCACGCTCTGAAGGCAAAACCCGTGGACTGCCCGTCCCTCCCCGTCGATGGCCACGATGTAGTCGCCGTCTACCGGGTTGCCTCCGAGTCGATCGCCCGTGCGCGGCAGGGGCGAGGGCCCACGTTGATCGAGTG
>JBAWCO010000490.1:0-6313 GCA_049590315.1 Occallatibacter sp. | reverse complement strand
ACGGAATTCTCGATAAGCGGGAAGGGGATCGCGGAGATAGCTTAGAACCAGCCGACACCACACCATGTCAAATTCGCCGGACGCGAATGGCATCTCACGGATGTCTCCAGCAACGACGGTGTGCAAGCCGCCTGACGAGAGCATCTCGGGACTTAGATCGATTCCTACGGCCCCCGGAATATCGGATATTCTGCCCCCCGCCCCGCAGCCCGCATCAAGCAAATGAGTCTGGGGCAGGCCTTGGAGCATGACACGTGCCAATTCGTCATCGAGATGACGTGGTAAGGTCTCCTCGGCATACGTTGGAGCCCATAAACGATAGGCTTGCCGTACATCCAATTGTTTCGTGTCGATGTCAGGGGGGCGCAGAAATATCCGCAGGGTCCTTCCTACACTCTTGCGCGCCAGAAGCTTTTCCAAGCCACTAAAGCGATCAGTTCTTCGCACTCTTCCGCTGCTATTCGCTTTAGTTGAAGCTGCCATCTCGCAAGCTATTCTTCCACAGCCAGCGCAGCGATTGTCACGGCAATGTAAAAGTTCGCCGTATTCAACCCAAGCGCATCACGCCGGATGTTACCCATTCAATGGGGTAATCGATAACATGGAATCGATATCCAACTGAATCTGTAATTCAGGACTAAGCAGAGTGCGCACTACTTTGCGTGCAATTCCCTAAGCCAATCATCCATATGGCCCAGGGCTCTTAGAACGCCAAGTCGTGCTTTGGCGAGTCCCAGTTCGGCATCCAGGGCGTCCTGGTACTTTTGACGCTCGTCAATGCGGGCAAGCTGCTCGGCTTTTGGTGTGGTCTGGGGTTGAGCATTGGGGCCGGCTCCGGCACCGCTGCCAAGTTCCAGCTGAGCGAGGACGGTTTTGAGCTGCGCATCGGCAATCTGCTGCTTCAGGCTGGCGACTTCAGCCTGGGCGGCGAGTTCACGCAGGTTGCCGGTGAGTTTGGCGATCTCGACGTCGTTCTGACGTTGGGCCTGCTCGGCTTCGACCGTGGCTCGTAGGGCTTCGGCCGCGGTTGCCTTGGCCTTGGCGCGCAGGGCAAAGTCAAAAAAAGGAACGTTGACCTGAATGCCAAAACTGACATTGTTGGGGGTGAAGTTCTGGTAGTAGGTGCTGTAGTTGTTCAACTCGTTGGAGTCGTAGTTGTAAACAGCTCCGAACCCAATCTGTGGCCGACGCCAGGCAAGGTCGTCTCCCCTGGCCTGAAGTTGCTTTGAGCGCGCCAGGGAACTTGCAGAGTCAATTCCTGCAAGGGTACGCGGTGCCTCGTCTGCACTGACGGCCGGAATCTCTGGAATACTGGCGTGGTCCGGGAGGATGGTGCCGACAGGGAGGCCGGTGAGAACGGCAAGCTGTTTGGCGAGAGTTGCGGCGCGGGTTTCAAGATGGAGGCGCTGAAGTTTCAGATTTGCGACGGTCAGGCGGGCCTGTAACAGGTCGAGATCGGAGTCGACTCCAGCCTCAGCGCGCTGTTGCTCAATACGCAGGAGATTCAGCGTGAATGTCTCTTGTTGCTGCGCCGCCACCAATTCGCGGTTCACGGTATCAAGTTCGATGTAGGCTGTGGAAGCGTCGAGCGCGACTTGTTCGCGCGCATCCTTGAGGCTCTGGCTAGCCGCTTCAACCCCAGCATGGGCGGCCTTGATGTACTGGCGCTGGGAATAGCTGAAGACCAGCGACTGCATGGTTGCATTTCCGACCGAAGGCTGGCCCGTGGGAAAGCCGTGGGAGTAACCGATAGTGGAGCCGATTACGAAATTGGGGATATACGCATCTTGCGTTTGAGAAAGGGCTCCCTGCGCCTTGAGCAGATCGGCTTGAGCCAGCTTGACCGTACTCGAGTTACGTTGGGCCAAGTCGACCACAGTGGTCAATGAAACCTGCGCGGATGCAAGTGCCGGGGCAGCCGCGAGCACCAAACCGAGAAGACCTGGGGCCCAGACGCGGCGCGAGTTGGAAGAGAAATTCACGTGCATCTTTCCTATCAATGCTTAGTTTCCTGAGCGCCGGAATCCTGAGCCGGTTTGTACTCATGGGCCAGAGCGAGGGCCGCTGCGCGTTCCCGCTGTGCGCCGGAGGCATCACCGAGCTGAGCATCAAGGCGCGCAAGCCGGACGTAAGCAACAAAGGCCGGCGCTTGTTCACTTTTCGAAGGGCCGGCCAGATAATCATTGAGCATTTTGACTGCCAGCGAGGGGTCGCGGTTGGCCTTTGTGAGCACGGATGCTCCATCGTAGAGTGCTACTCCGGCGTGCTTGTCGCGTTCAACAGAACTGATGACGTTATGCATTGCGGATTCCATCTCGTCCCAGCGCTGGCGCTGGCGATAGAAGCTGGCCAACGTGACCCAGTGGTAGGCGGGATGTGCCCCGACTGCGATTGCCTGTTTGAACTCCTGCTCGGCTGTGCCGTAGTCTTTGCGAGCCATTGCTATGCGGCCTCGCAGTTCATGTGCGCGCGCTGGATCGACCTTATCGAGTTGCGCCGCGATGGCTTCTGCCTTATCTGTACCGCCGCCCACAACGCCCGGAGCGTCATAGTAAAACTCGCCTAAATCCGACAGCGCTTCGACGTAGTGCGGGTCCAGACGAACTGCTTCTTCAAATTCCTCGCGCACCCGCTTGGCCAGCGAAAACGCGCTGAGGAAGCTGGCGCGATCTGCCTTCTCGCCGAGCGCGCGGCCCAGCCAGAGATGATACGAGGCGTTCTGCCCATCGAGGTGCACCGCTTGTTCGCACTCCTTGATTGCGGCGTCCCACTGCTCCAGGGTGAAGCGCACTCGGCAGGCCAGGTTGTGTGCCTGTGCCGAGGCAGGCTGAGGAAGGGATCCGAGAAGAGCCAGCGCTTTATCCGCTTCGCCGGCCTGGAGAAGTTCATTGGCTTGGGTTAACGGATCTTTGGGGGGCTGTTGAGCGGAGGGTTTGAGCGAGGCTGACGCGGCAACGGCCAGAGACGCAGCCAGCAAGCCCGCCTGAATCGTCCTTGCCGCCAAGTGAAACAGGTTCACGGCCCAACCTTCTTGATCGGAACGCCCTCCTGCAAGGGCTGTCCGGTGGTTGTGCCGGTTGCTACCCAGTCTCCCTCATTGAGACCGGATGTAATGGCCACCTGGGTGAGGTTGATGGTGCCGATGGTGACGGGGGTTCGCACCAGCGTATCGTTCACAACTTTATAGACGTAGGATTTGCCGTTTTCAGTCCGCATGGCTTCGCGCGGCAGGCTGAGAGCGTTGGGCTCGCTGGACGTGGTGACGGTGACCGTGACGTTGGTATCGGGCAGCAGTTCGCCGTCGCCGCTGTCGATCTGCACCTGGACTTCTCCCACGTTGCGCGTGCCGTAAACAATGACCGTGGAGGGAACGCGCACGATGTGTCCGTGCCATTCTTTGCCCAGTTTGGCGTCCCACTTGATGACGATTTGCTGGCCTACGGCGAGCTGGCCAATCCACGGCTCGTCGAAATAAGCCACCACGTGCTCCTGGTGCAGATCGGCCATCTGCAGCAGGAGCTTGCCCTCCTCAACAAAATCGGTGGGTCCCGCATCAAGGCTGTACACCGTTCCCGCGATGGGTGCGTAATAGGAGGACTGAGCAACGATAGAACGTGCGGCCGCAAGGTTAGCCTGGGCGTCAGCAAGCGCAGCCTGTGCGCGTGCCACCTCGGCCGGCGAGTAGCGGCTTTGCGCGGTCTCCTGCGATGCGTGGAGATTGGCTTCTGCCGCATCCAGTCGAGCCCGGGCTGCTGCGACTTCGTTGGCCGAAGCGGCACCGGTGGAGTTGAGCTTCACAAGCGCGTCCAGATCGTGACGGGCCTGATCGCGCTCAAGTTGATAGCGGGCAATATCAGCCGCTGCCGCCTGGCGTTCCTGCTGTGTTCCGTTGTGGGTCGCCGCTTCGACCGCTGCCTGGGCTGCTTTCACACCGCTTTCGGCGGTTGCCACCCGGGCGCGGGCCGGCAAGTCGTCAAGTTGGATGAGCAGCTTTCCCGCGGGAACCACGTCTCCGGGATGCACGTAGACCGCCTTCACAATGGTGCCCGCCGGGCTATGGTATTGGTACTTCACATCCGGTTGGACGCGCCCATTGGTGGGGACGGTGCTGACGAGTTCCTGGTGCCGCACCTGTACTTCACGGACTGAAAGGCGATCGCGCATGAGGAACCGCGCTGCCAAGAACACGATGACTATCAAAACTCCGGCACCCCGCCAAAGCCAGAGCCGGACACGATCCGATTGCCTTTTCTCTTCTGCCATTCACTTAACCAAGGTCAGTATATAGGACTCAAGAACCTGCACTTGGAAGCGGATAAATGAACGTGGGGCGTGATTTATCAATTAATTCGATGTCGGTTCTGTAAGTATTGGATGGCCTCGTACAATGAGAGGATGGCTCTGGAACCGCGCTACACCGACGAACACGCCAAGGCCGGTCTTGATTTCGCTTTCCCTGCGATAGAGACCTGGCAGAATCAATTTCCCGGCTACGAGATTCTTATCGACGACCCGGAACTGACCTCGGTCTGCCCCAAGACCGGATTGCCCGACTTCGGCGTGTTGACTATCCGCTATATGCCGAAAGAAAAATGCCTTGAGTTGAAATCGCTGAAGGAGTATTTGTTCAGCTACCGGAATCTGGGAATTTTTCAGGAGAACATTGTGAACCAGGTGCTGGACGATGTGGTGAAGGCCTGCGATCCGGTTTGGGCTGTTGTGCGCGGCGAGTTCCGGCCGCGAGGCGGGATTGGGACGACCGTCGAGGCAAAATGGCCGAGGCCGACGGCCTGATCGGGCGACGCGAGAGCCGTCGGAGCGAGGCTAAAACAAACTAGACGCGGTATTGATCTACAGCCTGCCTGACGCGGTCAACCATTGGAGCGAGGTCGCCGATCAGCACCGTGGTTTCTTTGACTACGGATACATTCTGCTCGGTCATGGCCGCAACATTGGTGATGTTGGCGCTGATTTCGCTCATGGCTTCTGTCTGCTGCGTGGAGGATGTTGCGATCTCCGAGATGCGGCGGACAGCTTCCACCATCAGGGTGTTGATGCCGGTCAGAGCGCCCTGCGCTTCCTGGACAAGAGCAACGCCGCTGGCGACTTGCGTTGCTCCAGCCCGTATGCCGGCAGTAGCGCGCTCGCTGTCACTTCTGATTGCGCCGATGAGGGAGTCGATTTTGGCTGTGGCTTTCATGGTGCGGTCGGCAAGTGAGCGCACTTCATTGGCGACGACGGCAAAGCCGCGGCCGGCTTCACCGGCGCGGGCCGCCTCGATGGATGCATTGAGCGCAAGAAGGTTCGTCTGGTCGGCGATTTCGCGAATCACGCCGGCGATGGCGCCAACCTCAGAGGAACTTGCACCGAGAGCCTCCACCTCTGCAGATGCGGATTTGACGACCGCAGCGAGCTGCTGAATCCGTTCCGTTGCGTTTTGCGAGACATCGGCTCCGTCCGCAGCACGGCGGCCTGTTTCCTGCACAGCGGCCTCGGTGGACTGCAGGTGTTGCGTGACCTCGCGGATGGTGAGGTCCAACTCGGCCGTTGCCGCGGCAACCGACGCAGTGGAAAGATTCTGGGCAGCAGCAGATTCGTCAATCCCCTGGATCGCCAGCCGGATCTGTTCCGTACCCTTCTGGACAGGAACAACCGCGTCCTGGATGCATTGAATGGTCGACTGGACCCAGCCGCTGAGCAATCCGATCTTATGGGCTATCTTTGCGGAACGGCCCCGCTGATCGAGACTGATGGGGAGCGTGAAGTCTCCGGTAGAAAGCAGTTGATCCAGGTAGGCGTCGATTTGATCCAGGTCTCTGAGCAGATTGGGAAGAGTTCTGACGAGAACCAGCAAGGAGCTCAAGCCGCCGAGTGCGAATACAGCGTCAGAGACGGCGTGAGCGATAGTCAAGTGAGAACCGCTGAAGTTGAGCGTGAATCCTGTCAACGATGCGGCGAGACCGAAGATTGCTCCGAAAGCAAAATGCAGGTCAGGGCGGCTCAGCCAGCGAGTCAATCCCGAACGATTAGGGAGGACTCGGCCTTCTTCGATGCGAAGTGAGTGATCGCCTTGTTGAACGCGGCGATAGGCGCTGGCAGCGGCCTCAACCCGCTGGCGAGACGGCCTCTTCCTCAGTGACTGGAACCCCACCACGCGACCGTCGTCTGCACGCACCGGGGAGACTGTGGCGAGCACCCAATAAAAGCCACCGTCCTTGCGCCGGTTTTTGACCATACCCTGCCACGGGCGCTCTGCTTTCAAAGACTTCCACATGTCTGCAAATGCTTCTTTGGGCATGTCCGGATGGCGGAC
>JBAWCO010000489.1:0-10631 GCA_049590315.1 Occallatibacter sp. | reverse complement strand
CCTTTCAATGGAGCCATGCAACTGCTCGTAACCCGCCGGCCGGGCATTCAGCACCTGCCTAATGGCTTTGAGCTCCTTCATCATGGACTCGCGAGGGGGGCCGTCGGGTAGCAACAGGCTGATTTGTTGGACGATATTTGCCGCGGTAAAGTCATTTTGAATCAGCTCGGGGACGACACGCTTGCCGGCAATGAGGTTGGCCATGGCGACGTGCGGCACGGTGACCACCCGCTTGGCGATAGCGTAAGTGATGGGCGAAACCCGGTAGACCACGACGAAAGGGTTGCCGATGAGCGCCGCTTCCACGGTGGCCGTGCCGCTGGCTACGACGGAGGCACGGGCATGGAAGAGCGCGGCCGCTGCGCCACCTGCGGTGGGGCCAACTGCGCCTTCGGCGCCAACGTCATTGACCATGCGAATGGCAAGATTTTCACCGAGCTGACTCACCATTTCCGCGACTGCGCGCCGCTGAACACTGGTGAGGGTTGGGGCGAGCGGAATGATGAACTGTGGCTCTGGGTTGCCTTGCTCAAGATGGTAGTCGTGAAAAAGGAAGATCGCGGCGCGGATCATCTCTGGGAGGTTGTCGCGGATTTCTCTGGCGCGGGAACCGGGGAGGAGAGCTATCCACGGCTTGGCAGGATCAAGGGAGTTTTCGGCGGCGAAGTTTGTGCGAGTGATGGTGGGGAGCGGTAGCTCGGCGAGGGGATGGCCAACAAACTCGGCCTGGACGCCACGCTCGCGGTAGAACGGCTCTTCGAAGGGGAAGATGACCAGCATCTTGCTGACGTATTTTTGTACCAGCTTGATGCGGTGCTTCTTCCAGGCCCACAATTGCGGGCTGACGAAGAAGATGACCGGAACGCCGAGGCGGTGAAACTCCTCCGCCAGCTTGAAGTGGATGTCGGGGAAGTCAATGAGGACGGCGACGTCAGGACGACGCTCGCGGATGGACTGCTTGAGCTTGCGGAATTCGCGATAGATGCGGGGCAGGTGGCGGATGACTTCCGTGATGCCCATGACGGCCATGTCTTCAGAGCGAACGACGCGATCGAGGCCGGCGGCCACCATGCGGTCGCCACCCATGCCGAAGAACTGGGCCGTTTGACCTACGGCTGCAAGTTGGCGCTTGAGAGCTTGAATGAGGAGAGCGCCGTAATGCTCGCCGCTGGCTTCGCCTGCCGAGATGAAGAGGGTGGGAGACATGATGGGACTTGCATTGCGCATTTCTGCGCTCAGTTCCATCATAGCGGGTTAAAGGTTGAGGACTAGCTCGCTTTGCTGAGTACTCTTGCTGGCGGAAGGCTGAATGCCGGACGCTTGGCAAGGAAGTCGGCGATGCCGGCATGCAGACTTGCCGGCTCGTTTCTGAGAGTGGCATCCGCATAGGGATCGGAATCACCGGCGGAGTTGCCAATGCTGATGACGGGCGTGCGCGAACCGGATTTGCGAATCAAAGAGGCGAGCCTCTCCTTGCTTTCAGCGGCGAGGGAGTGCCCGAGAAGAACCAGGTCGAAATCCCCTGTCTTGAAGTGCTCGATTGCTTCCCGGATGGACCATACGGGGACGATGACGAGTCCCGCAGATCCGACCAGTGAGGTTTGAGCGGCCAAATGCTCTGCGGCCAAGCCGACGGCGAGGATGACGGTGGTGGGCATGAAACACCTCCTGTTCCGGTAAATGTTGATGATTAGGGGCCGGGTAAGCGTGATTGAGAAAGGCCGGCGCCGGACTGGATTCGGTAAGAGCCGAACTTGATTCGGTCAGAAAGGACTCGGTCAGAAAGAGAAGCAACTCCAATGCATCGGCAGAATGCCCGAAGTTCTTTAGAATCCACTGAAAACTATGCTTGGGTTTGACAATTGAGCTTTGAAAATAGAGATAAATATCCTGAAAATATGTGACGATAATCACATGTAGTTCAAGACGTGGCGCTACCGAGTCGAGCGCCGTCGTGCTGATTCGACATAAAAGTCAGACAGCCGGAGAAGAATTCTTATTGAAGGGCTCTGCGCTTGCGGACCGCGGCGGCGAGTTCGGTGAGCAGCGTGTGAGTCTCAGGCCACGCGATGCAGCCGTCGGTGATGCTTTGTCCGTAGACCAGGGGCTGACCGGAGACGAGCTTTTGAGCGCCTGACACCAGGTTGCTCTCAATCATGACGCCGATGATGTTGCGGTTGCCGCCGGCGATCTGTCGGGCGACGTCGTGGCATACCAGGGCCTGCCGTGTGTGATCTTTATTGCTGTTGGCATGGCTGAAGTCAATCATGACGCGCGGAGCGACGCCGGCCTTTTCCATGCGGGCGATGGTGTCGGCAACATGATCGGCGGTGTAGTTGACCATGTTTCGGCCGCCGCGCAGGATAATGTGGCAATCGGGATTGCCGGTGGTGACGAAGATGGCGGATTGACCGTGCTTGGAGTGGCCGAGAAACGTATGCGAGTGGGCGGCCGAGAGAATGGCGTCGATCGCCACCTGCACATCGCCTGAGGTCGCGTTCTTGAATCCCACGGGGCAGGAGATGCCGGAGACGAGCTCGCGGTGCACCTGGCTCTCCGTTGTGCGCGCTCCGATGGCCCCCCAACTGACCAGGCCGGCGATGTACTGAGGGGAGATCATATCGAGAAATTCAGTGCCGGTGGGGACACCCATCTCAGCCAGGTCGAGCAGCAAGTGCCGCGCCAGGCGCAGGCCGTCGTTGATTCGGAAAGACTGATCGAGGCCGGGGTCGTTGATGAGCCCCTTCCATCCAAGGGTGGTGCGGGGCTTCTCAAAGTACACGCGCATGACGATGCGGAGTTCGCGGGAGAATTCCGTAATCGCCGTTTTGAGCAGGGCGGCGTACTCGCGCGCGGCCTTGGTGTCATGAATGGAGCAGGGGCCGACGAGGACCAGCAGGCGCGTGTCGCGGCCCTTGAGGATGTTGGCGATATCGGTGCGGGAATTGAAGATGGTGGCCGTGGAGGTTTCCGTGTTCGGGAGATCTTCTTCAAGGAAGACGGGGGGCAGGACAACTTTGGTCCACTTGATGCGGAGATCTTCGATCTTCGGGGGCATGGCTCGCCTTCTTGCGTTGAGATCCTTGTCCGATGAGCGGAAAAGGGAGCAGAAATACACGGGCTCTTAGTCAAAATTTATCAGCCCGAGGTGCGGCGGGCATGTGACGAGCCCGTAGAGTGGGACGGTGAGTCTGGGCGATGCGCATGTCGGGCCGTGAGTCGCAGGCTCCCCAATCGGAATGACGGTGAGAACGAGTGCAGTGGATGATAGACTCGGGCTGCCTGGTTCGAGCTTCCCTTGCAACCGACCCGGCGCAACAAAAGAGGAGGTTGGTGATGAGCACTGAGAATGGGGCTGCGGCCAATGGGGCCGCGGCTGCGCCGAATCCCGGCCTGGTTTTTGAAATGCTGCAGGCGCACCAGCGCACGGCAGCACTGAAGGCAGCGATTGAGCTGGATGTTTTTCGCGCAGTGGGCGAAGGGCCGGGAGACGTGGCATCGATTGCGCGGCATTGCTCGGCATCGGAGCGCGGGATCCGCATACTCTGCGATTTTCTTACGATCAATGGCGTGCTGATGAAAGAGGACGGGCGCTACCGGCACACGCCGACGAGCGCAATGTTTCTGGATCCGCGTTCGCCTGCGTCGATGGCCTCGGTGGCACAGTTCCTGGGCAACCGGGAGATGCGCGAGGTGTACGACAACCTGGCGGAGGTGGTGCGCGCGGGCCGCACTACTTTGCCGGGCGAGGGCACGGTGGAACCGGAGAATCCGGTGTGGGTGCTGTTCGCTGAAAACATGGCGCCGATGATGGGACCGATGGCTGGGCCGCTGGGTGCGGTGGTGCTGGAGGGGCATGAGGGGCCGATGCACGTGCTGGATATTGCCGCCGGGCATGGGCTATTCGGGATTGAGATTGCGAAGCAGCATCCAGAGGCTCGCGTGACGGGACTGGACTGGGCGCCGGTGCTCAGGGTGGCGCTGAAGAACGCGGAGAAGGCCGGCGTTCACGACCGCTACAACATGCTGCCGGGGAGCGCGTTCGATGTGGAGTTCGGCGGACCTTATGATGCGGTGCTGCTGACGAATTTTCTGCACCACTTCGATGTGCCGACTTGCGTGAGCCTGCTGAAGAAGGTTCGCGGCGCATTGCGGCCAGGTGGGCGCGCGGCGACGCTGGAGTTTGTACCCAATGAGGATCGCGTTTCTCCGCCGATGCCTGCGGCGTTCAGCATGACGATGCTGACATCGACGGCAGCGGGCGATGCCTACACGCTGAGCGAGCTTTCGGCCATGTACAACGAGGCCGGGTTCGGTGGGATTACGGCGCATCCTATTCCGATGAGTCCGCACACTATTGTGATGGGGCGCGCATGATTGGCGCTTATTGACGGTGGGGATCCTTTCGACGCGCCGGATTGAAGGGAATCCCGCGCGCGGCAAGCCCGCAGATGCCTCGCAGTAAATTCCTCATCAAACCAGATGGAGGTAACGCTCATGAGCAAGTCAGCCCGCGTGGGCCTGGCAATTTTCCTTCTCTTGCCGGTGACTGTGTTTCCGCAACAGAACCCGGAACCGGCGACACCCGCGCCGCAGGCACCGATGCTCGCCCCACCCGCCGCGCCCGCACCCCCGGTGGATGCGGGGGATGGACGCATTCATCTGGATGTGGTGGTGACGGATAAGGCAGGGAAGGCGGTGTCCGGGCTGGAGCTCAAGGACTTTACCCTGCTGGACGATAACCGGCCGAGCAAGATTCTTTCGTTTCGCGCAATTGACGCGGTTGCGCAAGCGGCAAGCCAGCCCGTGGAGGTGGTTCTGCTTCTGGATGCTGCCAACCTGGGGTTTCAGAGAGTGTCCCAGTCGCGGACCCAGATTGCGAATTTTCTGCGCAGCAATGGTGGACATCTCGCGGAACCGGTATCCATTTTCGTGTTTAACGACGATGGTGTGAAGGTGCTTGCGCAGGCTTCGACGGATGGAAATGCGCTGGCGACGCAACTGGACAAGGCCGACTCGCAACTGCGCATTATCAGCAGGTCGTCGCAATACAGGGGCTTTGGACTTTTCGGCCTGTCGCTCAAATGGATTTCAACCATTGCACAGAGTGAGGCTCAGCGACCGGGCAAGAAGCTGCTGATCTGGGCAGGCGCAGGGTGGCCGCTGTTGGATCGGCCCAACATCGATATCTCAGCCAAAGCGCAACAGCAGTTATTCAACTCTATCGTGTACCTCTCTACCACCCTGCGCGAGGGGCACATATCGCTCTACAGTGTTTCGCTTGGCGACTCGATACAGGACGCGTTTCTTTATCAGGACTTTCTGAAAGGGGTGAAGATGGCCGAGAAGGCTGATCCGGGCAACTTGTCGTTGAAGGTGCTTGCGGTGGAAACCGGTGGGCGCGTACTGGGCCCGGATAACGATATCGCCGCGCAGATTGCGAAGTGCGTCCAGGATGCCGGCGCGTTCTATACAATTTCCTTCGATCCTCCGAAGGCGGACCGGGCGAATGAGTACCACGATTTGAGGGTGCAGGTGGCTCAGCCGGGGCTGACGGCGCGGACCAATACCGGGTATTACAACCAGCCTTAAGGGCAGGGTATACATTCTAAAAAAGCAATCCAGGCCGGGTTCGGCAAAAGGTGAGACTTATGAGCAAGTCGCAACATATATGTCTTTTGCTATTTCTATGTTTGACGGCTGTAACATTCGCCCAGCAGGCCCCGGTGCTTGGTGGACCAGCGCTCGGGGAAGGCCGAATCAAACTCGATGTGGTGGTGACAGATACGCTGGGAAAACCTGTGTCCGGGCTAGCGCTTAAGGACTTTACGCTGTTGGACAACGGCCAACCGAGCAAGATTCTCTCCTTTCACGATCTCGATGGAGCCGCTCAACAGGGTGATTCGCCGGTTGAAGTGATTCTGGTTATCGATACGATCAATCTTCCGATTCAGCAAATCATCTACATGCGGCAGGAAGTTGAGAAGTTCCTGCGCCGGAACGGCGGACACCTGGCACTCCCGGTAGCCGTCTTTGTGTTGAACGATAGCGGTCTGAGTTCTCAGCAACCGCCTTCCGTTGATGGGAATGCGTTGGCCGCCGAGATAGACCGGCACGTAAACACATTGTCTTCGGTTCTGCCATCGGAGGGCGCGAATGGTGAGTTCGAGCTCTTCAAGGTTTCGGTCGACGCGCTTAACTCCATTGTGAACGGTGAACGGAGGAAGCCCGGCAGAAAGCTGCTGATCTGGGCCGGTCATGGCTGGCCCATGCTCAATCTTCCGGGTATGGAGAGCTCATCCAAAACCCGGCAGCAATACTTCGCTGTGATCGTTCAGCTTTCCACCAGGCTTCGCGAAGCGCGCATGTCCGTCTACAGCATTTCGTCGGGTCATCCCGGCATGGACACTTTCGTGCATGAAGCTTTTCTGAGGGGAGTGAAATCGCCCGATAAGGCGAGTATCCCGAACCTGGCTTTGAGAGTGCTTGCCATCCAAAGCGGTGGGCGCGTACTGGGCCCGGCTGACGACGTAGCCGGCCAGATCGACAGTTGTATTCGGGATGCCAGCGCTTTCTATAGGCTGTCGTTCGATCCTCCTCGCGCAAATAGTCCGAATGAGTATCACGACTTGAAGGTGCAGGTGGCTCAGCCGGGGCTGACGGCGCGGACCAATACGGGGTATTACAACCAGCCGTAAGAACCGGTTTTCCGCTGACTTCAAGCGCTGAGGATACCCGTAGGTTGTATTGACAGTAAGAAACGCCGCTCCCTAGAATGGAGCATGGCGACCCTTAAAATTTTTACGTAAGCGCTGGAAAAACAAGCGCTTAGATCGGCGTCGCCGAGCGTGGGAAGGGCCTGGGACGGCGCAGGCTTGATTGGAATGGGGTTCGTGGCCGTCTCGAAAGTGGAGGCGGAAAGCAGGCAACCATGCCGGAGACACGCGTCAGTCCGCGAGAGCGGCTGGTGCTGACCGCCATTATCGAGTTGTACATCGCAACCGGCGAGCCTGTGTCTTCGCAGGCTGTGGCCCAGTCGTTTGCCGATCGCGAGGGGCTGAGCTCTGCCACGGTGCGCAACGTGATGGCTTCGCTGAGCGAGGCGGGACTGGTGGAGCAGCCGCATACCTCCGCCGGGCGCATTCCGACGGCCGCGGCGTTCCGGTATTACGTGGAGCAGATTACGCAGCTTAACCCTCAAGCAGGGCGGATTGCCGCCGGTGCGCAGGCATCCGGGTTGAATACGATGCCGCAGGGCACAGCGACGCTGAGCGAGGCTCGGCGCGGACAGATTGAAGACAGCTTTGCAGGCGTCAACAGCTCGCACGAATATCTAGAACGCACTTCGCACGTGCTGGCATTGATTTCCAGCGGCCTGGGTGTGGCGCTGGCCGGGGCGACGGAAAGCCAGGTGCTGGAGCACATTCATTTTTCGCGACTCTCCGCAGGCCGCGTTTTGGCGGTGCTGGTGACGCAGGGCGGAGCGGTGCTGGACCGGGTGCTGAACCTTGATCGCGAGCTGGCGCACGTTGAGCTGGAAACCGCTGCGCGCTATTTGAACGAGAACTTCCGCGGTTGGCCTATTGAGCGCATTCGCGTTGAGGTGGCGCGGCGCATGGAAGTAGAGCGCGAAGCCTATCGCGCGATGTTGTCCTCAGTGGAGGAGCTTTGCCGCAAGGGCGCACTGGCCGGCGACGACGCAGGACCAGCGATTTTTGTCGATGGCATGGCGAACCTGATTACCGCGGAACTGGATCGCGACCGGCTACGGCAGATGTTGCTGGCCCTGGAGGCCAAGCAGCGGCTGGTGGAACTGCTGACCGCCTATGTGGATGGGCGGCAGCAGGAGGTACGCGTAGTGGTCGGTCTGGAAGGAACTTCCCCTGCGATGCAGGATTTGGTGCTGATTGGCGCTCCGGCGCGGCTGGGAGGAACAAATCTTGGTACCGTGGCGGTGATCGCGCCTACGCGCATTCAATATCAGGAGATGATTCAGGCGGTGCGTTATGTAGCGCGGCTTTCCGAGCGATTCCTGGAGGTTCCGGAGAATTAAAGGTTTGGAAAGTCCGGCGGGGCAACTACTGCATCTAATTTGTTGGCAAGTCGGGGCCAGCGAACACAGAAACAACATGAGTTAAGGCGGGAGGAAGACGGCAATCCTCGCGCAATTTATCATGTAATCAGAAGCGGAAATAGGAAACATTGATGTTTCGGAGAAATCGTAAGGTCATGCCAGAGCAGGAAACGGAGTTGAGCGTGGTGGAACCGGTGGATGCATCCCTTGCAGCCCAGGCCGCCTCGGAAGAGGGCGCATTGAACGTGACGGCGGAGGGCGAGACCGTGGAGAACCCAGCGGAGCCTGTGAGCCGGGGCGAATTCGACAAGTTGAAGGGCGAGCGCGACCAGTTGCTGGATAGGCTGGCGCGGCAACAGGCCGAGTTTGAGAACGCGCGCAAGCGCGGCGAACGGGAGCGGACCGAGTTCCGCGAGTTCGCGACCGGCAGCGTGGTGGAACAGTTTTTGCCGGTGCTGGATAACTTTGAGCTGGCGCTCAAACACGACAGCACGGCGGAGCAGATGCGTCATGGCGTGGAGCTGATTGTGAAACAAATGCAGGAAGCGCTCCGCCAGTTGCAAGTCACTCCAGTTCCCACAGTGGGCGAGGTTTTCGATCCGCGAGTGCATGAAGCGCTGGGGTCAGTTGAGCGCGACGATTTGCCCGACCAGCACGTGGCTGAGGAGATTCGCCCAGGCTACAAGCTGCGCGAGCGGTTGTTGCGGCCAGCGCTGGTGCGCGTGGTGCATAACCCTAAACAGACAAGCGAATGAATTCGATAAACAGACAAGTGAGTGAGTTCAAGTAGAGATGAGTGCCAATACAAACGTGAGCAAAGAAGACTACTACGAAGTTCTGGGCATCTCCCGCGAGGCCAGCGACACGGAATTGAAGAGCGCTTATCGCAAGATGGCGCTCAAATATCATCCTGACCGCAACCCTGGCGACAAAGGGTCCGAAGAGAAGTTCAAGCAGGCCAGCGAGGCATACCAGGTGCTGAGCGACGCGGACAAACGCGCCGCGTACGACCGCTATGGCCATGCCGGGCTGGGTGGGCAGGGCTCGGGCTTTGGCGGCGGGCCGTTTGCCGGCGGTGTGGACCTGGGAGATATCTTCGGCGATCTGTTCGGAGAGATGTTCAGCGTGGGCGGCTCGCAGCGCGGCGGCCGTCAGCAGCGGGGCGACGATCTGCGCTTCGACCTGACGATCAATTTTGAAGACGCCATCTTCGGCAAAGAGACCGAAGTCAAAATTCGACGCAGAGAGATTTGCACCACGTGCCATGGGCGGGGAAGCGCTTCAGGGCGCGGTCCGACGGTCTGCAGCCAATGCCATGGACGAGGGCAGGTCCGCTACCAGCAGGGATTCTTCTCAGTCGCGCGGACTTGCAGTATCTGCGGAGGAACGGGGACGGTGAATCTCGATCCCTGCCTGACTTGCCACGGAGAGACCCGCACGACGGCCGAGTTGAAACTCAATGTGAAGGTACCGCCGGGCGTGGAAGATGGCACGCGCATCCGTTATGCGGGCGAAGGCGATGCGGGGCGATCCGGCTCTCCCAAAGGCGATCTGTATATCGTGCTCTCGATTCGTGCGCATGACTTTTTTGAGCGCCAGGGGAATGATCTGCATTGCGTGATTCCGATCAGCTTTCCGCAGGCGGCGTTAGGCGCGGATATCGAGATCGATGGGGTCGACGGCGCGGTGACGCTGAAGATTCCCGAAGGCACGCAGACCGGACGGGAGCTGCGTGTGCGTGGACGCGGCGTGCCGTTCCTGAATGAAAAAGGGAAGGGCGATCTGGTGGTGAAGCTGGTGGTGCAGATCCCCAAGAAGCTGAGCCGCAGTCAGCGCGAACTTGTGATCAAGCTGGCTGAGTCGCTGGCCGTGGATAACAAGCCGACATCGCCGGGGCTGTTGGAGAAGATGAAGGATCTTTTTAATTAGGGCGGGGAACAGAGAGCAGAGACCAGTCTTGCCCCAGGAGCAAAGCCCTGGATTTTGGTTTCATTGAGTTGGTTCAACAGTGAAGTACAGAGTGTTTTTTCACAACGGCAACGAGCTTACCCTCAGGACAACAGTGTTGAAGGGACATGCGTGGCTGGATGAAATTGGACTCCACGTCGAGGGGCCAGAAAGTTTCCAAATTGGTCGGAGTGAATTTCAGCAGGTCAAACTATTCAGACTGCACGGGCTCGGCCGCGTCATCCAGCTTGAGCATCTTCATGGACGATTGTTTCTCTCAGTGACACGGCTCATGATCGGCCAATTTGCTTTTATCAATTTCTTCAAGACGGGTCGTTTGCACGAGGAATTGTTGGCTTTTGTAAACCGTGGTCATTAACACTGTCGCGAGTACTAATCAAACCAACTGCTCAAACCTTCCCATGGATTGATGACCGGCCCTGCGGCGATCCTGCCTCACTCTAGAATTGCGGGTTCTATTGGTGTTTTGTCGCGGACGATGCCGAGATCGATTCCGCCGAAGCGTTTGCCAAAGGCTGCAAGCTCCGTTCCGATCTTGATGCGCGATTTGGGAGAGACTGCTTCTTCGAGGATCGCTCGTATTTCGGCC
>JBAWCO010000488.1:0-7565 GCA_049590315.1 Occallatibacter sp. | reverse complement strand
AATTTTGCCTTGCCGACCTCGCCTGCGCTCGGAAGTTCGCGTTTATATTCGATCGTGCGGCTTTCGCGCACTTGATTCTCGATGAGCGAAACAATATCGCTTTCTGTAATGTCCTCCAAACGCTTCTCGATCATGCGATTTGCTCCTCCTGAGCTTCCACTGGATCAATATGCGGCAGCAGCGACCTTGTAAGCCAAATACTCCTCCGAAAACTGCCGCACCGCCAGCTCTTCCTTCTGCCACAGCTTGACCATGAACCCAATTCGACAGCCCGTTCATCCAATGGTTGTTCGGGACTTTGGGATACATCATGGGCCAACGCTTCGCAGAGATCGCCTTCACCCCGCTCGTCAAGCACCAACAGGAGCTGCATGGCAGCCGGCATCTTTACGAGCGCGTCGAGCGCTCCGGCGACCCTGCCGACCAACTAAGCTCAGACGAGCAGGCCTTCATTCGCCAGCGCGACGGCTTCTATATGGCATCCGTTTCTGAGACCGGCTGGCCCTACATCCAGTACCGCGGCGGCTTCAAGGGCTTCCTCCACGTCCTCGATCCACAAACCATCGCCTTCGCCGACCTGCGCGGCAACAAGCAATACATCAGCCGCGGGAACCTGGAGCACGACAACCGCGTAGCCCTCTTCCTTATGGACTATCCACACCAGGGCCGCCTCAAGATCCTGGGCCGCGCGCGCATTCTCGAGGAAACCGCCGAAGCAACCGAGGTGCTCGAAACCCTCCGCGTTCCCGGCGAAAAAACTCCCGCCGAACGGGCTGTCATCATCAACGTCGAAGCCTTCGACTGGAACTGCCAACAGCACATCACGCCGCGTTACTCTGAAGAGGAATTGGCGAAGATCCTCGCCCCCATGCGCAGCCGCCTTGAGTTCCTCGAAGCCGAAAACAAGCGGCTTCGGGCCACGTCAACGAGCTAAATCACCATGCTTCGCTTTCGCAGCTACACCGTGCAGGCGCGTACCTCGTAGTGGATCGCAAACGGCTCGATTCTGCTGAGCAGCTTCTTCGCTTCCGGCTCGAATACCGCGATGCTGTAGTTTGGCCCCGCAAAGCCCTTCACGGACTCAAGCGAGTCAAATAGATTCACCACCACAAATTCGCTCTCTAACAACTCATCCTTCCGCAATATATATCCGCCACTATATCCGCTGATTTCGTGCAACTCCGGCAGCAACTTCTCCTTCAAGAACTGCTCGTATGCGTCCGCATCCTCAACCTTGGTCCAACCGCGCCAATGGCGTGCAATCATATCTCCCCCTTATCGCCATTATCCGCTTCGTCGATCCAGGGGCAAACACCGAATCAGGCCGCTTTCAGCAGCGCCTCTTCCAGCAGCCGGAAGATATGGTTCAGCACATCGCTCTCCGCGGCATGCAGCAAACCGTTTGCACGCATCCGCGCCAGTTGTTTTGCCACTTCTTCTTTCCCGGCATCCAGCAGCACGGCCGGATTCGTTGGGAATTCCGGATAGATAGCTGCGAAGTCTTTCTCAAGCCGGTCCAGCGCGTGGAGTCCGTTCCGCGATTCCATCAGTTCGCCACCCAGCAAATCGTCGCGCACCTCGTGCTTGATCTCGGACCATGCGAGCTCGCTCATCGGGAAATTGTCGCTCCGCGGCGCCTGTTCGAAAACTCCGCCCTCATCCCAAAGAAACCCAACCTGGGGCCTGCGCCGCACCGAGTCGCGCCTTCCCTTGAAGGCCAGCACATCGCGCGCATACACCCGTCGATGCGTCCCGACCATATGGAAAGGGATCTCGTTCTGTTCCAGAAGCTGCACCAGAAACTGCCGCGAAACGGCCAGCGTCCTCGCAGCTTCCACCGTTGTCAGCGCCACTTCGTCCTTCAGGATCGTCACCGGCCTCCCGGCTTTCAAATCCTCAAACACCTGGCTCAGAAACGAGTGCAGGCTGGGCGGAAGATGTTGCGCTTTGCCGCCTGTTCCGGCGATCTTGGCTTCCATAGCCTGAATCTTGCTGTACAACGCGAGAATCTCTTTCGGATCCCCTTCCGCACTGGACAGGCTGGCTGCCTCATATTTTGCAATCATCGGGCCTCCTCCGTGAAACCTGCAGTCCTACAGGCAATAAGTACCTTATATGGCACAAACGCTACATCTGCCACTAAATCCATACAGGGGGTATCTAACCCGTCATTGTTTCGGATGTCGCTGGCGCCCCCGGCATCGAATTCCGATCCCCGGTACAATAGATAAGTGACTAAGAATCCCCCACCCACGGCCCCTTCCGTGGGCTTTATTTCGTTAGGCTGCCCCAAAAACCTCGTCGACTCCGAGGTGATGATGGGCCTGCTCGATCGCGCAGGCGCACGCCTCACTGCCCGCCCTGAAGAGGCTGAAATCCTTGTCGTCAACACCTGCAGCTTCATCGACACCGCCAAGCAGGAATCCGTCGACACCATCCTCGAAATGGCCCGCTTCAAGACCGCAGGTTCGGCCAAAAAGCTCATCGTTGCCGGATGCCTCGTCGAGCGTTACCGCGACGAAATCCAGAAGAGCATCCCTGAAGTCGACGCCGTAGTCGGCACCGGCGAATTGGAATCCATCCTCGCAGCGGCCGGCCTCAACAGGCCGGTTGCAGCAGCAGCATCCATCTCGCCCTTCAACATCCTCACCACGGTTCAGGCCTCAGAAATCGGAGCGGTAGGCCGGGACTTCAGTCCCGGCACTGGCCCATCTGGATTGACCGGGGCTTTAGCCCCTGAGGTAAGCTCTTCGGGAAACTTGCCCGCGACGGTCCGCCCCGGCCTCGAATCCCGCGCCGCAACCCACAAATCCGATATAGCCTACAGACCCGAGGGCGACCTCCGCGAGCAACAAGGCCGCTTCCGCCGCGACGACTGGCAAGGCGCTGCTCACCTTCTGCCCACTTATCTCTACGACGAATCCACGCCGCGTTTTTTGACGACACCCAAATCCTCGGCCTACATCAAAATCGCCGAGGGTTGTGATCACCCCTGCACCTTCTGCGTCATCCCCAATCTCCGCGGCAAATTCCGTTCTCGCCGCTTTGAATCGGTCGTTTCAGAAGCCCAACAGCTAGTCGCACGCGGCGTACAGGAAATCACCCTTATCGGCCAGGACACCACCTGCTACGGCGAAGATCTCGGCCTCAAAGACGGCCTGGCCACGCTCCTTGAAGCCCTCGCCAAGATCGACGGACTCCGCTGGCTGCGCTTCCTCTACGCCTATCCCAACCGCATCACCGGCAAGCTGCTCGATACCATTGCGAAGCATGACAACATCTGCAAATATCTCGACGTCCCTCTGCAGCACGCCTCGCCTGCCGTCCTTAAAACCATGAAGCGCGGCGCAGGCGCAGACATCTTCCTCAAGACCCTGCAGAAGGTTCGCGCCGCGGTCCCAGGCATCGCCCTGCGCACCAGCTTCATCGTCGGCTTCCCCGGCGAATCCACCGTGGATTTTGAGATTCTGCAAGACTTCATCTCGGAAGCAAAGTTCGACTGGCTCGGCGTCTTCAGTTACTCCGATGAAGAAGGATCCGCCGCCTTCCCTCTCGACCACAAGGTCCCCAAGCGCACCATCGAGTCCCGCAAGCGCCGCCTGATGAAGCTGCAGCAGTCCATCTCCAAACGCGCCAAGCAAAAATGGATTGGCCGCGAGTTAGTCCTCCTCGCCGAAGGCGAGAGCGAAGAAACCCCGCTCCTCTGGGAAGCAAGAACCCAGTTCCACGCCCCTGAAATCGACGGCAAAGTCTACATCAACGACACCGGCGACTTAGCGGAGTTAGAACCCGGCCGCTTCTACAAAGCCCAAATCACTGAAGCTCACGACTACGACCTCGTCGCCCGCATCCTGTCACCCGCAGTCTAGCCTGGCTTAGAACTCCACTTCAATTGACAAGCGGATCAACGCGTGACCTTGAATTTTGCGGTCCGGAGTGATCTGGTTTCGTCCTGGCCGCAAGGTATCACTTTGAATCTCGATGCCGCTCTCAACGCTGAGCTTTCATAAAATCGCGAACCAACTGCGCAATTTCGTCTGCATTAGTATCAAGCGCGAAGTGGCCAGCCTCGAGCACGTGGACCTTGGCACTCGGTACGTCTTTGCGGTAGCGCTCTGGTTCGCCCAGATCGAATGAGAGATCGTGCTTGCCCCAGAGCACAAGAAGCTTCGGTTGCGTCTGTTGCATCCACTCCTGCCACTTTGGATAGGCTACGACATTGGTGCGGTAGTCATAGAATAGATCGCTCTGAATCTGCGCCTGGCCTGGAGAGTTGAGAAATGCATACTCGTCGGTCCAAAGATCCGGGTCATAGAGCTCTACATTCGGATCGTCGCCAACATGGCGTGTCCTTGTAGTGGCAAGCGAAAGCAGATTTGTACGTAGCTTTTCTTCATACGCCGGCCGATCTGACCAGAAGGCACGCCTTGTAGCCCAGTTCTCGCCGAGGCCTTCGTTGTGAGCTACCGCGTCCTGGACAATGAGCGCCTGCACTTGTTCTGGATGCGCCAGCGCCATGCGAAAGCCGACTGGGCCGCCGTAGTCTTGCATGTAGAGCATGTAACGCGACAGGCCAACCGTTTGTGTAAAGTCCTCCATGACCGTGGCGATGTGATCGAAGGTGTAGTCGAATTTTTTCGGATCAGGCCAATCGCTGTGGCCAAAACCCGGATAGTCGGGGGCGACAAGATGATATTGGTTTGCAAGCCTCGTCAGCAGCGGCTGAAACATGCGCGATGACGACGGAAGACCGTGCAGAAAGAGGATGGTGGGAGCGTCTTTCGGCCCCGTCTCCCGATAGAAGATCGACAGCTCATCGACTTGCACCGTTCGATAGAACACCTGTTGTTCCACTGCTCTCTCCTTTCTCTGAGCAAACAGATTCACCGAAAGTGCAATGACCATCTGGAAAACAACAATTCTTGCCAGGCTCCGATGAACTGCTTCCCTTGTGCCCATACGTCCTCCGGCTATGTCGCTACCTCTAAGATGACTTCAAGCTCGATGGGCATTCCGAGCGGCAGGCTAGCCACGCCGATGACCAGCCGAACCGGTGTTCTATCGCTACCAAAAACATCGCGGAACAGTTCCGACACGGCATCCGCGACCCGAGGCTGGTCGAAGAAGTCACCTGAGGTTGCCATGAAGACTCCAAGCCGCACCACGCGCGTCACGCGATCGAGTGAGCCCAGGTACTCTCTGGCAGCCGCAAGAGCACTCAATGCCGCTGTATAGGCAGCGTCTCTCCCGGCCTCCACATCGAGTTCTTTTCCAAGCCGGCCAAGATACTTTGGCTTGTGGTCCACAACCGGAAGCATCCCGCTCAGAAACACGAGACTGCCCGTCTGCAGTGCCTCAACGTAGTGCCCGAATGGTGTGGGGGAAGTTGGAAGCTGAATGCCGAGCTCTTGCAGCCGGCGTTCGGCACCATCGGGCTGTGTATCTTTAGCGGCTACCATCGGCCTGCGTGCGCACCGCCATCCACGTGCAGCACCTCCCCTGTGACGTGACGAGCTTCAGTAAGATAAACCACGGCCTCTGCTATGTCATTCGCATCGGCGATTGCACCCATCGGTGAAAGCGTCCTCATGAGTTCTTTTGGCGTGTCCTTGTGGAGTGGAGTGTCAACCTGGCCTGGCGCCACCGCGTTGAAGCGGACATTGTCCTTTGCGTACTCAAGGGCGAGGCTGCGCGTGATCGTATTCAGTCCCCCCTTTGTGATCATCGGAACCGAGGCATGAATGCCCGCAATTGGGTTATCAGCCAATGACGCAGTAATACTTGTGACACTGCCGCCAGTGCCCTGCTGCAACATTCGCTTCACTGCCAGTTGCGTGACGAACAAGAATCCTTTGAGATTAGTCGAGACGAACGCATGAAAGTCGTCCTCGGTGTAGTCTGTGAACGGCTTCGTCGCGAAGATACCCGCGTTGTTTACCACATGATCGATCGTGCCGAAGGTCTTGATCGCGGCCTTGACGACCTCTTCCGCAGTCGCTGCGTGGCCGATGTCACCGTCGACGAGCGCGAGGTTCGGCTGCGCCGCAAAGCCGGCTTTCGATATGCTGCGCGAAGTTGCGACAACGTCATAGCCACGATCCAGAAACCCGTGAACGATTGCCGCTCCGATACCCTTGGAAGCTCCGGTGACAATGATTGTCTTTCCGCCTGCCATATCGAACTCCTCTCGTCATTTGCGTTCGTTTCCGGTTTCCTGTCTCTCCAGAGAATCACTGGAACCGGAGTCGCGATATGTTCGACTGACCTAGGCGCCGCCAGGACTGCCTCACGCGCCTTGAACTATCGCCGTCTTCCTTGCACCGAAGGATGGCTCGATCGATCAAACTAAGCGCCGTGGTTGATTGCATGCCAATCTCCCCGCGATTCGGCCAGATAATCCAATTAGGCCAGAGCCATCGAGGCAAATCTATTAGACAAAAGTATTAACAGCTACTTTCGTATAGCACGGACCTTGGAATAACCGGCGCACAGCTATGACCCCATGTGCCCGACCTCATCGAGGATGCATACAGACACCTGACCTCTGCGTACCGTCCGTCCCCATCGACGGCTCGGGCTGGTCCGCGTCAACATGAGCCTTGTCGAGAATCTCTCGCAGTTGCACGCTGCTTTTGGCAGGCTGCATCAGGCCTTTCACCGGTACGAAGGTATCGATCAATACTTTCGTCCAATAGATCGGACTCTTCTCTTCTGGCTAAATCGCAACTGCAGCACAACTATCGCGGGCCGCAGATGGACCTCATCTTTCCACAAAACACATACCCTAAGGAGCGTAGCAATGATTTGCATGGATCAGGACGTACGTCTCGATTTCGTTAACAGCCAGCAAACTACGCTGCGAGATGCGGAACTCGTCTCTGCGGCACTAGCCGGATCGTCTGACGCATTTTCTGAGCTCCAACGTCTTTACTCGCGGCGGCTCTTCAGGACGATATTCAGAATCACCAGGAACCCGGAAGACACTGAAGACGTGCTTCAGGATACATTTTTGCAAGCGTACCTAGCGCTCCGAAACTTCGAGGGCCGGTCGAGCGTTTACTGTTGGTTGACGCGGATCGCCATCAACTCCGCGTTGATGCTCCTTCGTAAGCGTCGAAACCGCCCAGAGGTTTGCTTCGGTCTTCCCAGTGAACCGGAGAACGAAGTCGCGCATCTCGAACCAAAGGATCCTTGCCTCAATCCCGAACAGGCTTGCGATCAGCGGCAACGGTGCGCGAACATCTACCGTTCAATTGAGCGGCTTCAGGAGAGCCTGCGCGAACCGCTCCAAACTAGAATGATCCATGGAACTTCGCTCGAAGAGATTGCCAGAACATTGGATATCACTCAAGCCGCAGTCAAATCGCGGCTCTATCGGGCCCGGACGAGGCTCGACGCAACACGAGCCACCACCAGAAGAACAGAAAGCAGGCAGCGCGTCTCATCACGCTCTCAGGCCAAAACGCCTGCCTCCAGAATCGAGAACAGTCATGCTCGAACTGCAATGGGATATTGCGAATGAGTAGGTGTCATTGGCACAACAATCGACTCAAGCACCTTCCGCG
>JBAWCO010000487.1:0-5007 GCA_049590315.1 Occallatibacter sp. | reverse complement strand
GCGCAATGCTGCAAACGGGGGCCCTTCTGAATGAGAAGGGCCCCCGATTTCCAAGGCGAGAGAAAAAGAGATTCAAGAGTTGTCGGTGGAATTTAGTGGCCTATAAGCGGAATGCAGCGTCGGCTTCAATCGCCATGATTTCCAGTGTTCTGAGGAACCGCTGGCTCTGGCCGACGAAAAGCCCGTCGGCGGTGAAGCTGGCGATGGTTGCTACCGCACCTGCAAACCTATCGGTGAGTGGACGAATGATCGCGACGTGGGGAAGTCTTGGGCTGATGAACTCGCAGGGGACGGGGAAGATCAGATTAGGCTGAACCAGGTTGGCGGGTTGCAGGGGCGGGTTGTTGAAGAAATCAGGAAACGTCAGGCCGGAGACAGGGTCAGTGAACGGCGCCACTGGATCTTGAACGCCGTTCCCTGCGAAATCCACCCACTCGAGGAAGTGAGCGATTTCATCACCGCCGATGCCGAGAGTGATTTTCAAGACTTCCGGGTCCGTCACTTTTTGGCTCATAGATGCGTAGAGGCTCGAACCGCCCTGTTCAATGTATCCAAAGTGAAAGGCCGCTACATTGGCGACCGCCTGCATGTGGTTGGAATTTGGATTGTTCAAATCGGCATCGCTGACGGGGATGGCGGTCACGTTTTTGAGGGTGATTGCCTGAGGAAAGGTTGCGCCGGTGTCTGGGTTAGTTGTGCTGCGATAACGCACATACCAGCTTGTGTCGACGTTGAGGTGCATGAGATTGGTGAGGCGCTTCTTGCCGCCTAGTCCCAACGCCGTGCTTCCCTGCAGAGTTACAAACTCAGAGAAGTCGACCGGCTCGGCTCCCCTGGATTCGAGATATGCATTCAGGAACGACGCGTGACTCTGTTCGTCCAGGGTATTACTGGAGATATATTGCGGGCCGTCGCCATCGAGGTTCGACAGCGCGACCTGATAAGGGTTCAAAGGTGGGTTGGGGTTGGGGTTTACTTCAATGGGTTGGTCATTACCGATGCCGCCCAGTTCCGCATACTGGATCCAAAGGTCGGACTCGATGAGTTCTGCGGCGGCTAGAAACCGGAGGATGGCTGCATCGCCCGGAAGGAGCCGACCGCCTGCTTCTCGTTCCTCTGCTCGAGCCGAAGTTCCATTTGCTAACAAACCAGCGCCTACTGCTGCTGCGCCTCCTGCCAGAAGACCACTTCTCATAAATGCACGACGGTCGACTGGACGCCTGCTGTTGTTCGGGGAATTTTTCATGTTTGCTCTACCTGCCTAGTTTTGATTGAAGATGGGCCTCCGTTGAGGAGCTGACCCAGGCACGAAGTTAGGCCGGATCGAGGACGGCGCTTGTCAGCAAATTGTCAAAGAATTGTCTGTTTTTCAGACGTCAAAGTCACTTATTTGTTTTGCATGAATTGAGTCACACTTCAGCTAACTCTGAGTAAGTGAGCGCGTCTAAGTCCCGACGGAATTTGACTAGCAGAGATATCGTGGAGGAGCATTGAGGGCGAGGATTGTCACCGATGCACATGCGCCTGGTCTCTACTGTCTTACTGTTGGCAACGATGAGTCGCGGGAACGTGAGCCGTGGCCAGAACGTGCATGTTCGAGTCTCTCCCGATGTGAAGACAGGGATTGAGGGCACGGTAGAATTCCCGACCATTCAGATGGCGATGGACCATCATCCTTTCGCCGGAACAGGTCCAGAGGGAAAGCCTGGCCGCGTCTTCATTGAGATTGCGCCCGGAACGTACCATGAGCGCGTTATTGTGACGCAGAACCACAGCAACATCACTTTGCTTGGCATGGGCAAATCATCAGCGGACGTTGTGATTACCAATAGCCTCAACGCCAAGCAAGCTGGCGGTACATTCTTCACCGAAACAGTGGAAGTGAATGGCATGGGCTTTGAAGCCGACAACATTACATTTGAAAACACTGCCGGCAATACTGGGCAGGCTGTCGCTGTCGCGGTGCGCGCTGATCGCGCCATCTTCAAGCATTGTCGCTTTCTCGGTCATCAGGACACACTGTTCGCCGACTACGGTCGGCAATATTATGTCGACTCCTATATTGAGGGCGGAGTCGACTTTATCTTTGGCAATGCTACCGCGGTGTTTGATCGCAGTGAGATTCACGCCAACGCACACGGCTATCTGACTGCACAGTCGCGCACATCTCCGGACCAGACAACGGGCTACGTGATTCTCAACAGCAAAGTGACCAGCGGAATTGAAGCGGCAGCAGGGGTGACCTCGACCGCGAATGAACCCGCGACCTCGAATGGGGGAATCAGCCTTGGCAGACCGTGGCGTCCTTATTCGCGTGTTGTTTACATCAATACGGAGCTAAGTGCAGATGTAATTCCGCAGGGATGGAATGCGTGGGGCAAAACCGCAGGCGAGCCTCTGGCATTTTATGCGGAGTTCAACAGCACGGGGCCGGGCGCGAATCCGTCGGCACGTATTGCGTGGTCGCATCAATTGACGGCAAAGGAAGCGGAGCAGTTCAAGACCAAAATGTTTCTAGCCGGTGCTGATCGCTGGGATGCGGAAGCAGAGGCGACGAAACTGCCTTAGTGCCGCTTAAGCTTGTGCTGCGGCTTGTGGTTTGGCGGTGAGAATCGCAACGCCGAAGCAAGCGGCGATGAGTATCTCCGCGATGACAGGCCCGGCGAAGAAGTAGGCATAGGAGTTGACAGAGAAGACCAGGTAAGCGATTAGAAATGTGGCCATGATAGGTCGCAGACGATGCGCGTCAGTTCGGGCTAGGGAACTGAGTTGCCACATCACAATAGATTCGGCAGTGAGACAGATGGTAATGCCGAGGCCAAGGCCGCGATAGAACATCCAGAAGTTCCGCATATTCCCCATGGCCATGAAGGTGTTGACCTTCATGGCCTCGACAGCAAGGGCGGCGGAGCCCGGTGGGATTTTGCCGAAGACCCCGCCAATGGTGTGCAAAACCGCATGAATGAAGGTGAGCACGGACGCAATGCGCAGGAACAGAACCGGCTTGCTCACTCGGCACCCGCTTCTGCCGCTTTGGCGTAGAACGCCAGTATGCCGCTCCAGGCACCGGGGCCGTCGAAGATTTCGCGCAACTGCCGATAGCCTTCGCCGTGGCGTTCCAGTTTACTGTGCTCGAGTTCGACCAGAGTCGCTGCCGGTCCCTCGGCTGTGAATCGAATTTCAACTTCGCTCGCCTTGGCCGGGTCGGGGTCGCAGACCCAGTCGGGCTGGTCGTGACCAGGACCAACGTGCCATGAGAAGGTGACCCGATGCGGCGGGTCCCATGCAAGCACCTTGCCCCAATCGCAGAACTTGCCATCAGCATCGCGCTCGTACCAGCGGCCGCCGACGCGCGGTTCGACAAAGATGGACTCGAAGGGAGTTTTGCCGATGTGATGGGTTGCCGGCCACCATGTCTCCATCTGTTCGACGAAGACACTGAATGCGCGATCGATGGGGACCGCGACGCGGACGCTCTTACGTACGACGGCTTCTTCGATTGTGTTTTGCATCTTTCTCTCCTATGGGTTTGGCTTCTGCTGCAGTTTGAAAAGCGCTCATGGCGCGGGTCCACATATCATCGAAGTGGGCGCGCAGGCGCGCTACTCCCTCGGGATTCAAGTGGTAGAGGCGACGGGTTCCATCTTTGATGTCCAGGACCAATCCTGCATCCTTCAATACGCGCAAATGCTGCGAGACAGCGGGGCGGCTGACAGGCATAAAGCGGGCGAGATCGCTGACCGCGATGGGTCCGGCGGAGAGCTTCTGAAAGATGGCCATGCGGGTTGCATCGCCCAAGGCATCGAGTCCGGCTTGTAGGTAAGTGTCCACTTACGGTAAGTGTGCACGCACATAGTTCTGCTTGTCAAGAGGAATTTTGTCACTGTGTGTGCTGCCGAAATTGAGCTGTTGAGGCCGGGACGGAGAGGGGTAGAGTTTGGCTTGCAAACGACGCAGGGGACCTGCCACACTAGTGAGTGGACACCCAGACAATTGTTATTCTCGATTTTGGCTCGCAGTATACGCAGCTTATAGCGCGGCGCATACGCGAGCAAAACGTCTTCTCTGTCGTGCTGCCCTGCACGGCGCCTCTCACGGAAATCCAGGCACTGAAGCCGCTGGGCTTGATTCTTTCCGGCGGGCCCTCGTCAGTCTACGACGCGGATGCGCCGGCGGCGGATGCGCGCGTGCTGGATATTGGCGTGCCAGTGCTGGGTATCTGCTACGGGCTGCACTTCATTGTGCATCATCTGGGCGGCAAGGTGAAGTCTGCGCCACTGCGGGAGTATGGGCATGCGGAGGTGACGATTGAGGACGGCGCAACTCTGCTGTTCGACGGCCTGCCGACGAAGATTCAAGTTTGGATGAGCCACGGCGATGAGGCGGAAACATTGCCGCCGGGCTTCCATCGCACTGCGGTGACTTCAAATGCTCTGGCCGGGATTGCGAATGAGAAGCTGGGCATCTGGGCTGTGCAGTTCCATCCCGAGGTGCACCACACACCGCTGGGTTCGCAACTGATTCAGAACTTCATCTTCAATATTTGTGGAGCCGAGGCTGACTGGACGCCGGCGCATTTTATTCAGACTACCGTTGAAGGAATTCGCGCGAAGGTGGGCAAGGGGCACGTGATCTGCGGGCTCTCCGGAGGAGTGGACTCGTCCGTGGCGGCGGTGCTGGTGCACAGGGCGATTGGGAGCCAGTTGACGTGCGTGTTTGTGAATAACGGCGTGCTGCGCAAGAACGAATTTCAAAGCGTGCAAAAAAATCTGCGCGACAAGCTGGGCCTGAACATTGTTGCCGTGGATGCCAGCGAGCGGTTCCTATCGCAATTGGCCGGCGTAACCGATCCGGAGATCAAGCGAAAGAGGATTGGCGCGGAGTTTATCGCTGTCTTCGACGATGAGGCGAAACGTATCGCACAAGAAACAGGCGGCGTGGATTGGCTGGTGCAGGGGACGCTTTATCCCGACGTGATTGAGTCAAGCAGCGTGAAGGGGCCGAGCC
>JBAWCO010000486.1:0-4312 GCA_049590315.1 Occallatibacter sp. | reverse complement strand
CTCGGTCATGGCGATCTGCCTAAACCCATTCCCGCCTCCTATGATGAACTCATTCGCGCCAAGTACGACTGCGGGTGGGTCGTGGTGCATGGCCTCGCTCGCGCGGTCGACCGCGAAGTGGGTGATTCGTACGACATCACTCGCATACATCTGCTCAACGATGGTAGTTACATTCAGCTATTGGTCAGCGGCGGAGATGACACTTCAATCCGCAACTTGCTCGATGCCGATATCGAAGTAGCTGGAGTTGCAGTGGCAATAGCCGACGGAAAGAATCAAGCCACAGGAAGTCAGCTCTACGTCCCGTCACTGGCCAATGTCAAGATACTCAAGCACGCTGATGCCAATCCCTGGTCACTCCCTGTCACCCCCATGGGTGAAATCATCGGCAGCCACCATGTGCGCGATCTAACTGACAGAGTTCGCGTCCACGGGACCATTACCTATTACGACCCAGGTGCGGCAATTGCACTCCAGGACGGCCCCAGGAGCCTGTGGATCTCAACGCAAACCCACGTCCCTGTGCAGGTAGGTGATGTTGCGGATGCCGTCGGTTTCGCCGACGTGCGCGATGGTTTCTTAACACTTACACATGCCGAAATCCAGGCCACTGGAGTCCACGCACCCGTGCCGCCCAAGCCGTCTGACTGGGCCACACTTACATCCAGCACCCAGGTTTTCGACCTCGTCTCCATCGAGGGTCGGGTCGTTACTCAAGTCCAAGAGAGCTCCCAGGACGAGTATGTTGTGCGCACCCAGGACAAGCTGTTCACCGCAATCTTTCGCAATCCGGTTGGACCGGCGCCGCTTCCCATGAAGCTGATACCGCTTGGTTCCAAAGTTCGTGTCACAGGTATCTGCACTCTTTCAGACTCCAATCCATTCGACGGAAGGGTTCCGTTCAATATCCTGCTTCGCAACTTCGACGACATCGTCGTCATTGCCAAGCCGTCTCTGCTGACAGTGGACAATCTGATTCTTCTGGTCGGCTTCCTAGTCATCGGAATGATGATTGTCGGGGCTAGGGGCTGGTACATCGAGCACCGAGTGCGCCGCCAGGCTTCCGCCCTGGCATATATCGAGCGCCGTCGGGGCGGAATCCTCGAGGACATCAACGGCTCCCGTTCCCTCACCGAAATCATCGATCAGATCACTGAACTGGTCTCCTTCAAGCTGAAAGGCGCACCCTGCTGGTGCCAAATCGCTGAGGGACAGCAACTGGGAAACCGCCCCAAAAACCTCGACGCCCTGCGCATTGTCCGCCAGGACATTTCCGCTCCTTCCGGTCGCTCGCTAGGCGATCTCTTTTGCGCCTTCGACCCTCTCACCAAACCCCGCGAAATCGAGACCGAGGCCCTTGCGATGGCCGCTGGATTGGCCATGTGGGCCATCGAGACCCGCCGCCTCTACACCGATCTACGCCGTCGCTCTGAGTTCGATCTGCTCACCGACGTCCATAACCGATTCTCGCTCGACAATGCGCTGGAAGCGCTGATCGGAGAGGCCCATCAAAATGCCTCCATCTTTGGACTCGTCTATATTGATCTCGATCATTTCAAGCAGGTCAACGATCTCTACGGGCACCACATCGGGGACCTGTATCTGCAGGAAGTGGCCACCCGTATGAAGCGCCAACTTCGCGGACATGATGTTCCAGCTCGCTTGGGCGGCGATGAATTTGCCGTTCTGGTGAGGATTGTCCGCAGCCGCGCCGATGTTCAGGAGGTCGCCCGTCGCCTCGAGCGCTGCTTTGACGAACCCTATCCTGTCGAAGGCATCATCCTCCATCCCGCCGCCAGCGTCGGCATCGCCCTCTACCCAGAGGACGCCACCACCAGGGATGGACTTCTCAGCGCTGCCGACGCCGCCATGTACAAAGCAAAAAATGCCAAACGGCATGTCGCGGAAGCGCTGGCCAGCCAATCCGATCCTCACTTCTGAAGACGAACCCCAAAAAGAAAAGGCCCGGCTTCCGCCGGGCCCTCTTATGTTCAACTGCATGCTCTGACCGCAGGTGGCTATTCCGCTGCCATCTCCTCGGCTTCGCCTTCCTGCCGCATAAGTTCCAACTCGCGTTCGGCCGCCTCGATCTCCGCGGTGACCTCCTGCTGCACGCGTGCCGCCGCTTCCTCCAGCTCCGGTGAGAGCTGCACGTTGCGATAGTATTCCAGGCCCGTGCCCGCGGGAATCAACCGTCCCACAATCACGTTCTCCTTCAGCCCGCGCAGGTTATCGATAGCCCCGTTGATGCTGGCCTCGGTAAGTACGCGCGTCGTCTCCTGGAAGCTGGCAGCCGAGATAAAGCTGTCGGTCGACAGCGACGCCTTCGTGATGCCGAGCAACAGCGGACGCCCAATCGACGGACGGCCTCCCAGTGCCAGCACCCGCTCGTTCTCTTCGCGGAAGCGGAACCGGTCCACCTGCTGCTCCAGCAGGAAGTTGGTATCGCCCACTTCGTCGATTCGCACCCAGCGCAGCATCTGGCGCACAATCACTTCGATGTGCTTGTCGCTGATGGCCACGCCCTGCAGACGATAGACTTCCTGAATTTCGTTCACCAGGTAAGACTGCAGCTCCTTCTCGCCGAGCACCGCCAGAATGTCGTGCGGATTCAGCGGGCCATCCATCAGCGGATCGCCGGCTCTCAGCCGCTCGCCTTCCTGCACGTTTACGTGAATACCACGTGGCACCGAGTATTCCTTCTCGTCGCCGTTGTCCGCAGTCACATAAATCTTGCGCTGCCCCTTTGACACTTCGCCGAACCGCACCACGCCATCGATCTCGCTGATGATCGCAGTCTCGCGCGGCTTGCGTGCCTCAAACAATTCCACCACGCGCGGCAAACCGCCTGTGATGTCCTTGGTGCGTGTGCTTTCCTTTGGAATCTTGGCCAGCACATCGCCCGGTCCCACTTCCTCGCCGTCCTGAATCATCAAGTGAGAGCCACGTGGCAGCAGGTAGCGCTTGCTACCCTTTGCGCCCTTGACGACAAAGGTCGGCTGCCGCTTCTCGTCGGGAGCATCTGCTACCACCCAACGCGAGAGGCCGGTCACTTCGTCAACTTCTTCGTTGAGCGTAATGCCTTCCTGCAGGTCCTTGAACTGCACCGTGCCGCCAATTTCCGTGAGGATGGAGTAGGTGTACGGATCCCACTCAGCCAGCAACTGGCCCAGCTTTACGTGCTCGCCGTCCTTCACCTTCATGCGCGCGCCATAAACCACCTGGTAGCGTTCCTTTTCACGGCCACGGTCGTCGATGACAGCGAGCGAACCGGAACGGTTCATCGCCACCAGCGAGCCGTCCTTACTCTCGACATAGCTCAGGTTGATGAAGCGCACAAAGCCGTTGTTCTTCGCGTCCAGCCTTGACTTGTCCTGCACACGGCTGGCCGTACCGCCCACGTGGAAGGTACGCATCGTCAACTGCGTGCCGGGCTCGCCGATCGACTGTGCCGCAATCACGCCGCACGTCTCACCAAGCTCCACCATGCGTCCCGAACCAAGGTTGCGCCCGTAGCACAATGCGCAAACACCGCGCCGCGACTCGCACGTAAGCACCGAGCGAATCTTCACCCTCTCAACGCCTGCGCCCTGAATCGCCGATGCAATATCCTCGTCGATCCCCTGGTTGATATCCACCACCACGTTACCGTCGTAGTCCTTGATGCGTTCCAGCGAAACACGGCCGATGATGCGGTCGCGAAGCGGCTCGATGATCTCGCCGGACTCCACGATCGAACCCACGTAGATGCCTTCCACCGTACCGCAGTCGTACTCGGTTACGATCACGTCCTGCGCCACGTCCACAAGGCGCCGCGTCAGGTAGCCGGAGTCGGCGGTCTTCAGCGCCGTATCCGCCAATCCCTTACGCGCTCCGTGCGTCGAGATGAAGTACTCGAGCACGGTGAGACCTTCACGGAAGTTCGCCGTGATCGGCGTCTCAATGACTTCACCCGAAGGCTTGGCCATCAATCCGCGCATGCCGCTAAGCTGGCGAATCTGCTGCTTCGAACCACGAGCGCCGGAGTCGGCCATGATGTAAATCGGGTTCATCGCGCCCTCGTCGTCCGCGCGCTTCATGTTCCCGAACATCTCATCGGCAACCTTATCGGTAACCGCCGACCACATCTGGATGACCTTGTTCGACCGCTCGCCGTTGGTGATGGCGCCGTCCATATACTGCTTCTGGACTTCGATCACCTTCTTGTCGGCGTCGTCGACCGTGGTGTACTTGCTGGCAGGAATGACCATGTCGTCGAGTCCAACCGACAGACCCGAGCGTGTCGCATAGGTGAAGCCCAGCGACTTGATGC
>JBAWCO010000485.1:0-1819 GCA_049590315.1 Occallatibacter sp. | reverse complement strand
AGGGGTCCTTGAATCGGCAAGCGGGGGATCTTCTTTGTGCCCGGCGGTTCTGCTCCATATTTCCCTGAGCTTCAATGTGCAAGGCCTGACCGCGGCACCGTTGAACCTTCTACTCAAAGCGCTCAATTGGGAATGAGATCGCGAACACACCTGAGGCGCTCGCCTATAGCGGCATCGCTTCCGTCCGGCGGCCAGCGATTGCCGAAGACAAAGACAATCCCAAATTATCTATTCCGCGAGTATTCTGTCTCTTCGGACGATTCTTTCCGCGCCGAAGCGACCTATGAACACCGACATCCAAAATCAAACTGCAATTGAAGCGGCTCTGGGTGAGTTGCGCGCGCTGCTGGACGAGCGCGTGACCGCGGCGGAAGCAGCGCGAGAACACCACAGTCACGGTGAGAGTACCCATGCGCCTGCGCTCCCGGATTTGGTGTGTTTCCCGCAGACTACCGACGAAGTGAGCGGCATTGTGAAGGTAAGCGCACGTCATGGACTTGCGGTGGTGCCATTTGGCGCGGGGACTTCATTGGAGGGCCATGTTCATGCGCTGAGAGGCGGAATCTGCATCGACATTCGGCAGATGAATCGGGTGCTCCGGGTGAGCGTGGAGGACTTGGACGCAACGGTGGAGGCAGGAGTCGGCCGGCTGCAACTGCAGAGGGCGCTGGAGAACACCGGACTGACGTTCTTTATCGATCCGGGAGCGGACGCGACGATTGGCGGGATGGCGTCGACCCGCGCTTCAGGGACGACGGCGGTGCGCTACGGAACGATGCGGGAGAACGTGCTGGCGCTTACCGTGGTGCTGGCCGACGGACGTGTAATCCATACCGGGACGCGGGCGAAGAAGTCGAGCGCGGGGTACGACCTGACGCGGCTTTTTGTCGGAGCGGAGGGGACGCTGGGCGTGATGACCGAGGTGACCCTGCGGCTGCATGTGTTGCCGGAGGCTGTTGGGGTTGCCATTTGCCCGTTTGAGACAGTTGAAGGCGCGGTGAAGACGGTGATCGAGGCGATTCAACTGGGGCTGAATCCGGCGCGGATTGAGTTTATGGATTCCGCCCAGGTGGAGGCGATCAATCGCTATTCGAAGCTGGAGTTGGCCGTCAAGCCGACGCTGCTGATTGAGTTTCACGGCATGAGCGAGGCGAGCGTGGAAGAGACGGCGAAATTGGCTGAAGGGCTCGCTGCAGAGCATGGCGGATTGGGGTTCGACTGGCAAACCACGGCGGCCGGCCGGGCACGGCTGTGGAAGGCGCGGCACGATGTGTACTACGCGTCGCGGGCGATCCGGCCGGGGTCAGAGGTGCTCACGACGGATGTATGCGTGCCGATTTCGCGGCTGGCTGAGTGTATTGTGGCGACGCGAGCGGATTTGGATGGGGTGAGTTTTCCCGCAACGATGGTGGGGCACGTAGGGGATGGAAACTTCCACGTGCAGTGCATGTTGGGGCCGGAGCAGGTGGCAGAAGCGGATGCATTTGCGGCGCGGCTGGTGGAGCGGGCACAAGGAATGGGCGGAACCTGCACCGGCGAGCACGGAGTGGGATACGGGAAGAAGAAGTACCTCAAGGCAGAGCACGGCGAGGCGCTGGAGGTGATGCGCACGCTGAAGCGGGCGCTGGACCCCGAGAATCGGATGAACCCTGGAAAAGTCGTGGATTTGGACTAAGATAGTTCTACTTATTTGTTTTCATTTCATTGCCTTGCAATCAGGCGGTAAGATGCGTGCGGCTGACCGGAGTAACTCTCACGAGACAGCCTTGACTGACAGATGCGCATCTAAACCAGCTACATCTTGATGACGATTTTGCGC
>JBAWCO010000484.1:0-3857 GCA_049590315.1 Occallatibacter sp. | reverse complement strand
TGACAAAGGAACCGCCAGAATGCCTGTCAATGCCAACTACCAGCCAACGGCTACAAGCAGCGTCTTCGGGCCTGAGCAACCAATATCGCTCGAGTATCCACCCGCATCGTTGTACGGGAAAGCATACTGCTGCATGTTGATGGCCTGCGCTTCAATCCATTGCGCGTAGTGGTCGTAGGGCTCCAGTTGATAGAAGCTTGCCGGATTTCCCCACATTCCCTCGTTGGTCAGAGCCCCGGCCGCATTGAACTCGGGCGTACCCGAGATAGGACCGGTATGCCTGAAGATCGCGGCGGAAAGGTCCGGGTTGGCGCCTAATCCGGAACCATTCGGCCCTGCCAGCGGAATAGTAATTCCGTTATACGACCAGATGTCGGCAATGTACGTCTGGTAGTAATTCTGGTCCGGCCCACCGGCATTGAAGCCAGCCCCGCCCGGTTCAATGATTCGATACGGGGCGTGGACAAGGTCCGCCTGGAAGTTTCCCCCAGGTGTGGAGGGAACTGCGTCGGCATAGCGCTGGAAAGTAACTGACCGGTCTTCCGTAAAGGTCTCTTGATTTTCTCCAAGCGCCACATTGGTTCCGTCGCTGCAAGTCAGATTAAATGCAATCTTGACACCCAACGCGTCGACGCGTGTTGTATCCATGTTGATGGAAGTGGGACCAGCTGTGAACTCGATATAGTCCCAGTAGTCGGTGTTATCTTCTGTCAGGCTTGGGTCATCGAGGAAGAAATACATTCTCCCAGACGAGTTGGGTGGCATTGCGAAGGTTGGTTGTTCCGCAAACGAGAACTGGCTAGCGACCCCATTGATGCTTGCGGTCCAGATGATTTGACTATCCGTGAACATCCCGTTTGTCCTGTTCAGGAACTTCATCATCACGGTGTCGCCGGCGGGCAAGGCGGGCATGTTGCTGGAATCCCAGAAGGGCGCGCCACCCCAGAGGTTAGGGTTGAGAGCCTGTGTCGTCCCGGTGACGGTGGCGCTCGATGGCGACGTTCCGAGAATATTATTGGCCAGGACCTGGTAGTAGTACTGAGTCGAGGCTGTACCCAGTGCATCCTGGAACCAGTTGCTCTTTGTGGTGCCAATCTCGTTGCTGGTGGATGGCGTGAAGGGGGATGTTGTGCTCCGATAGATGTAGTACGTTGTGGCAACTGAACCCACGCCTGAATTGGTCGAATTCCACATCAAATCAATCTCGTTGGCATTCTCTGCCATCGCGGTCAATCCGGTCAGAGCAACGGGAGCGGTAGCCGACGGCGTTGCCGGAAGCGATGTAGCTGAGGCCGAAGCTGCAGCCGATTCTCCTGACAACGTGGAAGCCACGACCTGGTAGTAGTACGTGGTCGAGGGTTGAACACCAGTTCCTGCAGGGGGGCTAAGCGTGGCGGGGTAGTTGTTGTCGACGTAGTTGGTGATCCCAACGGTGGTGCCAAGCAGATTGGCAGACGATGGTATGAAGGGAGTGGTGGTGCTCCGATATACCGAATAGTTTACCGGGGAGGTGTTTGGAGCAGCGGCTGTGCTCGCAACCCAGCGCAGATCGATCTGGTGGGAGGAAGAGCCCACGGCCGTTAGGCTGGTCGGAGGAGCAATTGTGCTGAAGGCTGGCGTGGTAGCAGTAGCCTGCCCCGAGGCCGCCGATGTGCCGTACGCGCCGGTTATCCCCCCGTCCGATGCTTTGACAACGTAGTAGTAAGTCGTGGAAGCTGCGAGGCCCGTATCGGAGAAGGTGGTGCCGGTCAATCCACCCGAAATCAAAGTGGTCGGATTCGCAGTCGTTCCACCGTAGAGGCTGTAGGAGGTGATTGTGCAGTTGACCGGAGGTATCACCGCGGTCCAATTCAGGTTGACGACGCTGGGGTAAGTCGCCGTCGCTGTCAATCCAGTCGGCGCCGCCGGAAGCGTGGTGCAAGGAGCGGAGTCAAGTACCTCGATACCATTGATTGAGGGTTGATCGGTGACACCGGTGAATGTGATCACCATTTGGCCGCTGCTGTTGGCTGTTTCTGTGAACTGCTTAACCACAGCTGTGTATTGCGCACCGGCCGTTGCGTAGATGTCGAAGTTGGTCAGCACCGCTGTGCCGTTGATGGAGACGTTGAATATGCGACTGCCAGCTGTCGAGAAATAAAGCTCGGCAAAGTGCAGGCGCACAATGTTACTGCTTCCAGGGGGCAGGCCAGGAATCGTGTAAGTTATGCTTCCCTGCCGCGCATCCTGGTAGACTGCCGCAGGAGCAGCGCTGGCAGCAACACTGGAGGGTATGGTAATTGCATTTGGGACCGAATATGTGGTGCCACCGGCACTGTAGTCCTCGTCCGCGACGAACGGGTTGTCGCCGCCGCCCGAGTTGCTCGCCGCCGCACCGCCGGCGTTGATGGATACGTAGCCAGTATTGGAATTCACGGGTTGCGTGGTCGCGGTGGCCGGCGTCGAAGCTGCCGATGTGCCGTCCGCGTCAATCGCTTTGACGATGTAGTAGTAGGTTGTCGAAGCGGTTAGCCCGGTGTTGGAGTAAGTCGTCCCGGTTAGTCCGCCCGCGATCAACGTAGTCGGATTCGCAGTCGTTCCGCCATAGACGCTGTAGGAACTGATGGAGCAGTTAGCCGGAGGAGTCACCGCTGTCCAGGTCAAGCCGATAGCGCTTGAGGAAGACGCAGCAGCCGTCAACCCGGTTGGCGCTGAAGGAACTGTGGTACAGGACGTGGCCGAAGTCGTTGCCTGCGTTTGCGCCGAGGCTGCCGACGCGCCGTCCGCGTCCACCGCCTTGACGACATAGAAGTACGTCGTTGCAGGCGCAAGACCGGTGTTGGAGTAGGCCGAGCCCGTCACTCCGCTTGCAACCACTGTTGTCGGATTTGCAGTTGTTCCGCCGTAAACGGTGTAGGAACTGATGGTGCAGTTAGCCGGTGGAGTCACTGCCGACCAGTTCAGGCCGATCGCGCTGGAGGACGACGCTGTTGCCGTGAGACCGGTTGGCGCCGAAGGTACAGCGCTGCAACTGGTGGACGAGCCAAGCACATCGATGCCGTTGACCATCGGTTGGTCTTTGGCGCCATTGGTTAAAGCGATCACGATATCGCCGCTGCTGTTGGCGGTAGCGGTGTACTGCTCTACCACGGCCGTATAGTTGGCGCCTGCAGTTGCGTAGATATCGAAGTTGGTGAGGACCGTCGTTCCATTGATGGCCACATTGAATTCACGATTGCCGGCTGCCGAGAAATAAAGCTCGGCAAAGTGCAGACGAACGGTGTAACTGGTTCCTGCAGTGAGGCCGGTGATCGTGTAGGTCGTGGCCCCTTGTCGCGCCGACTGGTAAACGGCAGCTGGAGCAGCGGTGGCAGCGATGCTGGCCGGAATCGTGATGGTGTTGGTTACGGAGTAAGTGCCGCCACCAGTGAAGTCTTCGTCCGCGACAAACGAATTGTCGCCGCCGCCCGAGTTGCTCACCGCCGTACCACCAGCGTTGATGGATACGATTGCGGTTCCGGTTGATGGGGCGTGCGTGGTAGCGGTCGCTTGATTCGATGCCGCCGATGTGCCGTCCGCATCCACCGCCTTAACGACGTAGTAGTAAGTCGTCGAAGCCGTGAGGCCGGTGTTGGAATAGGTCGTCCCCGTTAGTCCGCCTGCAATTAACGTGGTCGGGTTCACAGTCGCGCCGCCGTAAACGGTGTAGGAGCTGATGGTGCAGTTAGCCGGAGGAGTCACTGCCACCCAATTCAAACCGATTGCGCTTGAGGAAGACGCCGTGGCCGCCAGTCCGGTGGGCGCTGACGGAATCGTGGTGCAGGGCACGGCCGAAGTTGTAGCTTGGGCCGACGCCGAGGCTGCCGATGTGCCGTCCG
>JBAWCO010000483.1:0-5155 GCA_049590315.1 Occallatibacter sp. | reverse complement strand
CTTTGAAAGCATCGACCGCAACAAGGAGCTGCAATTGGGCATTAACCTGTTCAGCAGCGGCTTCGGGAACACCCTTGCCGGAATCACAACCGGGCAGTTCTCTCCACCGGGGATTACTATCCCGTCTCCTGGAGTTCCCGCAGTCCCGAACGTAGCCCAGGAATTGAACCTCTTTGCTTTTGTGCCTGGTCTGAATTTGGGCGCAACCCTGCAGGCCCTTGAAGGTAATCAGATCGCTCAGGTTCTCGCACAGCCCAACATCGTCGCCGCGAACGGCAAAGAGGCTAGCTTCCTGGCCGGCGGTGAGTTCCCGATTCCGATTGTCCAGGGAACCGCGGCAGGCGGAGCCGGTGCGGTTACCATCGAGTTCAAGGAATTCGGCGTCCGCCTCAACTTTATTCCCACCATCACTCCCCGCGGAACCATCCGCCTCCAGGTGGCCCCGGAAGTCAGCACGCTCGACTTTGCCAATGGGGTTCAGATCGGTGGATTCGATGTGCCCGGTCTGGACACACGCAGAGTGAATACCGAGGTCGAGTTGGGCGATGGCCAGAGCTTTGCCATTGGTGGACTCCTCAACGACAGCGACAATGAGACCTTCCAGAAGATCCCCTTTTTGGGAGACATTCCGATCATTGGCAAGTTCTTTCAGTCGATGGATAAGAAGAAGGTCAACACCGAGCTTATTGTCATTGTGACGCCGGAGATCGTAGCTCCCATTCAGGCCGGCACTACCCCGCCTGAGATTAAGTTCCCCAAGAAGTTCCTTCCGCCTAACACTGGCATACCGATGAACAACCCGGATGCAAAGACTGCAGAAAACACTCCGGCGCCAGCTCCAGCAGTTCTTCCCGTCGAGAAACTCATTGACAGCATGAAACCTGAGAAGCCGTTGGTCATTCAAAGCGGCTCCGGGGGCTTTGGCGTGGGAGGAGGGTCGACCGGAGGGGGCGCTGCGCCTGCTGCAATGCCAGGAGGTTCAACTTCACCCACAGAACCTTGAGGTTTCCGGCTGCCCTTCAGGCAGCCGGAGTCTTTTTGCCAAACTTGATTCTCCATTTTTTGGATACGGCTTGAGGGGCGTGCTGATTGCGCCCTTCATTTTGTTTGAAGTCCGGAGCGCAATCATTTCTGATCTTGGCTGCGGAAAAGCGAAAGATTCTGAGGCGATCGGATGAATCCGCTACGCTGGATCATGAAGGGTCGACGGGATCGTTCGACTCCAAGCAGGCAGGCAACCCCGGAAGTTCGTCTCCGCGTTTTGAACCTCACGCGCCGCACCCTTCTCGCCACTTCTATGGAACTGGCTGACAGCGGCGCCAAGCGCAACAGGGGGCTGCTCGGGCGCAAGGGCCTGTCTCCGGGCGGCGGCCTGTGGATCGTGCCCTGCGAGTCCGTTCACACCTTCTGGATGCAATTTCCAATCGACCTTGTCTATCTTGACCGCAAGAAGCAAATCAAGAAGCTCAAAAGCGATGTCCGTCCGTGGCGACTTTCCGCATGTCTTTCCGCTCACTCAATCCTCGAGCTTCCCTCGGGCACGATCCGCAACACGCAGACAGAAGTCGGAGATACTCTAGAATTCTCGACCACCCCTCCCGGTGAGCTGAAACAGTGAGATTCGGAATGTCAAAGGCGCGGCGTGACGGTCTGTATTTGGTGCTGCTGGGCAGCGTGGCGTTTGTTTTGCTTGGTGCTGCTCTCGAATACACATTTCCTGTAAAAATGGTGGACTTCAGAGTCCTGTACCAACCCGCGCGATGCCTTCTTGAACATGGCGACCCGTACAACGACAGTGATGTACTGCGCGTGTCCCAGGAGCAAGCTGGAAACCGACTGTCAGATACTGATAAGGTCCGCCAGGTTGTGACGCAGTACATTTACCCGCCAACCGCGTTTTCTCTTACTGTTCCGTTCGCCATGCTTGCTTGGGGGCCTGCGCGGTTGTTGTGGATTGTGCTTAGCGTTGCTAGCCTGATCTTGGCCTCGTTTCTGGTTTGGAACCTCGGGGCGGACTTTGCCCCTGTCCTCTCAGGGGTCATGGTTGGCTTTCTGCTGGCCAACTGTGAATTGCTAGTGATCACGGGAAATATGGCGGGGATTGCTATCAGCCTCTGTGTAGTGGCTGTCTGGTGCTTTGTTCGTGAACGTTTTGTTCTGACTGGCATCCTCTGTCTTGCGCTTAGCCTCGCAATCAAGCCGCACGATACCGGCCTGGTCTGGCTTTACTTCTTATTGGCAGGCGGAGTGTACCGCAAAAGCGCATGGCAGGCTCTCCTCGCTGTGCTTGTTTTTAGCCTCCCTGTTGTCCTCTGGGTCTGGCAAGTCGCACCGCACTGGGTGCAGGAATGGCACTCCAACATGCTTGCGTTCTCAGTTCACGGTGGTATGAATGACCCGGGCCTCAATTCAACTGGCGCCCACGGACTTGGTATGTTGGTCAGTCTGCAAGCCATTTTCGGAGTCTTCTGGGACGATCCACGTATTTATAATATGGCCAGCTATCTCGCCTTTTTGCCTCTTCTGCTCGTTTGGGCATTCTTCACTTTGAAATCTCCGCGATCACAGAGCACGACCTGGTTGGCAATCGCGGCAATCGCGGCTTTTTCTATGCTGCCGGTCTACCATCGGCAACAGGACACGAAACTACTGCTGCTCACGGTTCCCGCTTGCGCCATGCTCTGGTCTGAAGGGGGCTTGACCGCGCGTCTTGCACTCGTGGTAAATTCCGCCGGGTTCTTGTTGACCGGAGACATTCCCTGGGCAGTTTTCCTTGGTCTTATCGACAAGCTGCACGTGCCCACGGCAGGATTTGGCGGGAAGATACTCATCGGAGTGCAAGTCTTTTCAGTCCCGGTGATCTTACTGGTCGTTGGCTCTTTTTACCTTTGGGTGTACGTGCGGCGCTGTGTCGTTCATGCCCTCAATGCGCTTTAGGCCAGGTTGACGTCCAGGTTTCAAAGTGAACCATGCGCCAAATTCGTCTGTCGCCGCCACATGTGTGCGATCATGAAATCTGATTGAAAACCGAATTCTCAAACCAGTTCCCGGCCAGGGTATAGAGAGACCCATAATGATAAAAGCGCGGCTCGATGGTTTGTACTTTCTAATACTTGGGAGTATGGTTTTCATTTTGCTTGGTCCGGTCCTGGCGAACAATTCACCTGGCGCAATGGTGGACTTCAGAGGACAGTACTACCCGGCACGTTGCCTGATTCAGCATTGCGATCCATACAATGAAGCTGAGGTGATCCGAATATCTAGGGCAGAAGGTGGGGACCGTCCGTCGGATACTGCGAACGCTAGCCATTTTGCTCGATATATCTACTTTCCAACTGCATTCTCTTTCACGATTCCCTTCGCGATGTTGCCTTGGGGACCGGCGCACATCTTGTGGATGCTGCTTACTCTTGTAAGCCTTATCTTTGCGTCGTTTCTGATTTGGAATATAGGAGCCAATTCAGCGCCAACCCTCGCCGGGGTTCTCGTGGGCTTTCTTGTCGCTAACAGCGAATTGCTTCTTGTGTTCGGCAATATGGCCGGGATTGCGATAAGTCTCTGCGTGGTCGCCGTCTGGTGCTTTTTTGAGGAGCGATTCGTTTGTGTCGGCATCCTGTGCCTTGCAGTCAGCATCGCGCTCAAACCGCAAGACGCGGGCCTGATATGGCTCTATTTTCTGTTGGCGGGCGGCGTATACCGCGAACGCGCATTGCAAACTCTTCTTGCAACTGTTGCCATTACTGGGCCGGTAGTTCTGTGGGTTTGGCGCGTTTCGCCAAACTGGATGCAGGAGATGCACTCCAACATTGTTATATTCTCCGGACATGGCGGACTAAGCGACCCTGACCTCATGTCAACTGGTACTATCGGCATCGGCATGGTTATAAGCCTGCAAACAGTTACTAGCGTCTTCTCGCATAACCCACGTGTCTACAGCTTGGTCAGCTATCTCGTATGTGCGCCTCCTCTGATCCTTTGGGCATTCGTCTCACTGCGAACTCGTCCCTCACCCGAGAGAGCCTGGCTGGCGCTCGCGGCAATTGCGGCTCTTTCAATGCTGCCCGTCTATCACCGGCAACATGACGCAAAACTACTGCTGCTCACGATTCCTGCTTGCGCGATGCTTTGGGCCGAGGGTGGTGTTGTCGGGCGGCTCGCATTCCTGACGAATGCTGCGGGGTTCGTAGTGACGGGGGATTTGCCGGGGGCGATCATCTTTAATCTCACTCGTAATCTGCATTTCGCCACGCCAGGACTATCCACGCGCATCGCAACATCTGTCCAGGTTTTTCCAGCTCCGCTTACCCTTCTGGCGATGGGCATCTTTTATCTGTGGGTTTACGCGAGGCGCTCTAACGTATTCCCCACAACCTCCATCTACCCTCATAAGTCCATGCCTGCGTCTGAAATCTCACCGTTGCCAGGCGCACAATTCCTTGAACCTTGAATCCTTGACTCGTGTCTGAACTACTCCGTTGCAGGTGGGTTGACTATTGGTTCTTTCGCAAATTGGCAGGCCAGCAGGTACCAAAGCAGCCACGCGGGAGCGGTCCAAAGAAAAAAGACAGAGGCCATCTTGACACCCCCAACCAGTTCAATGTCGACCAAGACACTCGTCAAGGCCAGCACAGTCAACAGTACGCGGGACCGGGTGACGTAGGCGCCATGTAGCAGCGCCGGCACCGCCAGCGATTGATCGAACATCCAGCAATACGGCGCCAGCAAAACTGAGGCAAGCATCAACAGGCCGCCATGTTTAGACCAATCCCAGATCTGCCGGCGAGCCCAGAAATATCCTAATGCCCAAATACATCCCAATGCCGAGGGTATGTATGGAATCCACATTGCGTGTGGATTCAGCCATTCACGCAGCGCTACGCTTAGACAGGGGATGTACTCCTTCTGAATTCCCGACGCGTGAATCATCTGGAAGTACTGGGTCCATGCCATCGGGTCGATCCAATAGACAAGCACGCAACTGGCGGCCATTGCTGCCGCCCCCCCGGCGAGGGTCTTATAACTCTTTGAAGTGATCATCCACGTCAGCAGTACAACGCCGAATGGCAGAAACAGGTGGGGCTTCAAGGCGCATAGCCAGAGGGAAAGTCCTGCAATGAATGGGCGCGTCTTATGGAACCTCAGAAACAAAACCAGC
>JBAWCO010000482.1:0-3357 GCA_049590315.1 Occallatibacter sp. | reverse complement strand
CCGCCACCGTTCGAGCGGGTCGTACAGGAGTTTGAGCGGTATCTACTCGACGATCGAACACTGGCGTCATCAACGGCTGTCCACTACGCTTCATTTGTTAGGGCGTTCCTCGCCAACCGTTTCTGCCGAAGGCCCATAAAGCTGTCACAACTATGCGCCAGCGATGTCGTGCGATTTGTGCAGCGCCAAGCCCGGCGATTGCATCTGAAGCAGGCAAAACTCCTAACCACGGCATTGCGATCATTCCTGCGTTATCTGCGCTATCGGGGAGAGATCCTGCATGACTTGTCTGGGGCGGTTCCCACGGTTGCCAACTGGTCGATGACCTCGATCCCCCGCGCGATCCCACCGGATCTCGTGCGCCGGCTGTTGGCATCCATCAACCGCCATACGGCGCTGGGCCAACGTGACTACGCGATCCTGCTGTTGCTGGCACGTCTGGGACTGCGCGGAGGCGAAGTGGCAAGGATCGAACTGGAAGACATTGACTGGAACGCTGGATCGATAAGCGTTCGGAGAAAAGGCGGCCATCACAGCGTTCTCCCGTTACCCACCGACGTCGGTGCTGCGATCACTGCTTATCTGCGGCAGGGGCGGCCTCGCAACAGCAACTCTCGGCGTGTTTTTTTACGGTGCCGCGCGCCTTTCCGTGGCTTTCAGGGCCCTGTGGCGATTGCGTCACTGGTTCGACATAACCTCGCCCGCGCTGGTATTCAGGCGCCCACACGGGGCGCTCATCAGTTTCGGCATGGGTTGGCCACGGATATGCTCCGTCATGGCGCATCACTGACGGAGATTGGCGAAGTGCTAGGCCACCGCAGTCCCGAGACGACCCGGATTTATACGAAGGTGGATCTGAACGCACTGCGACCGCTCGCCCTTCCTTGGCCGGGAGGTGTTCGATGAACACTCTACGGGACGCAGTTCGGTCATATTTGGACATGCGGCGCGGTCTTGGATTCAAGCTGCGAGAAGCGGGCACGGCGCTCACCGATTTTGTAACCTTCCTGGAGCATCACCACGCCAGCTACATCACGCAGGCATTGGCACTCGCTTGGGCGCAACAGCCTTCGCACACTCAACCGGCCCACTGGGCACAACGGTTGAGCTTCGTACGCGGATTCGCGCGTTTCCGCAGCGCCACGGATCCGCGCACGCAGATTCCGTCCCAAGGCCTATTGCCTTTCCAGCCGAAACGGGCGCGGCCATTCTTATACTCCGACGACAACATTCAGAACTTACTTCGCGCCGCGCTCCAGATGGAGTGCCGTTATGAACGCGGCAAGCTGCGGCCGTGGGCCTACTATTGCCTGTTTGGGCTGCTAAGTGTTTCGGGATTGCGCTTGGGTGAAGCATGTAACCTTGAGTTCCAAGATGTCGATCTGAAGACGGCGGTGTTGACCATCCGCGGCGCCAAGTTCGGCAAGGATCGACTTGTGCCTTTACATCGCTCCACCTGCGCAGTGCTTGCGAAGTACATTGCCAAGCGCCAGCGCCACTGGAAGGGACGAGCAGTTTCCTCCTACCTTTTCGTCTCCAGTTGGGGTAACCACCTCGATACTGGTGATGTCCATCGCACCTTCTACATGTTGTCGAAACAGATCGGCTTGCGCGGACCAACGGATAAGCATGGGCCGCGCATCCATGACCTTCGCCATCGCTTTGCGACGATGACATTGTTGCGATGGTACCGCGCTGGCAAAGACGTCGAGCAGCGACTGCCATTCCTTTCCGCCTATCTTGGCCATGTCCACGTCAGCGACACCTATTGGTATCTCAGTGCATGGCCCGAGCTAATGCAACAGGCAATGAGCCGTCTCGAACAGTGTTGGGAGGACAAGTGATGACAACCACCACTGTTAGTTTCGCTCCTCTCTTGGAACGGTTTTTCACCCAGCGCCTAATGCAGCAACGGCAGGCCAGCCCACATACGATCAGTTCGTACCGCGACACCTTTCGCATGCTGCTGAAGTTCGCGCAACAGCAACTGCACACGCCGCCTGCACGGCTTGCGCTGCAAGCGATTGACGCACCTCTGATCGTTCGTTTTCTTGATCACCTGGAGAAGCATCGAAAACTGAGTGTGCGCAGCCGCAACTTGCGCCTTACCGCGATCCACTCCTTCTTTCGGTATGTTGCGTTCGAAGCGCCGACCCATGCCGCCCAGATCCAGCGGGTGCTGGCTATTCCCAGCAAGCGCTTCACGCGGACCCAGGTGCACTTCATCACCCGCGAGGAGGTCAAGGCATTGCTCGCCGCGCCTGATCAACGCACTTGGTTCGGACAGCGCGATCACGCGTTTCTCCTGGTCGCGGCGCAGACCGGGCTTCGTCAGTCGGAAATGAGCGGCTTGACACGCAATGATCTCGTTCTCGGGCCGGGAGCTCATGTTCGTGTGATTGGCAAGGGCCGTAAGGAGCGATGTGTACCGCTTGCCAAAGCCACTGTGGCCGTGCTGAAAACCTGGCTTCGCGAGCCGACACGCGGCGACGGGCAGGTTTTGTTCCCTAACCTCCGTGGCACGCCCTTGAGTGCCGATGCCGTGCATTACCTGCTGCTCAGGCATGTAAGAACTGCCTCCAAGACCTGTCCCTCCCTTACAGGAAAACGTGTCACCGTTCACGTCCTTCGACACACCATGGCCCTAGACCTGCTGCAAGGTGGTGTGGATCGATCTGTCATCGCACTGTGGCTTGGTCACGAATCGGTTGAAACAACTCAGATTTATCTCGAGGCCACACTGGCGATGAAACAAAAGGCACTCGAGAAAGCAGAGCCGCTGATGAGCAAGTTCATCCGTTACTGTCCGGACGATCAGCTACTTGGCTTCCTCAGCAGTCTGTAGAGACGCCAGAACTATGTCGAGTGGTTGGTCGGCGCATTTCCATTCTGATCAGAAAATGCGCGCCCGGGAGCAATGGCCTCCCACATCACTCGGCATAGTCCGGCACGCGGAATAGTGCCGAAAGATATGGCGCAAGCCATTGCCTGGTATCGCAAGGCAGCCGACCAAGGCGATGCTATCGCACAGTCGCAACTGGGTGTGACGTACGAACAAGGCGCAGGCGTTCCGCAGGACTATTTCCAAGCCGCAGATTGGTATCGCAAGGCTGCTGAACAGGGATTAGCTGAAGCACAATACGGGTTGGGATTCCTCTATCTTAACGGATACGGCGTGCCGAAGGATTTCAATCAGGCCACCACTTGGATGCTCAAAGCTGCTGAGCAGGGTGAGACAAAAGCCCAATACAACCTAGGTGTCAGCTATGTCAACGGGGATGGAGTAAACCGGGACCTGAATGAAGGATATTTCTGGATCTTTCTGGCCAATGCCCGCACAACGGATGGCAGTTTGAA
>JBAWCO010000481.1:0-4822 GCA_049590315.1 Occallatibacter sp. | reverse complement strand
CTTGAGGGTGCGCGGTCTCCATTATCCTATGGCTATGCCTCAGATTGCTTTTCTGGAATGCTCACGCTGCCATTTACATCTCGACCCGGCGACTCCGCAGACGGTTTGCACGGCTTGCTCGGGGACGCTTTATGTTCGCTATGACCTGAGTGGCGCGAAGGGACTGGCGCAGCGCGCGCTGATTGGGACGAGTTCGCAGGATGCACGGTGGAGCGGGATGTGGCGCTACCGCCAAGTGCTTCCGGATGTGGAGCCGGTGACGCTGGGCGAGGGATGGACGCCGATGCTCAAGAGCCGGCGACACGAGAACGTGTGGCTCAAGGAAGAGGGCGCCAATCCGACGGGGACGTTCAAGGCGCGGGGGCTCGCCTTGGCGGTGACCATGGCTCGGTATTATGGATTGAAGAAACTGGCTGCGCCGACGGCAGGCAATGCGGGTGGGGCGCTGGCGGCGTATGCGGCCGCAGCGGGGATGGAGGCACATATCTTTATGCCCAGAGATACGCCGATGGCGAACCAGGTGGAGTGCGCGGCTTATGGCGCGCATTTAACGCTGGTGGATGGGCTGATCTCCGACTGCGGGCGCATGGTGGCGGAGCGCAAGCAGGCCGAGGGATGGTTCGATGTGTCCACGCTCAAGGAGCCGTTTCGCGTGGAAGGCAAGAAGACGATGGGGCACGAACTGGTGGAGCAACTGGGCTGGGAGTATCCCGATGCGGTGTTTTATCCCACGGGCGGCGGAGTGGGAATGATTGGGATGTGGAAGGCGTTTGAGGAGATGGAGCAGTTGGGGTGGGTCACGGGGAAGCGGCCGAAGATGATCGCGATTCAGGCGGCGGGATGCGCGCCGGTGGTAAGGGCATTTGAGCAAGGCGAGGCAGCGAGCCGGATGTGGGAGGATGCGCATACGTTTGCTTCGGGGCTGAGGGTGCCGAAGCCTTACGGCGATGCACTGATTCTGGAGATTGTGCGGGAGTCGGGTGGTGTGGCGCTGGCGTTGTCGGATGATGCGATTTTCGCCTCGCTGAAGGACTGGGCGGCGCACGAGGGACTGCTGTTGTCGCCGGAGGGTGCGGCGGCTACGGCGGCCTACGACCACTTACTGGGGACGGGATTTTTAACGGCGAAGGATAGGGTGGTGCTGTTCAATACGGGATCCGGAAATAAATATACAGATGTCATAGGGGCGCGGCTCAGGCAGGAGGGCGCGGCGAAGAGCGAAGTTTAAGTGGATGATCCGGACGATGAGCTTGGCGTGGTGCTGGGTGAGGCCGCGGGTGTGGAAGCAGGGGCACTTGTCGTGCTTTCGCTTGATTTGGAATCAGATTTGGTTTCCGAGGATGCGGAATCCTTCTTGAAATCAGATTTGGAATCGGACTTCGAATCGGATGAGGATTCGGAGGAAGGCGCGGAACTCTTGTTGGCGTAGTCGTTGACGTACCAGCCGGCGCCTTTGAAGTTGAGGCGGGGCGCGGTCAGCGGGCGCTCAAGAACGCCGTGACACTTGGGGCACTCTGTCTCCGGCTCGGCTGAGAAGTTCTGAATTTTTTCAAAGCGATGGCCGCACTGTGTGCAGCGATAGGCATATAACGGCAAGTTCTTCGCACCTTCCAGAAATCAATGACTGCTCTATCTATTGTATCGGGTGGGCGGCGAATTGGCTGCAAAACGCCGCCCTGCCGTAAAACGTATTGATGTTACTGGACTTCAATGCACGCTGTAGGGGACGGTGCCGATGTGGTTTTCCCAGGCCAGAGTGATGGTACCCGAGGAACCGGTGCCGGTGATGGTGTATTTGAGATTCTCGATGGTTTCGGCAGGCTTGGTCATGGTCATCTGCACGCGACCGAGGTCTTTCGTCTTGTCGTATTTTGTTCCCCACTGTCCGGTCTGGGTGTTGACGACGAGCACCCAACTGTCGGGGTTGGAGACGTCGACGTAGAGAGTGTAGTCGCCCTTGGGGACGGAGAGGGGGCCGATGGTGAGGTCGCTATCGGTGTGCAGAGCGGTGGCGGAGTTCGCGCCGGCGCGCCAGACGGGATAGGTGGGGTCGTGTCCGATTTGGCCGTCTTTGCCGAAGAGCTTGCCGGCGCGACCATTGACCCTGGGCGAACTGTAGGTGATGGTGATGGATTTGCCGGCGTTGGTGACGGAAGCGGTGGCGGCGGGGCTCTTGGGTGGGGGCTTGGGTGCGGGCGTCTGAGCGGAGAGAGTGGCTGCGGCGAGGAGCAGCCCGGTACAAACGAGAAGGGATTTCATGACGATGGTTCTCCTTTGGGGATGTCGCGTAATGATATCGACGCGGCAACGGGATGATTGTCGCACCGCGCGGGCGGGTTGGGAAACCGGGAAAGCTGAATTGGGAAGGCGTGGCGTTGCGGCTGTTATGATGCGGCGCAAGGGCATTGCATGCAGCGGATACGTGGAAGTGTTTCAGCGGGAATAAGATTTCGCGCGGCGGTGCGGGACGAAAAACCGCTGCAGGTGGCGGGCGCTATCAACGCATATACGGCGCGGATGGCGGAGGCTACGGGGTTCAAGGCGCTGTACCTCTCGGGCGGCGGGGTGGCGGCGAATTCGCTCGCGGTTCCAGATTTAGGGATCAGCACGATGGACGATGTGCTGACGGATGTGCGGCGGATTACGGATGCGAGCGGGCTGCCGTTGCTGGTGGATATCGATACGGGATGGGGTGGGGCGTTCAACATTGCGCGGACGATACGCTCGATGGAGAAGGCGGGCGCGGCGGCGGTACATATTGAGGACCAGGTGGGCGCGAAACGCTGCGGGCATCGGCCAGGCAAGGAACTGGTGGCGGCCGAAGAGATGGTGGATCGCATCAAGGCTGCCGTGGATGCGCGGACGGACGACCAGTTTGTGATTATGGCTCGAACGGATGCGCTGGCGGGCGAGGGAATGGCTGCGGCGATTGCGCGGGCGCACGGCTATGTAGCGGCGGGCGCGGATATGATCTTTGCCGAGGCGGTTACGGAGCTTGGCCAGTACACCGAGTTTCGCAAGGGTGTGGGCGTGCCGATTCTGGCGAACATTACGGAGTTTGGGCAGACACCCCTGTTTACGCGGGACGAGTTGCGAGACGCTGGCGTGGATATTGTGCTGTATTGCTGTGCGGCTTATAGGGCTATGAATGCGGCGGCGCTTAAGGTGTATGAGGCCATTCGCGCGGAGGGAACGCAGCGCGATGTGGTGCCGCTGATGCAGACACGGGCGGAGCTCTATAAGTATTTGGACTATCACGCTTATGAGAAGAAGCTGGATGAGTTGTTTGCTAAGGGGAAAGAGGGAGAGGAGAGTTCAATGACTAGAGAAATCCAATTGCTTTTAGAAAGGCTAGCCGTCGCGAATAAGGATTTGGGTTCGCGCAGTAATGAGAGTCGGAGCATTCGCCGCGAACTTCGAAGTCTCGGACACCGAGGCGGACTAAAGGGCAAGAGATAGAGCCCGTTTTTTCAATTTGTCTGATCTAAAAGTGAGATGCATCATGAGTGAAGGTTCCGCCACAGCATTCAAACCGAAGAAGTCTGTCGTGTTGTCGGGGACGCCGGCGGGGAATACGGCGCTGTGCACCGTGGGGCATAGCGGGAACGATTTGCACTATCGCGGGTACGACATCAAGGACCTGGCGGCGCACTGCGAGTATGAGGAAGTGGCGCACTTGCTTGTGCATGGGAAGCTGCCGAATACGGCGGAGTTGGCTGCGTACAAGGGAAGCTTGCGGCCGTTGCGGAGTTTGCCTGCGGCAGTGAAGCAGGCGCTGGAACTGCTGCCTCCGTCGACGCATCCGATGGACGTGCTGCGGACGGGCGTCTCGGTGCTGGGGTGCGTGCTGCCGGAGGTGGCGGCGCATGACGATGCGGGAGCGCGAGCGATTGCGGATACGCTGCTTGCGAGCCTGAGTTCGATGCTGCTGTATTGGCACCACTATGCGCGCAATGGACGGCGGATCGAAGTGGAGCGGTTCGAGGATTCACCACCCCAGCGACGTGGACCTGTCGCCGGGGACCCCAGCTCGATTGCGGCGCACTTTCTGCATCTGCTGCATGGGGAAACGCCGAGGGCGGAGTGGGTGGCGGCGATGCAGGCTTCGCTGATTTTGTATGCGGAGCACGAGTTCAATGCGTCGACGTTTACGGCGCGGGTGATTGCGGGGACGGGTTCGGATCTGTACTCGTGCATTGCCGGGGCGATTGGGGCGCTAAAGGGGCCGAAGCACGGCGGGGCGAATGAGGTGGCGCTGGAGATTCAGGAGCGATACGATTCGCAGGATGCAGCGGAGACGGATATTCGGCGGCGCGTGAGCGAGCGCGAGGTGATTATTGGATTCGGGCATCCGGTGTATACGATCAGCGATCCGCGGAGCGAGATTGTGAAGGAAGTGGCGCGGGGGCTGGCGGTTGCCAGTGGGGATACGCGGCTCTTCGATGTGGCCGAGCGAATTGAAGACGTGATGATGGGCGCGAAGAAAATGTTCCCGAATCTGGATTGGTACTCAGCGGTTGCTTATCACCAGATGGGGATTCCGATCGATCTGTTTACGCCGCTGTTTGTGATTGCGCGGACGGCGGGGTGGTGCGCGCACGTGATTGAGCAGAGACATGATGGGAAGATTATTCGGCCTTCGGCTAGTTACACGGGGCCGGAGGATTTGAGGTTTGTGCCGATTGGGGAGCGGAAGTAGACAGCGTCCCATGTCCGTATGAAAGGAATTGACTATGGCATTCTCCGCAACTCTTCGGGGCGCTCTTGTTTCGGTGCTTTTGGCAGCACTCGCGCATGGGATCTCCGCGGATGAGCCAAAATG
>JBAWCO010000480.1:0-2524 GCA_049590315.1 Occallatibacter sp. | reverse complement strand
CTCGCCATGGTTTCAAGGTCTTTGGCACGGTCGACGAGTACGTTTCGACGACGGAAGAGCTTCCGTTCTCACAAATACAACTCAAACGAGGCGATACGGTGGCCGTCAGAGACGCTATCGCGACGCTTCTTGGCGTTGCCGGGTGTGTCGATGCTCTCGTAAATATCTCCGAGACGTTCACAATCGGCGCATTGGAGGAGCTCAGCGAGGAGCAGACGAATAGACATTTTGCGGAAAGTTTCTTTGATGTGCTTCGATTGACCTACGCGGTCATTCCGTTCATGCGGGCACGCGGCATAGGGCGAGTGGTCAATCTAATTTCTCCGTTCGGCACCTCTCCGGCTCCATTTATGGGGATGTACGCAGCCTCTCACGCGGCGCTTGAAAGCTGGTCGCAGAGCCTCAACAGAGAGATGGAAGGGACCGGGGTTCGAGTCACGGCAGTTATGCGCGGCTCTATTAGGCGTGTAGACAAAGAAATTCGTTCGCCGGAGCGGCCTTTGCGGCGCTATCGCCAGGGCCTTGCCAAGACGCTCGCTGCGCTTCCATTAGGTTCCGAGAGGTGGATCGGGGATGAAATGTTAGCCGAGGTCATTGGGCGCGCGATCACAGATCGAAACCCGAGGACGATCTATCGCACAGGCTTCGAACTGAGAGCATTTTCTACTGCTCTCCGTCTTGCACCTCGATTACTTCAATTTCTCTTCAAGCCGAGATCCTGAAATTGCCACAGTTAAACTGGCCGACTTCAGAATTTCACAACCGCTACTAGAACGCGGCTAAACGCTAAATGCTTTGTTCTTCTGAGACCTCGATTCTCTGGGCACCGTTCATGCAAGCTTGGGTCGATTGGTGGGCCGAAAGTGACAAACTGACTCTGTTTCCAACTAGTCCAGCAGTTCAACGGCGTTCATGATTCTTAAAGACCCTTCTTGAGATCGAGGACTTCCTGCAGTTCTTTGATTGTCGTCATCACGCTATCGAAGCTCTCTACTTCTCCGAAGAACATTTCCTTCATGACTTCGTAATCCAATCGGAGGAGATTGGCTGTCTCCGTGTCAGGTACCAGTTTCATGGAACCGGGTTTCGCCGTATCGTAGTGCGCCCAGCCTGACGGGAAAAACACTTGCTTGTGTTTTACAACCTGCTCAAGCAGAGTGAGATTTTCAACAGCTTTCGCCCCGAGTTCGCTGCGGAATATCTGTGCCACGTCGCTATAGTGCCGAGATAGGCGATTGTGGAGTGGCTTGTCCGTTGGCCGATGATTTTCTGCGTGAATCAGGGTTACTTTTTCCCAAAACGTGCGCTCCGCATCGAGCGCTATTACTTTGATCACCGGATGTCGGATGAGCGTCGGAAATTCCATCGCCACAAAGGGGCGCACGATTGCTTCCGTAGACGGCCACTGATCTCCGCGGCAACCGAATTCGAGCAGGACATTTGGCTTGAGATAGGCACCGGCCTGATATTCGGTAAGACTTGTCGGATATTGAAACAGGATGCTCTGACGGTCGGGGTCGCGCTCGTCCATGATTACGGACCACCCATTTTCGCCCAGAATTGACCGGCACGCTGTCTGAAAGCGTGGAAGCATCTCAGTCTCGATATATGAGGCGCAAGCGCCGGCAAGCTCATTGCGCAGTTTTTGTCGTTTCTTTCCCGAAAGGTCTTCAGCGGCAGGATCGTTGTCTTTGCCGAAGCCCATTTCTGCGCGGTTGAGAGAGATGTCAATGTCCTCTGAAAATCGATGAATGAGACCATATACCTTTGACAGCGAGGTCCCGCCTTTGAAGATATGACCTGGAAGATCGGGCATCTCGAACAGCCGTCCGAGGCACCAGCAGACCCAAAAATCTTTTTCGATGATAAGAGGGCTCACGCCCATGCGGGCTGCCGTTTCGATAAACGCGCTCTGGCGTTCACCTGCAGGAGCCAATGCGAATTCGTTCATCTGCTACTCCGAAGCAATTCTCTTCATAATCGGGCGTGTCCAGTCGGGTGCGACTGGCGAAAGGCGAATGAAATCGTCTTTCGTCTTACGAGGCACTGCGCGTGCAATCTGCTTCACCACGTCGTCGCCGACGTTCTTGCGGCCTATCGAACGCAGAGCTTGCATCACGTTGGCGTTTGGAGAATCGGCAAAGGCCATCTTCGATGGTGCCGCATGTTTCAGACGGACAACCTGCTTCCCCACCTTGACAGTCTTGGACCGGCCGTCTGTCAGGTAAACATTTTGCGCCGGAACCTGTGTCGAAAGTCCCAGCATATTTGCTGCTTTCGATGCAGAGGGCATGAGACGACTTCCAGTTCGCTTTGCCAAAGCACGAGCTACTGCATCGGGATCGGGCGACAGGATACCCATGACGGGGTGCCTGCGAGGATAATCATAAAGCCCTCGGGCAAGTCGCCGAATCCTGAGACCCTGGCTCCCATCCTTTTTCAGTCGCAAAAGCGCCTGGTCGACCGCCGCCCGTGATCCCAGGTCAACGAAGTCCTTGGGCGTGAAGATCCAGCCACGGCCCTT
>JBAWCO010000479.1:0-7470 GCA_049590315.1 Occallatibacter sp. | reverse complement strand
TCACGAAACCAAAGCCCGGATCCGCGGGGTTGGAGTCCTGCAAGCTGTTGAACTGGGTGTGGTTGAAAGTGTTGAAGCTGTCAGCGCGGAACTCGACATGAGCAGCCTCGCCAAAAGCAAACGACTTGTAGATCGCGGTGCTGAAATTGGTGCGGCCAGGACCAACAATAGCGTCTTTTCCCATATTGCCGAAGCCCAGGTTGGAGCCGCCTTTCCAGCTAGGTGTGGGCGCCGAGATGTTCGCATTGCTCACATACCGATAGCCAGTAACTGTCTTACCGTTATTTTGATAAGTGGCCGTTCCCTTGGTGTAAATCGGCTTGCCGGTAATGTTGGGACGGATGGCATAATCGCCGCCCAGACCAACCGTGTCCCCGAAGGAGTTCTTGGGGGCGACATTGCCCAACCATGGCAAACCGGTCTCGGAGACGACTGTGCCGGAGATTTCCCAGCCGCCGAGAAGGGTCCTCGACAAGCCTGAGGCATGATTGAAGAACGGGAGTTTGTACTCGTAGTTGCCGCTGAAGACCTGACGGCGGTCCAGGATGCCGGACCCCTTGTCGTACTTCAGGTTCCAGGGGTTGAACGTTGGGTTGTTGTTGTCCACGTCCACGCTGCCCGGTGTGGAGTCGATCTGGTGAGCATAGGTGTAATCCAGTTCGAAACTGAGCCCGTGTTTACCCTGCTGGCGCAGTCCCGCCTGGAAGCTGTGATAGGTGCCGGTCTGCGGAGTCGATTGCAGTCTGATATTGCCAAAACCCGGATAGGTCTTGTCTACCAGCTTGTCGACAGGCGAGAGGGCCGCGTAGCCTGCAACCGATTTGTCACCCGCGAAATCCGCGCGAGTCAACAACGGTGTGCTGAGCGGGAAGTTATTGATTGGAACCCAAACGTTCTGGTGCCAGTCGATGTTGCCGACATACTGCGTGATCGCGATCAGTGAGGGAACAATCTCATGCTGCACACCCAAACTGAACTCGGCCACAGCCGGATCGGGATAGTAAGTGTTCAGGGAGTTAAAGCCTTGCGTGAACACCGGCTGTGTAGCCGTACCACCGGCTGCCCAGTTGGCGCTGGGGTTGCTCAACTCGACATCGTTCGCGCCGGGTTGACTGATGAAGGGGGGCGATCCGGCAGCGTCGTAAATGTCGTTGCCCTGAATGCGCTCGTAGAAGGTGCCAAAGCCGCCACGCACTACGGTCTTGCCGTTGCCGGCGAGATCATAAGAGAAACCGACTCTGGGCATCACGGTCTTGTAGTCGTTCTTGACCAGCGCCGTCGGTGTGCCTTGCTGGCCGGCAATGTCGACACCGTTCATATAAAACGTGCCGATCGAGTTGGATTGCAGACCCGGCGCGCTTGGGAGAAATGCCCCAGTAAGCGGATCGAAGCTGGCTGCCGTTGTGAGGCCCGGCTGGTAGTGCGCAGGGTTAAAGTTGGAAACCCCGTTGTTGCGCTCCCACGTGTGCGGCATCATGTCGTACCGGAAGCCGTACTGCAGACTCAACCGGCTATTCACATGCCAGTTGTCTTCGGCATAGACCGAGATGGTGCTGTTGACGTAGTGGTTGATGGGATTGGCATTGGCTTGCGAGAAGCCGTTGGTGCCACCGTCGTCGTGGCTCAGGCCGAGCAGGAAGTCCAGGTAGGAATCGCCGGTGAGGTTGCCCTCGACGTGACCGGGCGTAATTACCACATGGGTAACCGGATCCAAAACTGGCGCAATCCATTTGTCATCGAACCTGAAGTCGCCTTCGGAATCTTTGCCGATGACCTGGTTCTTGGTGTAGCGGTTGTAGCCGCCGCCGAACTTCATCTGATGCTTACCCTTGGTCACCGAGAGGCCCAATACCTCTGCAAAGTCCTCGGCGCCGTTGGTCCAGGGATCGTTTCCAGGACCCCAGGTCGTTCCGATCGTGCTCCATTCGATATCGGGCATGCGGTTGCCTATATCGAGTTTTGGAGCGAAGAACGTGCCGGTGTTGTTCCAGGCCGCGGGCTTTACGAAACCGGCTTTCACAGTAGACACCGGAATGATGGCAATCTTGTTGCCGTTGTAGTTGAATGCAGCTTCGAGTAATACATTAGGCGACAGCGTGCCCGTCAGCTTGACGACGGCGGCGTACGCTGGGTTACTGAAGTTGGAACCGATGGTCGGATACTTGTCGCCCTGCCACTCTGGAGTGGCCTCGACCGTGTCCATCGCGTCGTGGATATAGTGACCGAAAAGCTGCCACTTGTCATTGATGTTGTGATCGATGCGGAAGAGATCTTCACGCACTGTGACAGGCAGATGGCCGCCGGTCGGCGTATAGGATCCGTCCGCGTTCGTCGACGCCGGAAGATTTTGGGTGCCGTTGAAGGCCAGGGCGTTCCCATCCAGAAGGCCCGCTGGAATCATGCCATTCGGGAAGGGGTGGCCGGCTACGAGCTGATTGGCACCGGCACCGGCACCGGCGTTATAGGCCGCGATGGCCTTGCCGACCCTGGAGTTGGGGGAAACGTTGGGCACATAGGTTTGTGGAAGAGAATTGTACGAAGGGATCACAAAGTTCAAATTTGCCGGCGCTGTGATCAAATCCGCCGCAGGAACAGTGGCGATCGAACTGGTCGAAACCCCTGTGACCTCTCTGCGCCACTCCTCGTTATAGAAGAAGAAGGTCTTCTGCTTGGCAGAATTGTAGACGTGAGGAATGAACACCGGACCGCCGACATTGCCGCCGAAGACGTTATAGCGTAACTCCGACTTCTTGGCGAGCTGTCCGTTATTGTTGTCGGACCAGGCGTGCGCATCCAGAGCGTCGTTGCGGTCGAATTCCCAGACGCCGCCGTGAAACTTCTTCGTTCCGCTCTTGATCGACATCGTAATGGTGCCGCCAGAGGCAATGCCGTAATCGGGAGGAAAGTTGCTGGCGAGTACCTGGAACTCACCCAGCGAGTCCTGTGAAGGCATGACGGACATTTTGCCGCCGGAACCGCGGTCATATGCCTCAGCGCCGTCAATCATCCATACGTTGTGCGCCTGGTTCAGGCCATTGAAGCTGATGGAGTAGTTGGCGGTGACGGAGAACGGACTCTCCAAGTCCGGCAAGTTGCCGCTGACGCCAAGGCCCAATGCTGCAAGGCCGATGACGTTGCGTCCGTTGGTGGGCAGCTCGGTAATTTGCTGCTCGTTGATCAGGGTGCTTACCACGTTCGAGTCGCTCTGTACCGCCAAGGCATCGGCCTCGACAGTCACCGTCTGCGATTCTGATCCCACGGTAAGTTTGATGTCGACGCGGAAGGTTCGGGAGATGTCGACGACCACGCCCTTCTGCTCGTAAGTTTGAAAGCTCTTCGCCATGACCTTCAGGTTGTAGTTGGCGGCGTTCAATCCGGGAATGTCATATAACCCGCTGCCGTCGCTGATCGTTGTTTTCGATGCACCGGTAGCTGGGTCGGTGAGCGTAATCTTTGCCCCCGCAACCACTGCTCCAGTCTGGTCTGTGACGATGCCGGTGACGTCAGAATTGGCCTGCGCAAATGCTCCCACGCACGCCAAGACAACGAACAACGGCAACAGGATCATCCTGTAAATCGCTTGTCTCATGTGACCTTCCTTTTCAATTTTCTTGCTGTCTCTGTTGGTGCTTCCTTCCCTCGCGATGAGGCGAGGAATGAAGCAGAAGGTGGAACCGGATCCCGTGCGCAACGGCTGGCATCTGAATATCTACCGGTGGTCTTCCAACACCCCGGTCATTCTCAATGCCACCTGAGGCTATCGCCTCTTAATTCGCCCTTCCGCCGTAACGGAGAGCTGAAAGAACTACCGTTGACCCGGAACAATTTTGCGCCGTACATCGATTAGTCAGAGGCGTCCTGGGCTGCGATCGCCTTCTGAAGCGCGCGAATTGAGGCTACTCCGGAAAATTGTGCTTTCACTTCCCGGCCCTCGATTCGCTTAGCCCGTCTTCCCGGCCTCCTGAGCGTATCCGCTTCGGTGAGCCGCCGGCATCGATAGTGCCGGTACGCGGGGTTCCAACTTCGTTTCTCGCCGGAATGCTACCCTTTCGATCCCGGCAAACCGCTTGATTCACTTCGTCAACCCGGGCTGTCAAGCGCCCTGCTCCGGGCTTACATCCGGCCCAATTTCTCCATGGTTTAGTAGTGGAGAATCCTGGTTTCTCCACTTTTCAGGATTTTTCAGCTTAAACGTTTGACTTTATCTGCTCAAACGTTTAAGTAGAACACCCTCAACACGCCATTCAGTGAGCCGCGTGTCATTTAATGCCCACTGTCTGATGGTTGTCAAGTCAAAGTTTTTAATGAGTTAAGCGGTGTGCACTCCGCCTGTGAAAACCCGTGATCAAGGTGTCTGTAACCTCATACAGGCAACTCAGTTGCAGATTGAAATCGTATACATATTCCAAGACCCGCCGAATGCCTTCTGTTTACGAGTTTGGTGACCTCAACCAGTCTCTCGGGAAAGACCAATAGTGAATCCATTTACTTTTTTGTTTAGTAGAGCCTCGCGAGCCGCTTGCAATGGGTTTCACCCCACTTCCCCAGTTTCGCATCCCGCCAAGGGGATGAATGTCCTATTGCAAGCGCGCGACATCCCTCAATTGACGGGCTGCCGCCTCAAGAAAAGTCTCCACGCTGGCCCCCTCCGGGGTTTGCAGCCCAGACTTCGCCTGAATAGCCCACGCAATCCGATGCGCCAAAGCCTGACGAGTGGGAAGGCTCATGTCCAGCCGCCGGGCGAAGAAGCCCTCCAGCACCTCCAGGTCGGCCACTGACAATTTTGCAATCCCGCTTGCCGGCAGGGTCACCGCCGTGTGCGGCTCCGGAATGGCCGCGTTGGTTGCCAATATCTGCGCGGTGAACGTGCGCGATCCCGACTCGCCCCATAGCGGCGTCTCCGTGTCCTTGTCTCGCACTACCAGCGTCCCGGCAGCCAAGTCGCCCAACCGCTGGTGTTGACGAGTTGCGAACATGGCGATAATCCCTACTCCATAAAATCCGGGAATCCAGTCCACATAGCGCACCAGGTTGCGTGCCATCGACTCGAATAGCCCAATGGCGCGCCCCGATTGCTGAATCACTCTGATCCGCGCCACGCGCTTGCCCGGCGTCCGTCCATTCCAGAACGCCTCAAACAGCGTGAAGTAGCCCCACTGAAATAGAAAAACGAAGAAGATAACAATCGCGACGGCCCACTGCTCTGAAATCCTTGAGAAAGCATGCATCGCCGGCAGAATAATCAAGCCAATGAAGACGAGCACCACCAGCGCGGCGCCCCATATCAAATAATCCACCAGCACCGCAATAAAACGGCTGCCAATACCGGCAATCGGCATCTCGATCGCCACAAGCTCAGGCGTTTCGATGCTAAGCTGGTCTGAACTCAGGTCCATGACGCAAATCCTCTCCAACCAGTGGATTCTCAAGCGACGGCCCTACTGGGACCGCCTCTCCGCTCTGCTGGCTCAATCCGACTCAAGCGGTCTCAGCCAGCTTTCCCGCGCGGAATTGCAGGAGATGGCCTTGCTCTATCGGCAGGTTGCCGCCGACCTTTCAGTGCTGCGGCAAGACTCCACCGCCCGCAACTACACCACGTATGTAAATCAGTTGCTGGCTCGCGCCCACCATATCATTTATTCCGGCCGTAAGACGAGTTTACTCACCCTCTTCCGTTTCCTGCGTGACCAGTATCCGGCCATCTTTCAAAAGCAGATTGGCTATGTGCTGGCTTCCGTGCTGGTCTCTGTAGCCTGGGGTGCACTAGGCGCTGCGCTCACCAGCGCGCGTCCGGAATTTATGCGTCACTTTGTCGGGCCCGACATGATCGCGACGATGGAGCGCCACCAGATGTGGACTCACTCCATCGTTGGCGTCGAACCTATGGCCACCAGTGCCATTATGACTAACAACCTCTCCGTCAGCTTTGCCACATTTGCCGGCGGCATAGTCTTCGGGGTAGGAACCTTCTGGTTTCTCTTCAACAACGGCATGATGCTGGGAGTTATCGCAGCGGCCTGTCATCAATACGGCATGTCAGTCGCGCTCTGGAGCTTTGTCGCGCCTCACGGCTCTCTGGAATTGCCTTCGATCCTCATCGCTGGAGCGGCAGGCTTTCGACTGGGCCACGCCATGCTCTTCCCCGGCGCATTGCGGTGGAAAGAATCAATAGCCCGCGGCGGAATTGAAGCCACGCAACTAGTCTCCGGCATCATTCCATTGCTGGTCATCGCTGGATGTCTCGAAGGCTTTTTCTCTCCCTCGCAAGCGCCTGTGTGGCTCAAGTTCACTGTCGGCGGACTGCTGTTCACGCTGCTCAATCTCTGGCTCTTTCGGCCGGTCAAAGCGGCACATGAGAAGGCGTGAAATGGCCGCTCGAATGGTGCTGCGCCAACTCCAGATGTTCGCTTAGAAAGTGCGGAAAAACTCCGAAGGTTTGCCTGGACGGTTGTACTTTTTTGAAGGCTTAACCTTGTGGGCCTGCCCTATTTTGCGTTTCGGTACCTGGAATAGTTGCGAATTAAGCACAAGGGTTGTAGAGAATTGAACGGTGTTTTTTGAAACCGCTTAGAAGGTTGCGAAAAACGGGCATAAGAGGCTTGGGATGCGTGAGTTTTTCGCGTCGAGGCTCACTGTGAGGGCGGGACGGGAAACGGGGACTGGTCGCATCGCCCGAGCAGTACCGAGGGAGCAGCTTCAACCACTACGCGACCGGAATTCGAGGAGTCGTTGAGATCGAGTCGGACTGGACGGCAAGAATGCGCGGCCCACTCATCGCGATAAAGCCGCGATGAATGGGGCACAGACTTCCATCTTTGCGAAGCGCAGACGAGCGGCAGGATCCGTGAGCGGGCCACCCGCCTCATTCACAAAACGACATTCACCTAACTCGTAACCTGGCATCACTCTGCACGGATCATCTCGACAGGATCGACCGATGCAGCACGGTGTGCCGGAATGAGCGCTGCAAGAATCCCTCCCGCGAACAGCAGCCCAGCCACAGCAGCTCCGGTCCACGGATCATTCGTCTTTACATCGTAGAGAAAGACCTTAAGCCATCGGCTCGATAAATAAGCGAAACCGGTCCCGAAGATCAATCCCATCCCAAGCATCCAGCAGGCTTGCCCAAGAATCAGTCCTCGGATGTGCGACCGCTGCGCTCCAAGCGCGATGCGAATTCCCAGTTCCCGCTGGCGTTGCGTAACGAAGTAGGCAAGCACTCCATAGATGCCCGACAACGTGAGTAGCAGCGCCGAGGCAGCAAAGATCTCCAGCAGTTCAGCCGCCAGTTTCTGGCTTCCAAAGGATTCCTCGACAACCTGATCCATCGTCGTAAAGTTACTAGCGGCAAGGTCGGGGCTGGATGCGCGCAGTACGTCGCGCAGCTCCGGTATCAACTGCGATGGCTCGTTGGATGTACGGACCGCTACATCCATCGCCATCCCTTCCGCAGCTCGATAAAACATGCTC